>JANMBN010000171.1:0-17862 GCA_031360485.1 Betaproteobacteria bacterium | reverse complement strand
GGTGAAACCGCGGAGCCGCTGATCCAGGATATTCTGGCCGCGACGCCGGCCGTCATCGCGTCGGTCCAGAAGGATCTGCCGAAGGGATTTCCGCCGCACGTGCTCGATGCGATCCTGAAAGGTCTGATGAAGTCCGCGGAGCAGCTTGAGGCTATGCCTGCCGCGTGACTATTGCGTTGTCAATTCGTGGCGGGGGTAACTTTGGGGGTAACTGCGAAACTCGAATCGTCCGAAACCCAGTATCCACGCGGGTTTACAGGCGGAATGCGAGTGTGCCCTTGGCCACCAAAAAATTAGGAAGTTGGGCTGGCGGCTGACGTTCCTTCCGGTTCCGGGGTTGGGCTGGGGTTGGTGGTTCCTCAGAAGATTTTTGGTTTGCCGCTGTACGTGACCTTGTCAACGGGCGATCTGTAAGCCTCTTACTTGCCGGCCATTTGCTCAGCGATGCAGGCGGTGGTCGCGCCCCGGGTACGAGATGATCGAGGGTACGGTAATCCGCCAACGCAGGCGTCTGCTTGCGCGATTCCACCCGCCGCACATGCCGGCAGTCAGCACGTGGATCAACTTGTTCGCTAATTGCTCCCGCCGATCAATTGCCGTGATTTGCCCACCACGCGGGGACCAAGGTCGCCGGCATGGGGCGGGCGTAAGCGTAGCCCTGAATCACGTCGCAGCCGAGGCGCGCAAGAAGCTCGACCGTGGCGAGTTTTTCCACGCCTTCGGCTACGGCCTCCAGCTCGAAATTGTGCGCGAGATCGATGATTGAGCGCACGATCTGTTCGTCGCCTCTGTTTTCGAGCATGTTCTGCACGAACGCCTTGTCGATCTTCAGTTCATCCACTGGCATGCGCTGCAAATACGCCAGCGACGAGTAGCCGGTACCGAAGTCGTCGATCGACAGGCGCACGCCCCGCTGCTTTAGCCGGTGCATGACGCGGAGCGATTCTTCGACGTCCACCATGACGGCGCCCTCGGTGACTTCGAGCGTGAGCCTGTCCGCGGGTACGCTCCATGTTTCCAGCGCCCGCGTGACCAGCGCGGGAAACTCGGGGTCGCGCAGCTGGGATGGAGAAGCATTGACGGCGATCCGCAATTCGATTCCCGCTCGGCGGAGTTCGCTCAACTGACGCAGGGATGTGTTGAGCACGAACGTGGTGAGCGCGGTCATCATTCCGTGGTTCTCGGCCATCTCGACCGCCAGTGCCGGAGAAATCATGCGATCACACCGCTTGTTGCGCCAGCGCAGCAGCGCTTCGGCCGCGCGGCAGACACCTGACGCGACATCTCGCTGAGGCTGGAACCAGACTTCCAGCTCGTTTGCACACAGCGCGGCATGGAAATCGTCCCGCATGTCCTCGGATTCGCTCGCGCCGGCCGCAAGCGGCGGCGCGAGCGCAAATGCGCTTTCGGCCGAGCTCGCAGCAACACAAGCGTTATCGGCGGCGCTTAACAATGCCTCGACATCGACGGGCGCAGTCGCGGAAGACAAGGCGCAGCCCACGCATGGACGCATGCGGATCTTTGTATTGCCCGTCTCTATCGGCGCTTCGAAATTGCTGAGGAGGCGATTCACGGCCAAACGGACAACGGCAACGTCACCGATCCCGGGCAAGACCAGCATGAGGTGCTCCGGGCCGAGGCGCGCGAACCTATCCTGCGGGCGCAGGGCTTCCGACACGCGCCGCGCCGCTTCGACGCTACCAGCCTCGGCCAGCGGCCGGCGCATCAACGCCGCCGCGCGATCGGAACGGCGCAGATTGATCACGAGCAGGGCGAAGGCCGTCACCGAGCCCGACGCCTGTCGAAGCGGGCCATCCAACCACTGCGTGAAGTCGTCACGGCCGAGCTCGAACGACGACGATGTCACCTCGGCCGCATCGGATCGGCCGGGGCGTTTCGCGCGCCGAAGCTCCAGTAGACCCATGTGAGCGCGCCGTTGAGCCAAGTTACTAGTTAAGAAAATAGTCGCGGCTGTTGACGCCGTGCGCGCCCGCGGGCAAGCCACGCCAGATCCGCAACGGCTCATCGTCGTTATCGTCGGGGTCCACCAGCAGATTCAGCTCGTGTGGAGCGGTAAGCGGCGACTTGTTGGCATCGGTCAGAACGAGCACGCGCGGCTTCAGGCGCCGAATCTTGTTGTGGCTCACCACGGCGGCCACTTCGCCGGAGGACAGCTCGACCAAAGATCCGACCGGAAACAGACCGATCGCCTGGACGAACTGCTCGACCAGAGGCTCATGGAAGATTTTGCCTGCACCTTCGGACAGTATCTTCATCGCGTTGAATGCCGACAGGGGCTCGGCGTACGGCCGATGCGAGGTGAGCGCGGCGAATGTGTCGACGATGGCCACCATGCGGCCGGCGAAGCTCGTGTCGATGCCCTTGAGACCAAGCGGATATCCACTGCCGTCCAAGCGCTCATGGTGTTCGGCGATGGCCTCGCGAACATCGGCGTCGAGGCCGGGTACGTTGGCGAGCATTTGCAGGCCGTAGTCGACATGCTGGCGGATTGCGGCCCGCTCGCTTTCCGAGAGGGGGCCCGCTTTCTCGAGCATGGCATTGTCGAGCTGCGTCATGCCGACATCGAGCAGAAGCCCGGTCATGCACAGCTTCTTCAGATGATCCGGCGGGTATCCGAGATGGCGTCCGAACGTGACCATGTAGATGGCGACTTCGACGCTGTGCTTGTAGGTGCGCTCATTCTGCTCACGCATGCGCGTCAGCCACATCATGGCTTCGGGATTGGCGGCAACGCTTGCGACGAGTTCGCTTGCAGCCATGTTGAGAAGGTCGGCTTCGATCTCACGATTGTCAGTGAGGTTGCCCATGACATTCTTCATTGTTTCTTCGATTTCGCGACATGTTTCGCGGGCGGGACCGATAGCCTCGTCGAAGGACTTGGTGTCGCGGTAGGTGACCAGTTCGATGTCTGTCGGCATCCCCGCCAATCGGGTCAGCGGCCGGCGGCCGACGAGATGGCGCGCGTGCAGAGCCACCACCATCCTTTCCCACCAGTTGCGCATCCATTGCCCGAACCGGAAGCGTGCCGGCTTCCTGCCGGCGCGGATGGAGCGGTTGACCAGTTCGATGTGTGCCGGCGTCGAGGCCACTCCGGTCGGTGGCTGGCGATCGACGACATGGCGCCGACGCAGAGCGCCCGCGATCGTTGCGCACCAGTTGCGTATCCATTGCCCGAACCGGAAGCGCGCCGTATCTCGGCCGGCGTGCTCCAAGGGGCCATCCAGTGGCAGGCGCCCCAGGTCTGCGCGATAGCCGACCAAGTCCACCGTGGAGCGATCGACGTCGACGACGACGTGGCGGCACGCCTGGCGCAGGTAATTGACCTCACTTGGGTCACGCATGAGAACCCCCTGGAGAGGGAACGGCGTACCTTCCCAGGACCGATCCAAATCGGCCACGAACATGCCGAGTTGGAGTTTCTCCGCCGACAAGGTCAGTGTGTGACGCGTCATAGGGCCAGAATAGCGATCGGCAACATCTTTGGCGCAGCACGTGCTGCGCCCAAGATCACTGCAGCGAAAGTTGTACGGAACAAAATCGACAACTCGATTCTTAAACTGCATAGAGCAGATGCAAGGACCATGCCATCGCCCAATACGTGGTTTCCGCTGGTTCGAGCAGAGTGGCGGCGAAGCCGCGCGTAACTTCCCTCGCTTCAGCGTCCAGCCAAAGGCACACCTCCTTATCATTGCGTCATTATATCTATATGGATATAATCTCCCATGGCGGCGAAGCCTCCTCCTGAATTGAAGTCGCTGGCACGGGTCGGTAGCGCAAAGAGGAATTTGCTCGCGCTGCCAATCCCAAAGTGAAAGGTGTGGAAGTGGAGATGGGCACCGGCAACGTCTACGCGGATCTCGGGTTTGCTGACGCCGACGCGATGCTGATCAAGGCCCAGTTCGTGAGCAAGATTGCCGAGATCATCAAACGCAAAGGTCTTACCCAGACTCAGGCCGCGCGGTTGCTGGGGATGCCTCAGCCCAAGCTTTCCAATCTGCTGAGCGGTCGGTTCCGCGGTGTTTCCGAGCGCCGATTGATGGACTGTCTGGTCAAGCTTGGACGCGATGTGCAGATCGTCGTCAAAGCGACGCCACGGTCGCGGAAAGACGGCCGCCTGTCGATCGTCTTCGCCTGACCGAATGCCGCCGCGATTTCGGATTGATACCGTAGCTATTTCGTAGCCCTTCTTGCCTTCCTTGGGCGTGCTTCAGGGGGTAGCGATGATGTTCGCAGACTCCTTTTCCTGCAGGTACGAAGTATTGACCACCACCGGAGCAGCGCACGGGGTGACCTCGTCACCTGAACGCGCGGCGAATGCTAAACTCTCCCGTATGGGTAAGCGTGGGAATCGGAGCGCCGCGCTGCTCGCAGCTCGCGTTAGTATCGCTACGGCAATCGAACCGAGGAGAAGACATCATGGCGCTGCCTGAGGGTATCGAAGTCAACCCCAACGTCATGCTGGGCAAGCCAGTCATCCGCGGCACGCGGATCCCGGTCGAGCTGGTCCTGCGTAAGCTGGGGGAGGGCGCGACCGAAGAGGACTTGCTCGACGCTTATCCCAATCTGAAGCGCGAGGATATTCGCGCTGCAATGACCTACGCCGCCGTTGCGCTCGCCCACGAAGAAATCTTGTAGTGCGCAGCCGCCATTGCGATGTTGCGCTTTCTCGCCGACGAGAGTTGCGACTTCGCCGCTGTTCGCGCGCTTCGGACTGAGGGCTTCGACGTTCTATCCGTAGCAGAGGTTTTGGCCGGCTCTGACGACGAGGGTGTAATTGCGCTGGCGCTCCGCGACTGCCGGATTCTGCTCACCGAGGACAAAGACTTCGGGCAACTGGTGTTCGCGCGGCCGGAAGCAAGAGTGTGGGTGTCGTGTTGATTCGGTTTCCGGCGGGCGCTCGGTCAACCGTCGGGGCCCGGATGCTCGATCTGGTACGCAAGCACGCGGATCGGCTCACAGGCAGTTTCGTGGTGCTCCAGCCTAAGCGCATTCGCATTTCGGTGCTCCCCTGATCGTCTATTGAATGGGCTCGGACGGCCCGACCGAACGCGTTCACGCGATGCCGCGATCCCAGTAGGGATTGTCTCCGAAGCGTTCCACCATGAAGTCGATGAACGTGCGTACCTTCGGTGGCAGAAATTGCCGGCTGGGGTACACGGCGAAGATCGTCGATTCATCCGCCTCCCAACCCCCCAGGACACGGATCAACTTCCCTGCGTGCAGCAGCTCGTAGACCAGGAATGTGGGTTGAACGGTCACGCCGAGGCCGACTGCCGCTGCGTGGGACAGGATGTCCCCATTGTTTGCGTGCAGGTTGCCGCCGACCTTGACGGTTTCGTCGCGGTTCCTGCGCGTGAAATGCCACTCATTCTGCAGCCCCGCGTAGGCATACGTCAGACAGTTGTGGCGGACTAGATCAGCCGGCGATTTCGGCATGCCGTGCCGACGAATGTATTCCGGGGACGCGCATGCGACCATGCGCGCGCGCGTGATCGGTCGTGCGACCAGACCGGGATCAATCTTTCGTGCAATGCGCACGGCAACATCGAATCCTTCCTCGACGAGATCCACGACGCGGTCGTTGAGAGTCAGGTCCACCCGGACCTCCGGATAGCGCTGCAGATAGCCGCTGATCGCCCCACCCGCATGTCGGGCGCCGAAGGCTACCGAGGTGTTGACGCGCAGAGTACCGCTGGGTTTCGACGCTTCGTGCGCGGCCGCATGCTCGGCCTCGTCGACGAGGGCCAGCACCTGTGTCGCGCGCTGATAGTAGTCATTGCCCGATTCGGTGAGCGAAAGCCTTCGCGTCGTGCGATTGAGCAACCGCACGCCCAGATGCGTCTCGATCTGGGCGACATAGCGCGAAGTCATGCCACGCGACAGATCGAGCTTGTCGGCCGCCTTCGCGAAGCTTCCCGCGTCCACCACCGTGGTGAATACCCGCATGCCGGTCAACACGTCGATTGCCATGACTATTGCTTATAAGTAAACAGTAAATGTTAATTCTGGCGGTTTATTCACTTCCAGGCAACTGCTGTAATGCCTCTATCGCGACCGGATGGACTTCCGGTCCCGCGGGAAACCAACCAAACGGAGGTGGCATATGAAGGTCACGCTGATCGGCTCGGGCAACATGGGTTCGGCCCTGGCGGCACAGATTTCCAAGGCCGGGCACGCGCTCGTGATCACCGGCAGGAACGCCGACAAGGCGAAGGAACTGGCGCGCACGACCGGCGCTGTCTTCAAGGACAAAGCTGCGGCCGATGGTGCGGACGTGGTCGTCGTGGCCACGGCCTATCCGGACGCTGTGGCGGCACTGCAGTCTGCCGGCGATCTGAAAGGCAAGGTGATCGTCGACGTCACCAATCCGCTCACCGCGGATTACATGGGCCTCACCATCGGCCACAGCACTTCCGCTTCGGAAGAGATCCAGAAGGCATTCCCGGGTGCGAAGGTCGTCAAGACGTTCAATACGGTGTTCGCGCAAGTCATCGCCGGGGGCCCCGAGCTGGCCGAAGCGACCGTGCCGGTGTACTTCGCCGGCGACGACGCCGCTGCCAAGGAGAGCGTGAAGTCGCTCATCCAGAGTATGGGATTCGCTCCGGTGGATGCGGGCGGGCTGCGCAATGCCCGCTATCTCGAGCCGCTCGCCGGGCTGAACATCTACTTCGGTTATGGCGCCGGACGCGGTACGGCCATCGCACCTGCCTGGATCGGCATCTGATAACGGGCGTCAACAACCCGTTCTACTTCATGAAGCAGATCGGACTCGCCCAGTAACCAGGCTTCGTCGCGCGGTACCGAGCGACAGTGGTTCTGATTCACATTTCGTCACGTCAATCCTCCTGAAAGGCGAATCCGTGAGTGCACGTTCCTGGCCAAGATCGACGCCACACGGCTCGGGCGAGGGCGTCCTCACGGCCGCCGAATTGGAGATCCGCAGGTGCTACTGCGCGATACGAAGCCGCATTCCGACATTGGGGGTCCGGGCGACACTGCTGCACGTCGGAGACGAACGAACTGGTGTCGTCACGGGCAATGATGCCGCGCCTGAGGCGGTCCTCATGCTCGAAATCGGCTCGCGCAGGGTGGCTCGCGAACACTTCCGGCACTTCTCACCGACCGAAGGGGAACTGGAGCATGCGATCGCCGCGATCGAGGATGAAGTGGCGCGCGCAGGGCCAATGCTGCGAAATCGGTCAACGCTCTTCACGACGGACGAAGTCATCCGCCAAATCGCGACGACTGCCGGGGTTCCGGCAGGCGCGTCCATGATCCTCCGGCTCGAATTGGTGGAGCAGACGTTCGGCCGATTCGTTTCGGAAGCACTCGGACAATCGCCCCGATCCAATGCCTTTCCACTGGATCGCGAGTCGGCGGCGGCGCTCTTGATCCTTCGCGAATTCATGCACCACCTGCAATTTGGCTCGATCAATGTGGAAGTGTCGCCGACGCCGATGGATCTCCCGGCAATCGAGGAGCGACGGTCAAGCTAGTGCAGAGCTGCTCCTTGCAGCAACATCGACGGGCATTCGATTCATGAAGTAACGATTGGCGGCTTGCCCAAAGTTCTGCTTCGGAGAGTCCCCGGTCGGAGTGAGTCGAGTCGACTCCGTCGCGCCAATCGTTCGTCGGACGGGGCTTGAATGACAGCTTCGATCGATTTCATTGTCTGCTTCCCGCCTGAACCCGTGATACGCTGTCCCGGCAGGCCCGTCGTAGAGTTGGATTTCCTTCGAGGGGACCAACTCGTTATGAGCGGTCGGCCTGCTCGTTTCACGAAACTGCGCGGGCGAGGCAGCTTGGCCGCGCGTGGGCAACAGCAACGGAGGGCTTGGTGATACGCAGGTTCGCTTGTCTGGTATTCGCGTTGTGCCTCGGGGCGCCGGCGTTCGCCGCGGAAGTGGCGGGAGTCCCGCTCGCCGATAGGGTATCGGTCGGCGGGCAGGCGCTGGTGCTGAACGGCGCCGGCATTCGCATCAAGCTGTTTTTCAAGATCTACGTCGGGAGCCTGTATCTGCCGCAGAAGGCCGAGGATCTTGCGGGCGTGCTGGCGCGGGGTCCGCGACGGATCCAGATGAACCTCCTTCGGGATCTGACGTCGGACCAGCTGGTCGGCGCCTTGGTCGGCGGCCTTAACGCCAACAATTCGCCCGCCGAGATGGCGGCGGTCAAGGCATCGACGGATGAGCTCGTGCGGATCTTGACGGAGTTCAGGGATGTGGATGTGAAGGCAAAGGATGTCCTCACTCTGGATTTCGTCGACGGCGGCACGAAGGTCGCCCTCAACGGCGAGGCCAGAGGCGTGATTCCGGGAGCGGAGTTCAACAGCGCGCTCACCCGGATCTGGCTTGGCGACAAGCCGGCCGAGCGAGGCCTCAAGAAGGCGATGCTGGGCGGCTGACGCGCAAGGACACTTTTCAGGATTGGGAGTCAGGACTTCCTTGCGATGGGTCCGGTTGAAGCGCCCGATGCGGGCGTCCTTGCCGGCTTCATTTCAGTTTCGCAGCGTTTTCCGGATGGCCGCGGATTTTCCGTGCGGTAACGCACAGACGATTTGCCGTGCCGGCGATACAACGCGCGCATGAACATGACCCTCGGCCGATCATGCTGAATATCGGAGACACGAAGACCAAGCTCCTTCTGGGTCTGGCCAAGACCCCCTTGGTGTTCTATCCCCACTACAAGTATCACCTTCCGTTGCCGACCGTGCTGATGATCGAAAACACGAATCTCTGCAACGCCGATTGCGTCATGTGCCCTCGCGACACGCTATCGAGAAAACGCGGCTTCATGGACTTTGGGCTCTTCGAGAAGATCATCAAAGAAGCGTCCAGCGAGAGCCGCAAGCCCGTCACGCATTTGCACGGGTTCGGCGAACCGCTTCTGGACAAGCTGCTGCCCGACAAGATCCGGCTCGCGAAGAATTGCGGAATCACGCATACCTATATCGTCTCGAACGCTTCGCGCCTGTTTCCCGAGACATCGACGAAGATCATCAGCGCCGGGCTGGACAAGATGAAGATCAGTTTTTACGGCACAGACGAAGAATCGTACAACAACACCATGAAGAGGCTGGACTTCAAGGTCACGCTCCAGAACATCAAAGACTTCTTGAGGATTCGCAAGGAATTGAAGAGCGAAACCCCCCGGCTGATCCTTCAATATCTTCCCAACGAAACGAACCATGCCAAGGTGGCGGAGTTCAGGTCTCTGTGGGGCCCTCTCATCGATCGACAGGCTGGTGATTGTTTGAATGTCGCCACGTTGCACAACTACGGGGGCGGAAGGGCCTACAACCCCCTGGGGACGAAGATCGATTCCGTGTGCTATTTCCCTTGGACTTCCATGTCGGTACTCTGGGACGGCAGGGTGGTGACCTGTTGCATGGACTCCAACGGTGTTCAGGTTCTGGGAGATCTCAACATCCAGACTGTGCAGGAAGTGTGGAATGGTCCCGTGCTATCCGGGGTCCGGAACGATTTCGGGAATCTTGAGTACGCGAAGTACCCGGTCTGCATGTCATGCGATTGGGTACGGAGGCATTGACCTTCGCCTCAGTCCCGGTGTCCGGCAGCGTGTCAGGTAGTGCGGTCCATGTTGCGTGTCGGCGATCGCTCATGCGGGACCTTGATCGACTGCTGCCGAGACGAACGACCGGCTGAGTTGGCCCAAGTATGGCGAGTATCGTGCCGACGGAAGTTCTCGATACCGGCACGTTCGAGCGCATGAACCCCACAGCTCAGCAATCGGTTGTGGTCACCGGCGCCAGCGGATTCATCGGCAGGCACCTGGTGCGCCGGCTCGTTGCGCGCGGATTCCGCGTGTCCTGCCTGGTGCGTGCGACGTCGCCCGTCGACGAGTTACGCGCCGCGGGTGCCCAACACGCGATATGCGAGATCGATGATCGGGCGGGCGTCTCCCGCGTCCTGGCGGCATCGAACGCGCGGGTCGTGTTCCACCTCGCGGGCCTTCTGCGGGCGATGTGTCCGCAAGATTTCATGCGCGTGAACGCCGGGGGCGTCAACGTGGTCGCCGCGGCGTGCGCCGAGCAGGCGGCCCCCCCAGTGCTCGTGCTCGTCTCGTCGATTGCCGGCGCGGGGCCTTCGGGCGAGACGCCGAGAACGGAGAGCGATCCGCCGACGCCCGTTTCGGATTATGGACGGAGCAAGCTGGCCGGCGAGCAGGCGGCCGCCCGATACGCCGCTGCGGTGCCCATCACAATAGTGCGGCCGTGCGTCGTGTTCGGCGCGGGGGACAGGGGCGTCTACGAGGTGTTCAGGCCGATCGCTCGTTCAGGCGTCCACGTCGTTCCCGGACGCGGCGACCGGCGCATCTCGCTCATCGCTGTGGCGGATGTCGTCGAATGCATCGTGCTCGCGGCGCAGCGGGGCGAGCGCATTGCGGGCGACGACCCGGGGCGCGGCATCTATTTCGCCGCGGCGGAGGATCTTTCGCATGTGGAGCTCGGCACCGCGATCGCTCACGCGCTCGGGAGAAAGGGGGCCCGCATCATCCACGTGCCGGAATGGGCGATACGGGCAATGGGTCAAGGTGGCGATGTCGTGTCGCGGCTCCGTCGCCGCCCGGGGTGGATCGGCCGCGACAAGATCTCCGAACTGCTCGCGGGTTCGTGGACGTGCTCGTCCGCCAAAGCGCGGCGACAACTGGGTTGGTCGCCCGCGGCCCCGCTCGCCGATCGCCTTCGTGCAACCGCACAGTGGTATCGCGATGCGCGCTGGCTCTGATTGCGCGCGCCTCGGTTGCCGTTCTCGTGCCGAGGCCCTCGACAACGCGACCGGGCGTCAGATCGCCCGATCGTAGATCCGGTAAGTCTTGCTGCGCCTGGTCCCGGCGCGCTCGAGTGTCCCGCGCGAGCTCTCGTTGCTCTCGATCACCCAGGAAAATTCCCAGCATTTGAGGCCCCACGGCTCTGCGGCGTCGACGAGACGGTCGAGCAGGACGATGCCGAGGCCCGATTGCTGGAACGCGGGCACCATCGTCACCGCCATCGCGCGCGCGACGTCGATCCTTCTGCGCCCCCGCATCAGGCGGAAGATGCCGAACGGAAGGAGGCGGCCGTTGAGCTTGCGGATGATCTGGTTGTAATCGAGCAGCGCGAGCACGGCGCCGACCGTCTTTCCGCCGGACATCGCGAACGCCACGAATTCCGGCGCGATGATGTGCCGCAGGTCTGCGGCAATCTGCTTCACCTCTCCCTCCTGCAGCGGCGTGAAGCCCCAGGTGCCGTCGAGCGAGCGGTTATAGATTTCGAGATACGTCTTGATCTCTTCATCCAGCCGCGACGGGTCCAATTGCCGCACCGAGAGATCTTCGCCCTCGAGCGAGGACATCACCGCGGGCTTGTAGCGATCGACGAGCTTCGCGAGGAGTGCTACATCCATCTCGTAGGCGTAGAGGTCCTGCGATTTGGCGAATCCGCACGCCTCGATCAGGCCGGCATAGTAAGGCGGGTTGTAGGTCATCAGAAACGTCGGGGGCTTATCGAAGCCGTCAATGAGGAGGCCGCAGGTATAGTTGAGCGATGGATTGACCGGCCCGCGCCACTCCGTCATCCCGCGTTGCAGGAGCCATGCCCGCCCGGCGTCGAAAAGCTTTCGCGCCACCGCAACGTCGTCGACGCACTCGAAGAATCCGAAGAATCCCCGCTTTTCCTCGTATTTCCGGTTATGGATGTTGTTGACGAAGACGGCCACGCGACCGGCGACCTTGCCGCGCCGCTCGGCAAGGAGCGTAACCATCTCCGCGTTGTCGAAAAACGGGTGTCGCCCCCAACCCAGCAGCAGGCGCTCCTGCGAGAGGATCGGCGGGACCCAGTTCCGATCGCCGGCGCAGATCGTCCACGGAAGCCGCTGAAAACGCCGCTGGTCCCACCACGATGTCGCCGCCCGGACCGTGATCCCGTCGCTCATGAGGCGCGCTCTGCGCTCGCGGCGTTCATTGCAACGCCTGGTCTTCGAGCACCCGCCGGCACACGTTCGCGATATTGGACGCCGCCGAGTGGTTCTGCACCGGCAGCAGCCGCTTCAATTCATCCATCGGGTAATCCGAATGCGTTTCCTTGCCGAGCGCGAGCCCGACGAACACCGTTGACGAGTACCGGGTGATCAGCACGTCGCAGTTGGCGATCATTTCCTCGGCGTTCCCGGCCTTGAAAACCAGGGCACCGGGAGCATGCCTATTCACTTCCTTCTCGGCGCGCGCGAGGTCTTCGTTGGGATGGAATTTGAAGATCATCGGACGACCGCCGGCGATCCTGACGGCATCGAGGATAAACGATTTGCGATCTTCGCCACGGAAGATTTCCCGCAGCGGTGACGTGCAGACCAGCACGAAGTTGCGGTGGGGGAACGTGTTGTCGCGATAGCGCTGGCAGTCGTCGAAGTTGGGGATGCCGGTGACCACGATCTTTTCGGCCTTCGCGCCCTTGCGGATGAAAAGATCGCGGTACCCTTCGCTCGCGACGCAGAACGCGCGGTAGGCGTCGGAGAGGCCCGTCGCGGCGGTTCCCGCGATCCATAGCGGGAGCCAGCGGTGTCGCTGCACGAGGCGGAAATTGCGGTCCTCCGGATCGGTGATGCCCTCCTGGACCAGCACGATCCTGTTGCCGCGAATGTTCTTCTGGAGAAACACATCGGAGCAGGTGAGCACGAGGTCGTACGGGCCGCGTCGCCCCCCGTAGTCAATGGCGAGATTCCGGGTCTGCAGATACCTGTGGCAGCGCTTCGCGAGCTTGTCGCCGATGACCGTGAACTCCAGCAGCTTCATGCGCCGCATCGCCTCATGAACACCGTCGCAGTAATAGGGCGTGAACGCTTGCCGGTACTCGGTCAGATGCCGCGAGATCTGGTGCATTTGCGTCGTCTGGTTCATCGAGCCGCAAATGAAGAGTATTCGCTTTCCCGCCGTAGTCACGTCCCCTCGTCCCACCGTGTCTTGAACGTCCCCGCGGTGAACGCGACCGCGGCGAATACGGCGGTCACGCCGGCGTTCTGCGACGTCGCTGCGTTGTCGACGAAAATCATCGCCGCGCGCAGCGCTTCGTTCACGTAATAAAGGGGGAGCAGCTTGGCGAAGGATTGCAGAAAGGCCGGCATCATTTCCACCGGAAAGAACGTGCCCGAAAGAAACATCATCGGAAACAGGAAGGCATTGGCGACGGCCGACGCGCTTTCGGCCTCCTTCGCGAAGGGAGTGAGCAGCATCCCGATCCCGGTGAACGCGATGACCTCGACAACGACGATGAGCGGGAGCCAGAGATCGATTTGCAGGCGGACGTCGAAGACGGCGTAGCTGACGAGGAGAATCGCTGCGGTGGAAATCACGGAGAGTATGAGCTGGTACAGAATGCTCGAGACGAGCCAATCGGCGCGCGTGATCGGCGTCGTCGAGAGCTTGCGGAGAATGCCTTTTTGCCGAAGCTCCGCGTTCATGTTGAGGGCGTTCGACAAGCACGACGTCATGATCGCCATGGCGATGATGCCGGGGACGAAGAATTCGATGAAGCGGTAGCGTTCCTCCAGGATCGACTCCGGAACGAGCTTGAAACGGGGCGGGACGCCCGTCAGCTTCTGGTTCGTGGCGGCCACGATCACGGTCAACAGGTTGATCTTCGTGGTCACCGATGTCGAGCTTGGGTCGTAGATATATGTCAGCGGCACGGCGCCGGCATCGCCGCGCGGGTCGAGGCGCCGATTCGGAGACGCGTCGAAGTTTTTGGGAATCACGAGCACGAGGTTCTGCTTGTGCTCCTTGGCGTATTGCGTGGCGTCGGCGTCCGTGGGGACCGGCGCGATCCTAAACGTCTGTTCATTGGTGAGGGCGTCGATCAGCCTCGCCGACGCATCGGTGCGGCTCAAGTCCTGCACGGCAAGATCGAGATTGAGGTGCTCCGGCTTGGTGAAGATCGTTCCGAACACGAGCACGAGGATCACCGGGAATGCAAACGTGAAGAACATCGCCGATTTTTCGCGATAGAAACTCCGCAGCCGGACGCCCAGATTGGCGGCGATGATTCGCGGGGTCACGGAGCGCCTCCGTTTTCGCGGTCGTCGTGGGGCGCGTCGGTAAGCTCGAGGAATACCTGTTCGAGGTTGGGCCTTCGCACGTCAAGCCCGGGGAGAGCAAGGCCGGCCCGCTGGATCTCGTCGAGGATCGCGCGGACATCGTCCGTCTTCGTGACCCGAACGCAGACATTTCCGTCGTCGGTTCGCGTGGGGTCGAAACCCATCTTTTGAATGACACCGAGCGCCGCCGCGTCGATCGATTCGAGCGTGAGCCGCGTATGGTCGGCGTGTTTTTCGGTGAGACGCGCCGGCGAGTCGATGGCGACGATCTTGCCGCCCGAGATGATCGCGACGGTGTCGGCCAGGAGCTCGGCTTCCTCGATGTAGTGTGTCGTGAGAAAGATCGTTTTCCCGCGGTTCTTGAGTCCTTTGAGCACATCCCAGACCTGGCGTCGGGCGTGCGGGTCGAGCCCGGTCGTCGGTTCATCGAGAAAGACGACCTCGGGATCATTGACCAGCGCGGCGGCGATCCCGAGGCGTTGCTTGAGACCGCCCGAGAGCGTGTTGAACCGGGCGTTGGCTTTGCCACTCAGATTCGTGAGGTCCATCAGGGCGTCGACATCGGCCTTGTGCCCGAATACGCGCGCGTAAAACTGCAGGCTTTCACGCACGGTGATCCGGTCGAACGAGTTGAAGCTTTGCGGCAGCACGCCGATCCGGCGGACGATCTCGGCCTTGCGTTTGCCGACGTCCAATCCGAGCACGGTGACCTTTCCCGACGTCGGCGTACGGATGGTCTCGATGACTTCGACCGTCACGCTCTTGCCCGCGCCGTTGGGGCCCAGGAACGCAAAGACTTCACCCTTGTTGACCGTGAATGAAATGTTGTCGACCGCCAGGAGGGATCCATAGCGTTTGCAAAGCTGATCGACCACGATGGCGTGTTCGGCGTTCGGCATGGAGTGGCGCTTCGATTCCGCTCGGCGAGCGCGCGCCCGTCGCGCTAGAGTTTTGCGAGCTCCTCAGCGACCGCGTCCACGGTGTCCTCGACCTGTGATTCGGTGTGGTTGGTCGTGATGAACAATCGCAGGCGTGTGGCGTGCTCGGGTACGGTGGGGCTGATGATCGGCTGGACGCTGATGCCGCGCCGGAAGAGGGCGCGAGCGACGAGGAGGCATTTGACGGAGTTGCCGATGATGACGGGGATGACGGGGGTTCCGCCGGCGCGGCCCGTGTCGAGGCCGCGTTCGCGCGCGAGCCCGAGAAAGAGGCTTGACAGCGCATGGAGCCGGGCGACGCGTTGGGGCTCTCGCTGCAGGAGCGCCAGGGCGGCGAGCGCGGTGGCCGCATTGGGGGGCGAGATGCCGACGCTGTAGACGAAGCCGGGTGCGGTGTATTTGAGATATTCGATGAGCTCGGCGGAACCCGCTATGTATCCGCCGCAGCTCGCGAGCGATTTGGAGAGCGTACCCATCCACAGTTCGACGTCGGGTCGGTCGATATTGGCGTGTTCGCCGATGCCGCGACCGGTTCTGCCCATGGTTCCCAGCGAGTGCGCCTCGTCGACGAGCAGCAGGGCCCGGTGTTTCGTCTTGACGTTGACGAAGCGCGCGAGGTCGGGGTAGTCGCCGTCCATGCTGTAGACCGCTTCGATGGCGATGAGGACGCGCCGGAAGCCATGTCGGATGCCCGAAAGGAGCGTGTCGAGCGCGCGCCAATCGTTGTGGGCGAACCCGCGGCTGGTCGCGCCGGACAGTCGCGCGCCCTGGAGGATGGAGTTGTGGGCGAGGATGTCGTGGACGATGAGGTCACCCGGACCCATCAAGTGCCCGATCGTGGTGACGTTGGTCGCGTGCCCCGAGACGAAGACGATCGACGCGGGCGTGCCGAGAAACCCGGCGAGCGCGTTCTCGAGTTCACGATGGATCTGCTTTTCGCCGGAGACCAGGCGGCTGGCACCCGCGCCGGTGCCGTATCGATCGATCGCTGCCTTTGTCGCCGCGCTGACCGTCGGGTCGTGGGCCATGCCGACATAGTCGTATGCGCAGAAGTTCGTCAGCGCACGACCGCCGATGTGGGCGAGGGCACCGGCACCCAGCGTCGGGCATTCGACGCCGTGGTCGACGTGGAAGTAGGGATTGCTCCCGGCGACGGCCACCACCATGCGCTCGTGGCGTTTGAGTTCGAGATATTCGGGGAAGAGCGCAACGTCGTAGTTCTCCGCGGGAATTTCGCGCACGGGAGTCTCGGTTTGCGGGTGATCGATCAAGTGCTTCTGGACCGCGTTGGCGAGGTCACCGAGGGTTGTGGCCTGGCTGTAAACGGCGTCGGGCAGGTGCCGGCCGAAACTCTCGTCGAGCGCGGCGACGAGCTCGACGCGCTGCAGTGAATCGAGGCCGAGTGCCGCGATCGATGTTTCGGGCGTGACGTCCGCGAGGACGGTACCCGACATCGCGAGCGCATGCTGACAGACGGCGGCGAGCGCGGCGGACTGTGCGGGGGGTACGGTTGAAACGAGCATCGGCGGCCTCACGCGCTGGACGATGGGTTTGAGCTGGTCGGCAATGAAGGCGGCGCGGCTGGCGTGCCGCTGGACCTTGCCGCTGGATGTCTTGGCGATCGTGCCGCAACGGATCAGCACGACGGCGTCGAGTGCCAGGCCGTGCTCATCGAGGACCGCGGCATGGATGGCGTCCAGCACCGGGGCCAGGTTGATGTTGCCGTCGCGCTCGACCTCGTGCACGAGAACGAGGCGCTGCGCGCTGCCGTCGTCGACGGCGAACGCAGCTCCGAGGCCGGCTTCGAGCAGCGGGTGGCATTTGCGCGCGGTCGCTTCGATGTCCTGCGGGTGGTGGTTGAGACCGCGGACGATGATGAGATCGTCGACTCTGCCCGTGATGTAGAGCTGGCTTTCGTAAACGAAGCCCAAGTCGCCGGTGCGGAGAAAGGGGCCCTCGCCGTTGTCACTTCGCCGTGCGTGGAACGTCGCTGCGGTTTTTTTCGGGTCGCGCCAGTAGCCCTGGCCGACGGATTCGCCGGCGACCCAGATCTCGCCCACCCGGTCGGGCGCCACGGGCGCCTGGGTCTCTGCGTCGACAATGACGACGGCGTGCGAGCTGACGGGCGTGCCGCATCCGACGAGGCAGCGGACATTCGGGGCGTTGTCGGGCAGCGGCTCGACGCGGTTCTGCGCGAGGGCGTCGGCGCAAAACGCGCGCACCGCGGCGCCAGCCCCGGACCTGGGCCCGGTGACCATGAGCGTGGCTTCCGCCAGGCCATAGCAAGGATAGAAAGACCGTGGGGCGAACCCGCACGGCGCGAAGGCCTCGGCGAAGCGCGCGAGCGTTTCGGGCTGAACTGCCTCGGCCCCGATGAAGGCGAGGGACCAGGAGGAAAGGTCAAGCTTGGCACGCTGCTCCGCACCGATCTTGCGGACGCAGAGATCGTAGGCGAAGTTCGGGCCGCCGGACACCGTCGCGCGGGATTTGCTGATCGCGTCGAGCCACAGAAAGGGATTCTGGAGGAACATCGCCGGCGCCATGATGATGTTGGTAACGCCGGAGAAGACGGGCGCGAGGACACCGCCGACGAGCCCCATGTCGTGGTAGGCGGGGAGCCAGAACACGCCCGCGGTGTTGCTGTGGACCTCGAAGGATTGGCTGATCGCGCGGGTGTTGGCGACGAGGTTGGCGTGGCTCAGCATGACGCCCTTGGGCCGGCTGGTGGAGCCGGAGGTGTACTGGATCATCGCGAGGGAATCGTGCGCCGGGTCGTGTTCGATCCAGCGGTCGGCGTCGGCGTCCGCGAGTTCGTC
>JANMBN010000155.1:0-2297 GCA_031360485.1 Betaproteobacteria bacterium | reverse complement strand
CGGTCCTGGAAGGCTCGGTCCGTCGGGCGGGCAACCGGGTGCGCATCACGGCGCAGTTGATCGACGCGAAAACCGCAGCGCATCTTTGGGCCGAACGCTATGACCGCGATCTGACGGATATCTTCGCGGTTCAGGACGAGGTGACGTTGCAGATCGTGGATGCGCTGAAAGTCTCGCTGAAGCCAGCGGAACGGGCTGTTCTTGCGGAGCAGCCGACAAGTAGCGTCGATGCACACGATTTTTTCCTTCGCGGGCGTGAACTTTGGCTTGAATTGGTCCACGGTTCGGGGACGCACCGTGAGGTGTTTGAGCGGGCGGTTGCAGCTTTCAAGCGCGCGACCGAGATCGACCCCGGCTATGCGGCGCCCTATGCCGGTCTCAGTCTTCTGCACGTTCTCGAATATCAGAACCGCTGGCTCGAAATGCCTCAGTCGCTGGACTTGGCCGTTCGCTTTGCAGCGCAAGCGGTCGAAATGGACCCCAATGAGCCATTGGCGCAGCTTGCCGTTGCAACCTCCAGACTGTTCAATGGCGACCCGGAGGGAACCAAGGCCGCGGCCAAAAAGGCGCTGGTGCTCAGTCCGAACTTTGCCCTCGCTGCCGGCGCGCTCGGCCATGCCGAGACTATGCTTGGCAATCCACAGGCGGGGATCAAAGCCTTGGAACTCGCGCTTCGCCTTGATCCCATGTTCACCCCCACAACGCTTCATTTCTTGGGGACGGCCTATCTTGTGGCAGGCCAATACGAAGCCGCCGCCGCCAGACTGAGCGAGAGGATACGTCTGACCCCCACCACCGACTTCTCACGCGCATACTATGCCTCGGCACTTGGTCACCTCGGCGAAGTTGCGGAGGCACAGCGCGTTTGGCGAGAGTTGAAAGAGATCAACCCGAAGTACTCTTTCGAGGCGCACATCGCCCAGCTTCCCTGGCGAAATCCTGCAGGTCCGGCGCGGATCCGGGAAGGTCTGGCAAGAGCGGGACTTCCCGAATGACCGAACCCCGCGCCCAACGCCGCCTTGCCGCCATTCTGGCCGCCGACAAGGATTCAGCCCGGCGCGACAAATTGGGCGCGGATACACACCGAAAATGAACGGCCGCTTCCCCGCGGCGAACGTCAGCATTGCGCAAAATCGATGGACTGCAACGGGTCGAACTGCGACCATCGACGGTCAAGCCGCTCGCGTTCAGATTCGATGGTCTCTGATCGGCCAATCAGAGACATGCGAGGGTGACACGAAGATTATCCCGAAAGCAGTCACCCGCTGGCGGCCGTTACCGCGCCGGAACGCGTAGCATGACCGAACCTCAATGCGTCGACCAGATTGACCACTGATGGACAGGCGAACATTTGTCGGTGCCTTCGCGAGCGGTCTCGTCATCGCCCGATCCGTCGCCGAGGCACAGCAGCCAGCAAAGGTCTGGCGGATCGGGCTCTCGCACGTGGGCCTCGACCATGTCCCACCCTCCCTCGTCGGCCTGCGGGAGGGGCTGAAGGCGTTAGGGTACGAGGAGGGCAAGAACGTCCGCTTAGACTGGCGCAACCTGCGCGATGAGGAGGCGGCACAGGTCACAGCCCGGGAGTTCGTGCGGGATCGCGTCGATCTGATTGTAGCGTTCGAGCCGCAAACGGTGCGTGCGGCCAAGGCGGCGACCTCTCAGGTGCCCATCGTATTCCTCCATGTGGACGATCCAGTCGCTGACGGGTTCGTCGACAGTTTTGCGCACCCTGGGGGGAACCTGACCGGCTTCGCCGGCAACCCGCAGCTCCACGACAAGCGGCTCCAGATTTTCAAAGAACTCGTCCCAGGGCTTCAGCGGCTGCTGGTTCTGCTCGACCCCACCGATCCCGGTACGGTAAGGCTGCGGGCGGTGGTGCAGGAGGCGGGCACAGCCCTGAAGCTCCACTTGGTCGAGCGGGAAGTCACAACGCCGGCGGACAGCGAACGCGTCTTCAGTTCGCTCAAACCGGGCGACGTGGACGGTGTCTTTATCGTCTCCCTCAGTTTGGACACGAAATTCCCATCGCTGATCCAGCGGCTCGCCTCGGAGCGGCACCTGCCGCTCCCGGGTCCGTCCAAGAAGTTGATGTCCGAAGGGGCACTCTTTTACGGCTCTTCAGGAAATCGAGTGGGTGATTTTGGGGCAATTTAGAGTTCGGGGAGCATGCAAGTGAGGATCTTGAGCCGCAAGTATTCCTCGTCGCGTAGGCCGTACGCGCGGCGCTGGATGACGCGAATCTTGTTGTTGAGTCCCTCGACGAATCCGAGCGAGACCTTGTTCTCGGGCTTGCAGTA
>JANMBN010000084.1:0-2991 GCA_031360485.1 Betaproteobacteria bacterium | reverse complement strand
TCGCGCTGGCGTACGTCGTCGGCATCGCGACCGGCACCGTCCTGCACGGCTTCAAGGCCGTCCGCGATACTCTCGATCCGCTCTTCGCCACGTACTACGCGATTCCGATATTCGCCTTCTACCCGCTGTTCATCCTCATCTTCGGCCTGGGCGACGGCCCGCAGGTGCTGATCGGTTTTCTGCTCGGCGTCGTCGCGGTCATCGTCACCATGCTCAATGGCCTCGATCGGGTGCCGCGCGTCCTGAGGAAAACGGCGTTGATCAGCCGGATGGGACCGTTCGAGACGGCAATGCACGTGACGCTGCCCTTCTGTGCGCCTTACCTGTTGACCGCGGCCAAGCTGGCGCTCGCGTACTCGTTCATCGGCGTGATCGGTTCTGAATTCATCATGGTGCGTAACGGCATGGGATACGAGATCGGCTACGCCTACACCAATTTCGACAACGCGACGATGTATCCGCTCATCGTCCTGATCCTGCTGTTTTCGATCCTGCTGAACGGCGTCCTGACACGTTGGGAAAAGCGGCTTCTCGCCAGAAGAGGTCAACCCTGATGGGCGAAGAGAGGAAGTCCCTGCGCAACACCGTCGTCCTCGTCGTCGGCCTCCTGGTCTTCTGGGAGCTCATGTATTTCGTCGTCGGCGACGTGGCGATGCGATCGCCATGGCAGACGATGCGATCCACGGTGGAGCTTGCGCGGACCGACTGGTTCTGGCTCCACGTCGACAACACGATGCGTGCGTTCGCCGCCGCGCTGGCGATCGCGATCGTGCTCGGCCTTTTGATCGGCTTTGCGCTCGGCCTCCACCGCCTGTCGGCCGAGGCGATGGAACCGATGCTGGTCGCGCTCTATTCGATTCCCAAGATCACGCTCTACCCGATCATCCTGCTCGCCTTCGGGCTGGGCATGTCGGCCAAGGTCGCGTTCGGCGCGATCCACGGCATCATCCCGGTGGCGCTGTTCACGCTGAGCGCGGTGCGCAGCACGCGGCCGATCTTCCTCAAGACTGGGCGCGTGCTGAAGCTCGGCACGCCCACGATGGTGCGCTCGATCCTGTTTCCCGCGGCGGTGCCCGAGATTTTCACCGGGCTTCGCGTCGGCTTCTCGTTGACGCTGATCGGGACCGTGCTGGGCGAGATGTTCGCGTCGCAATACGGTCTGGGCCATCTGTTGATGAACGCGATCGGCCTCTACAACGTCGAAGTGATCATGTCGGTGACGTTCCTGCTCGTCGTCTTTGCGGCGAGCGTGAACGGCGTCCTTCTCGCGATCGATCGCCGCCTTCACTTCAGGGTCTGAACGTCCCGGTCACGGCGCCGCGGAGACGCGCGCGATGCCCTTGCGGTCAAACGCCTGCTCGAAGGGTCCGGGTAGCGAACACCGACATCCGCGAGCGCTGCCGCCGTGCCGAGAAGTGCCGGGGCGAGGAGCGCGAACGCGGTGCTGAGGTGTCGCAATCGGGATTCGAGCTGACCGGTCGTTCGATATCCGTCAGAGCAGACGTTCGCGGGTTCGATGAGCGGCAAGCGACAACAGTCGTTCGTCAGCATGGGGCAGTCGCGCGATTGCCGATTTATTGGCTCTGAGACACGACCCCAGCGGCCGCACGTTAATGCCGTCATCGTTCGGGGATGCCAGCCTTCAGCAGGCCCGAATACCAATGTGCTTCTGCGAGCCGCAAGTACTGGGGATTCGTCGAATACTGTTTGGCCCTCAGCGTTGCAATCGTAAATCCCGGCGATCGTCGCAATATCTTTGCCTTCTCCTCCGCGGCCTTTTCGCTAAGACCCTGGTGAGCATACGCAGCCGCGAGAAAGTAGGCGATATCAAACTCGACGCCAACTCGGCCGGTGGCTTTCTCGCATGCCGCAATGGCCTGGTCGTATTGGCCTAGTAGTAGATGCGCTTCGCAAGCAACTCGCAGAGGGCGCCAGCCCCCAGGCGGGTCCAGCGCAATCGCCTGCGCGACGAGCGTAAGCGCCTCCGTTGGCTTTCCGACCATCGACATGTCCCATGCCCGGCCCGAAACGAGCCAGGCAGCGTCCGGGTCAAGTTCGATCGCCTTTGCACTCGCTTCGAGGGCCGCTTCCCAGCGCCCCAAGTACATAAGGGCGCCAGAGCGATAGAACCATGTCTCCGGTGCAGTCCGATTCAGATTCACGGCTCTGCTTGTCACCTCGTCCATACGTCGAACCACGCGGTCGCGATCGACATTTGCATCGAGATCGATAAACCCGTCGAGGATATCGCCAATACCTAGCAACGCCGGCACAAGATCGGGGTCCCGTCGCAATGCCTCCTCGTACAATTCTTCCTGTCGGTGCAGGCGAGCCAGCGTTTTGTCGGCACCATCAAGTGCCTGAGCACGCAGCACATAGTCCATCGCCGTTGTGGCGCGTCCTGGCTCCGCTGTAGCGCGGCGTACTTCCACTTCGAACAATCGGTTGCGAAGATGCTCCATCGTTGACCGCAACAATCGCATTTGGTCGGCGGCTGTCGCCGAATCCTTTAGCGTTAGCGTCTCGTTCCAAAGCTGCTCTCCGGAGCCGCCGTTGACCAAGCGCAGGCGAATCTCGGTCACGCCTTGCCCAGGCTTAACTGCTCCCTCTAGGACATATCGGACATTGATCGTACGCGCCAACTCGGCGATCCCGGCTCGAATCGATAGTCCCTGCTGGGGCACCGGCACAGCGCGGATGCCAACGTCGGACCGGACCAACTGAGACGTTAGGTCGCGTGTCAGCGACGCCGCCCGTTGCGCTGTGTCAGGATCGCCGGTTTGTGCGACCAATGGCAACACCCCAACTGACATGGCTGGCGGTTCCGGCATCGGAGGTATCCGCCAATTCCACCAAAGCGCGATCAGACCAGCGGCAATCGCCACGAGAAACGATACTGCCCATGCGGACCGCCGGCGGAGCAACACGCGACGTGCGAACTCCGAGGAGGAGGACCCTGTTCGCACTGGCCGACGGCTGGCCTGGCCGTTC
>JANMBN010000071.1:0-5418 GCA_031360485.1 Betaproteobacteria bacterium | reverse complement strand
GCGCGCTGGGCAACAAATCGCGAAGCTTCTCCAATATGTTGCTAGAAGGTGCTCCTGACCACAGGACCCAAAAGGTACCGTTGAGGACACGCCGGTTGTTCACACGCGGCACACCGTGTGGCTTGTTCGGAAGCATCGGCTTGATGACGGCCCACTCACGGTCATTGAGTTCATAGCGCATGATTCGCCGCTCTAGTTTATGAGCTTTCATCACGTCCGGGCTGACATCTTCAAGGGCAAACCGCCATGTCCGCAATGGCCCAATGACCGGACATAGCGCCAAAGCTACCAAATCGACATGAATGACCCAATTCGGAAATCAGATCAGTTTGCCTCCCGCTAATCTAATCGGGTGAAGGACAGCTAATCCCGTTTCACAATAGACTGAGAGCAATGGCGCTTTTACCCTAGACCACAACGCCCAAAAGGACTACCTTCTCCACCGCAAATCCGACAGTCCTGGTACCGTCCTTTGAAAGGAAGGTGTCTCATGACCATGGTGCAAAACCGGAGAAACTACCTGACCACCCTGCCCCTGGCCGGCGCTGCGGGCGTGGGGAGTGTCTCCCCCGGGTATGACAAGGAGCCGCCGCCCGAGACGACCACAATCCGCCTCACCGATGGCCCCATCCCCTGTACAGGGCCACTCTACATGGCCGAGGAGCTGTTTCACGAGGAAGGTTTTACCGAGGTCAGTTATGTGCCAGCACCGGTCATGATGGCTGGCTCGCTGACCTTCGGCTACATCGATTTCGCCCTGGAGGATGGGTTCGACTATCTGCCCCTGATGGATCGCGGTAGCCGTCGACAATATTTGCCGGCATCCATTTGGGATGCCTCGAATTGCGGGGCAACGACAGCATCCATTGCGTCACTTGAGGATACGATACCGTTCTTTGCCCTGAGGCTGCACGAAGCGGGCATCATCATGTCAACCCCCAACAACATGTTCGCCGGGGGCACCGACTGGCACTTGTTCAACGAACACAAGTGGGAATTAAACGCGATCCCACCTTATTCGCACCGGAATAAAGGAGACTTGCCATGCCCATCGCCCTGAACCGCCGCCAAATCATCGCCGGCCTGCCTGCACTCTGGACCGGTCTCCGTGCACCATCGGCCAGCGCCGAAACACCGCCGGAAGTAACCAGCGTCCGCTTGCCGGTATTCGTTAATTATTCCGATTGCCAGGTGCCTCTGTACATAGCCGAGGCACTGCTGCATGGCGAGGGCATCACCGACGTCCAATTCGTCGGCGCGGGCACCGGACCCGATTCCTCCGATTGGATAAGTCACGGCGAGATCGATTTCGACTGGAACTTCCCGCCCGCCCACATGCGCCTGATTGCCAACGGCGTGCCCATCAAGGTCCTCGCCGGCATGCATGCCGGATGCCTCGAGCTTTTCGCCAATGATAGCATCCGAGGTATCAGCGATCTCAAAGGCAAGAGGGTCGGCGTCGATGTATTTGTGGGTGTCCCGCACTTGATGCTCATCGTCATCGTGGCCAGTGTCGGGCTCGATCCCGCCAAGGACATCGAGTGGTTCACCACGCCGGACTTCAATCCGGTGGAACTGTTCGCGGAAGGCAAGATCGATGCCTTCCTAGGCGGGCCGCCGCTACCGCAGGAAATGCGCACTCGCAAGCTCGGCCATGTCATCCTCAACACAGGCTTCGATAAGCCCTGGTCGCAATATTTCTGTTGCATGATGTCGGCAACCTCGGACTTCGCCGAAAGAAACCCGGTTGCTACCAAGCGCATTCTGCGCGCCGTCATGAAGTCGGTTGACTTTTGCGTAGCCGAACCCGAGCAGGCCGCTCGAGGCATAGTCGAAAAAGGCTTTGCCAGCCGCTACGATTACGCTCTCCAAGCAGTGACCGACGGCCGATACGACGTCTGGAGGGACTACGATCCGGCGGATTCGCTGCGCTTCTGGGGGTTGCGTATGCAGGAGACGGGTATCATCGATGACAACCCCAACGAGCTCATCGCCAAAGGCACAGACTGGCGATACCTCGACGAGCTCAAGCGCGAGCTGAAGACCTAGACGAAAAAGGGAGTCATGCGATGTCTATCATTCAGAACCGCCGCCGCGTGCTTGTCGGCCTATCGGCGCTGGCCGCAGGTATTATGGCCCCCACAGCCAGCGCCGAGCCACCGCCAGAAACGACGAAGGTTCGTCTGCCGCTGTGGGTCGGTAGTTCCTACTGCTGGGCGGGCGCGTACATCGCCGGAGAACTGATGCGCGCCGAGGGTCTTACCGATGTCCGCTACGTAGAAGGCGACAGAAGCGTCAACCAATCGGTGTGGATCGCACGCGGTGAGACCGATTTCTCCGTGAACTTTGCGCCGAACCAGGTCGCGTCGATCGCCGCCGGCGTGCCGATCAAGGTGCTAACCGGGTTGCACTCGGGATGCCTCGAACTGATCGCCAAGGAGAGCATTCGCAGCGTCACGGATCTGCGGGGCAAGAGGGTGGGCGTGGATGCTTTCAATAACTCGCGGCACGTGTGGCTGACTCTCATGTCCGCGTATGTCGGGCTCGATCCTGTGAACGATATCCAGTGGGTCCTGACTGAAGACGTCAAGCCGACGGAGCTCTTCGTCCAAGGAAAGATCGACGCATTCCTCGGCACGCCGCCCCAGCCGCAGGAGTTGCGCGCCAAAAAGATCGGCCACACCATCCTCAACAATGCCGTCGACCGCCCGTGGTCACAGTATTTCTGCTGCATGATCTCCGCGACCACGGACTACGTGAACAGGTACCCGGTGGCGACCAAGCGGGTCTTGCGATCAATCCTCAAGGCCGCCGACCTCTGCGTGTCGAATCCGCAAATGGTGGCGCGGCAGATGATCGATCGCGGTTTCGAGACCAGCTATGACAATGCGCTCCAGACGCTGAAGGATATCCGGTACGACCGGTGGCGGGAATTCGATCCTGAAGACTCCCTGCGCTTCTATGCCCTGCGCATGCAGGAGACCGGGATGATCAAAATGAGCCCCCAGGAAATCATCGCAAATGGTGCCGACTGGCGCTTTCTCAACGAGCTCAAGCGCGAGTTGAAGACCTGAGCCTTTTTACCAGATCGCGAAAGGAGATTTCCATGCCGATCATTCAAAACCGCCGCCGCTTCCTGGCCAGCCTCTCGGCAGCTGGGGCAATCGGATTTGTCGCGCCATCGGCCAGCGCCGAGCCGCCGCCCGAAACCACGCGGATTCGCCTGGCGAAGATCCCTAGCATCTGCGTGGCGCCACAGTATGTTGCAGAGGACCTGCTGCGCGCTGAGGGCTTCACCGAGGTTGCCTATGTCGCCACGGGCCCCGGTGCGGCCACGGCCTCCGCGGTGGCGAATGGCGAGATCGACTTTAGCCTCAACTTCGTGACAAATTCGATCGTCGCCTTGGACTCCGGTGCGCGGATCACTCTGCTCGGCGGCGTCCATCCCGGTTGCTTCGAGCTGTTTGCCAAGCACGGGATCGACAGCGTCGTCGATCTGAAAGGCAGGAACGTCGGCGTCCAGGGGCTCGGTTCGGGCCCGCATCTGTTCCTCGCCAGCATCGCGGCCTATGTCGGGCTCGATCCGGCGCGCGACATCAACTGGGTGGTGAACCCGGCGGTCAAGCCGAAGGAGCTGTTCGCGCGTGGCGACATCGATGCGTTCCTTGGTTTTCCGCCGGACCCGCAGGAATTGCGGCGCAGCAAGGTCGGGCACGTGATCGTCAACAGCACCGTGGACCGGCCCTGGTCGCAATATTTCTGCTGCATTCTGTCCGGCAACAGCGATTTCGTGGCCGCGCATCCGGTTGCTACCAAGCGTGTGCTGCGCGCCATCCTCAAGGCTGCGGATCTATGCACCGCCGCGCCGGCCCTGGTTGCCGAGCACCTGGTCGCGGGCGGGTTCGCCAGCCACTACGATGATGCGTTCGCAGCGATAAGCGAGCTGCCTTACCGGAAATGGCGCGACTACGATTCCACTGACACCGTCCGCTTCTATGCGCTGCGGCTGAAGGAAATCGGTTTGATCGGCTCCACACCCGACAGCATTATCGCAAATGGTGCGGATTGGCGCTTCCTCAACGAGCTCAAGCGCGAGATGAAAGTATGAGGAATTGGCTGGTGGTTTTACTGTTGGCGCCATGGCTGGCATCGCCTGGACTGACGCACGACGCCGGTCACGACCAGCTCCTGCCGGTGATCGGGCCGGCGCCCGGTTTCACGCTCACCGCGCAGGACGGCGCCTCGGTGTCACTCGGCGATTTTCGCGGCAAGGCGGTGGCCGTCACCTTCATCTTTGCCTCCTGCACCGACACCTGTCCCCTGCTCACCGACAAGATGGCGCGGGTGCAGGACGGGCTGGGCGCCCTGTTCGGCCGCAAGATCGCCTTCGTTTCGATCACCGTCGATCCCGAGCGCGACAGCCCCCAAGTGTTGAAAAAGTACGCCGAGAGTTTCGGTGCAAATCCCGATGGCTGGTACTTTATGACGGGGGGGCCCGCAGCCATCCGAGATGTCCTAAGCCGCTATGGCGTGTACGCCAGGAAATCGCAGTCGGGCGACATCGATCACACCTTCCTTACTTCGCTCATCGACTCGAAAGGCATGCTTCGGGTACAGTATCTGGGGGTGCGCTTTGACCTTGAGGAATTCCGAAGTGATCTACTTAGCCTCGTGGACGAATCCGGCGAGGATTAGGGACTGGCTGGTTGGTCTGGTCGCCCGCCTGCCGGCCCGTGTCCAAACCAAGCTTCTGGCCGCATTTCTGACTATCGCCGGCCTTCTGATCGTGCTCGGCGCCGTCGGCTTACAAGTGCTCAACGGGGTCAATGGACGGACCGAAGAACTGATCACGCTGCAACGCAAGATCGCCGCCTAGCACCAAGTCCAGCACGATACGACGACCCAGCTTTACAGCATCTCGACGGCACTTTTGCTGCAAGACGACAAGATGCTTGATACAGCGCTGCGCCAGCTAAACCAGTTCGGCTATGATCTCGACCGCATGGAATTCATCGCCCAGGATGAAGCGGACCTGTTGGGCGAGGTGCGCAAGGATTACGACCGCTTCACGGTGACTGTCACCCGTGTCGTGGACACGATCCGCGCCGGCCGCACGGCCGAAGCGCGCGACATGCAGCTGGCGGAGATCGTTCCCCTTGCCGACCGCCTGGAGCGCATGACCAATCAGTTGGTCAATATCGCTGAAGCCGACATGGTGGCGGCCATCGATGCCACGGGCCGGACCTACCGGACTTCGAGAATCATCGTCATCGCCTTCGCGCTGGGCAGCATCCTGCTCGCGCGAAGGCGATGACGATGATTCTCGAAGTCCGATAGGTCCGGCCCGTGGCATCGATTGCCGCCACCATGTCGGCTTCGGCGATATTGACCAGCTGGTTGGTCAGGCGCTCCAGTCGG
>JANMBN010000413.1:0-1628 GCA_031360485.1 Betaproteobacteria bacterium | reverse complement strand
CCTCGCGCCAGCAGCGGGGCGAACGTCGCCTGCTGCGGCAAAGGCATTCCGGCGCGCTGCCGGGAATCCACGTCGACATCGCGGCCGTCGCGTTCCGACGGTGCGCTGTTGGCCGGCCAGCGCCAGTGGCGCCTTCCGGTCTTGTCGGTGTAGATCTCCCACTGGTCGGTCTTTGCGTTCATCGCTTGCCCTCCTGTCCGGGTTTGCGGGGTTGGCTACCATTCCTCCGCGCGACCTGTCTGTTGCTGCCTGCAGGCCTGTCACGAATGCTTCATTACCGTATGCGTGCGGCTCCTTGCTCGTTGCTCGTTGCTAATGCCGTTTCGGCGTCGACCCTGCGTCGGCTATTGACACGCCTCGCAGGTCGGATCGTCGATGCTGCAGAACTGGGGTTCCGGCGTCGCCGCCTTCGGTGCCGGAGCATTCCGGCTGCTGGCGCCGGTGGCGGACTTTCCGCTGGACGTGGGCACGGCGTTCAGCTCGCCGCCCTCGCCGGTCGACTTTTCCGCGGACGTCGCCGCCAGCGTGCGCAGGTAGTACGTGGTCTTGAGGCCGCGCAGCCAGGCGAGCTTGTAGGTCTCGTCGAGCTTCTTGCCCGAGGCGCCGGCCATGTAGATGTTGAGGCTCTGCGCCTGGTCGATCCACTTCTGGCGCCGCGCACCCGCTTCGATGATCCACTTGGCGTCGATTTCGAACGCCGTCGCATAGAGGTTGCGCAGGTCGGCCGGCACTCGATCGATCGTCGCCAGCGAGCCGTCGAAGTACTTGAGGTCGGCGACCATCACCTCGTCCCACAGGTTGAGCTTCTTCAGCTCGGCGACGAGGTGCTCGTTGACCACGGTGAATTCGCCGGACAGGTTCGACTTCACGTAGATGTTCTGGTACTCGGGCTCGATCGAGGCGCCGACGCCGATGATGTTGGAGATCGTCGCCGTCGGCGCGATGGCCACACAGTTCGAATTGCGCATGCCGTGGATGCGGATACGCGAGCGAAGCGCCTCCCAGTCCATCGTTGCCGACTCGTCGATGTCGACGTAGCCGCCGCGCTCTTCGCGCAGCAGCTTCAGCGTGTCCTGCGGAAGGATGCCGCGGTCCCAGAGGCTGCCCTTGTACGAGGAATAGCGGCCGCGCTCCGCCGCGAGTTCGGTCGACGCCCAGTACGCGTAGTAGCAGACGGCTTCCATCGACGTGTCGGCGATCTTCATCGCGGCGTCCGACGCATACGGCGTGTGCGTCAGGTGCAGGCAGTCCTGGAAACCCATGATGCCGAGGCCCACCGGGCGGTGCTTCAGGTTCGAGTTGCGCGCCTTGGTGACCGCGTAGTAATTGATGTCGATCACGTTGTCGAGCATTCGCATCGCGGTGCGGATCGTCTGCTGCAGCTTGGCGTGGTCGAGCTCCCACGCGGCCTTGTCGCCGTCGCCGGTCGCTTTCATGTGCGCGAGCAGGTTCACCGAGCCCAGGTTGCACACGGAGATCTCGTTGACGCTGGTGTTGAGCGTGATCTCGGTGCACAGGTTGGAGCTGTGCACGGCGCCCACGTGCTGCTGCGGCGAGCGGATGTTGCAGGCATCCTTGAACGTGATCCACGGATGGCCGGTCTCGAACAGCATCGACAGCATCTTCCG
>JANMBN010000038.1:0-8836 GCA_031360485.1 Betaproteobacteria bacterium | reverse complement strand
GCGATAGCGTTGGCGGCGGGCGCGCGCGGGCGCCCGCGGCACCGTGGTGTGTTGTAATGGCCGCAGTGCCCCGCGCCAACGTGCCTGCATGAACGCCAATCTCTACGCGCTCCTGCGCGACCATTTCGCCGACCGCGCCGGCGAGCCCTGCATCCTGATTCCGGACGGTCCGGTCATCCACTACGACCGGCTCGACGCCGAATCGGCGCGCATCGCCCACGCGCTGGTCGACGCCGGCTGCCGGAGCGGCGACCGCGTCGCGGTCCAGGTCGACAAGTGCTGGGAGGCGCTCGCGCTCTACCTCGCGTGCCTGCGCGCCGGGCTCGTCATGTTGCCGCTCAATACCGGCTACCAGAAGGGCGAGCTCGCCTATTTCTTCGGCGACGCCGAGCCCCGCGCGATCATCTGCCGGCCCGACTCCGCGGAGACCGTGGCGGCGCTGCGCCCCGAGGCCGTCGTGCTGACGCTCTCCGGCGACACCGGCACCCTGCTCGACCGGGCCGCGGACAAGCCGCCCGCCTTCGACCCCGTGGTGTCGAAACCCGACGACCTCGCCGCGATCGTCTACACGTCGGGCACGACGGGCCGGGCCAAGGGCGCGATGCTCACGCACCGCAATCTCGGCAGCAACGCGCTCGCGCTCACCGATTGCTGGGGCTTCACCCGCGGCGACGTGTTGCTGCACGCGCTGCCGATCTACCACATCCACGGGCTGTTCGTCGCAGTCCACTGCGCGCTGCTCTCGGCGAGCCGCATGCTTTGGCTCGCGAAATTCGATCCGCGGGACGTGCGCGCGCTCCTGCCGCGCGCCACCGTGATGATGGGCGTGCCCACGTTCTACACGCGGCTGCTCGCCGATCCCTCGTTCGGCGCGGCCGATTGCACGTCGATGCGGCTGTTCATCTCCGGCTCAGCGCCGCTCCTGCCGGACACGTTTCACGAGTTTCGGCAGCGCACCGGGTGTACGATCCTCGAGCGCTACGGGATGTCGGAGACCGGCATCAACACGTCGAATCCGCTGGACGGCGAGCGCATCGCCGGCACCGTGGGCCCGCCGGTTCCGGGCGTGTCGGTGCGCGTTGTCGACGGCGATGGCAAGACCTGCGCGGCGGGCGAGGTCGGCGGCGTCGAGTTGAAGGGTCCCAACGTCACCCCCGGCTACTGGCGCATGCCGGAGAAGACGCGCGAGGAGTTCACCGCCGACGATTACTTCCGCACCGGCGACGTCGGCGAGATCCTGCCGAACGGCTACCTGCGCATCGTGGGCCGCGCGAAGGACCTGATCATCACCGGCGGTCTCAACGTCTATCCGAAGGAAATCGAGGAGAGAATCGACGCTCTTCCCGGCGTGGTGGAGTCCGCGGTGATCGGGGTGCCCGACGCCGATTTCGGCGAAGCCGTCGTGGCCGTCGTCGTCGCGGAGCCCGGGCACACGCTGACCGAAAGCAGTGTGATCGCGGCGCTGAAGGCCGAGATCGCGAGCTTCAAGGTGCCCAAGCGCGTCGGTTTCGTCGCGGACCTGCCGCGCAACGCGATGGGCAAGGTCCAGAAGAACCTGCTGCGCGAGAAGTTCGGACCCGCGGTGTAGGTGCGCCGCGGCCACCCGCGCCAATCATTGCCGATCGGGGACAGTCAGGGATGGCGCACGTCGAGCTGGAAGACCTGCACAAGAGCTTCGCCGGCAAGCCCGCCGTCCGCGGCTTTCACCTCGGAATCGAGCAGGGCGAGTTCGTCTCGCTGCTCGGCCCGTCGGGGTGCGGCAAGACCACGACGCTGCGCATCATCGCCGGCTTCGAGACACCGGATTCCGGCGCCGTGCGCATCGGCGCCGAGAACCTCCTCGACATCGCACCGCACCGCCGCGGCATGGGCGTAGTCTTCCAGAATTACGCGCTGTTTCCGCACCTGACGGCCTGGAACAACATCGCTTTCGGGATGAGGATCGCCGGACGTCCGGCGGCCAGGATCCGCGATCGCGTGCCGGAGCTGCTCGCCCTGGTGGGACTCCAGGATGCCGGGCGCAAGTACCCGCGCGAATTGAGCGGCGGGCAGCAGCAGCGGATCGCTCTCGCACGTGCCCTTGCCATCGAGCCGCGCATGCTGCTGCTCGACGAGCCGTTGAGTGCCCTCGATGCCGTCGTGCGGGTGGCGCTGCGCGACGAGATCCGGCGGATCCAGACGACGCTCGGGGTGACGACCCTCTACGTCACGCACGATCAGGAGGAGGCGCTCGCCATCTCCGATCGCATCGTGGTGATGCGCGAGGGCCGCATCGAGCAAATCGGCACCGCCGAGGTGATCTATGCCGAGCCTGCGTCGCGCTTCGTTGCCGGATTCATCGGCAAGATGAACCAGCTGCAGGGCCGCGTCGACGAACCGAACCTCGGTCGCGTCCGCTGCGGTGCGCATAGCCTGCTCGTGCCGCCGGAAGCCCTGGCGGGACTGCGACCCGGTGCGCCGGTGACGGTCCTGGTCCGCCCCGAGGCAATCGGCGTGGGGCCGGCCGACGCACCCGCGCGCGAAGGCGGCAATCACCTGCCGGCGCGAATCGACGCGATCACCTTCCTCGGCGCTGCGCGACGGCTCGGTCTCGATGCCGGCGGCCAGCGGATGGTGGCGGACATCTCCACGGCCAGCGGGCCCTATCGGCGGGGGGAATCGGTCACGCTCGCCTTCCCGGCCGACGCCTGCCGCATTCTCGCCGGGGACGAACCGGCACCGGCATGACGGGCGCGACTCGCATGGCAGGCGCGAACGACCCGCGACGGCGCCCGTCCCGACGAGGCCGCGCCGCATGGCTCGGCCTTCTCCCCCTCTTGCTGTTCACGCTCGCTTTCGAGCTGCTGCCCATCCTCATGCTGGTGCGCTCGAGCCTCGTTACCGATGCCGGCTTCGGCCTCGGCAATTTCGGACGCGCGCTGACGCCGACGATGCTTTCCGCCTTTGCCAACAGCATCAAGCTTTCGCTGGTGACCGCGGCCGCCGGCGTCGGGTTCGGCGGAATCGTCGCCTACGCGATCGTCACCACGCGCAGCGTCATGGTCCAGCACGCGCTCACCGCGCTGGCCGACGTCACGGCCAACTTCGGCGGCGCGCCGCTCGCGTTCGCGTTCATCATCACGCTCGGCTCGACCGGTGTGGTCACCCTGCTGCTGCAGGCGATCGGCATCGATCTCTATCCCGGCTTCCGCATCTACTCGGTGGCGGGCCTGGCGATCGCCTATGTGTATTTCCAGCTTCCCCTTCTGATCCTCCTGGTCATCCCCGCGCTGCTCGGACTGGAGCGCGAATGGCGCGAGGCGGCGACCAGTCTCGGCGCCACCTCCACCCAGTACTGGCTCCGCGTCGCGCTGCCGATCCTGGCCCCGTCGCTGCTCGGCAGCTTCCTCCTGCTCTTCGCCAATGCCTTCGGCGCCTACGCGACGGCGTGGACGCTGACCGGGCCGGACATCAACCTGATCACGGTCCAGATCGCCGCATTGGTGCGCGGCGAAGTGCAACTCGACCCGGCGCTGGCTGACGCGCTGGCGCTGCTGTCGATCGCCATCATGGCGATCTGCGTCGCCGGATACCATTTCCTCACCGGTCGGGTGCGAAGGCTCGCCTCATGAAACAGGGGCCCGCCTGGCGCGCGGTGGTGATCGCGCTGTTCCTCGTGTTCATGATCGTGCCGGTCATCGCGACGGCGCTGTTCTCGGTCTCCACGCGATGGGACCGCACGATCTGGCCGGAAGGTCTCACCCTCGCGTGGTGGGTGAAGGTGATGGGCCGATCGGCGTTTCAGGACACGCTCCTCAACTCGCTCGCCGTCGCGCTGGCGACCGTTGCGGTCTCGCTGGTCCTGGTCACGCCGACTGCCTATTGGGTGCATTTGCGCGTGCCGCGTGCCAGGCCCTGGATCGAGCTCCTGGCCATCCTCCCGTTCGGGCTTCCCGGGGTCGTGCTGGCGCTCGGCCTCATCCGGCTCTATTCGAGCGTTCCGCTGCCGTTGATCAACACGGCCAACATCCTGGTGGCGGCCTACGTGGTGCTCACGCTGCCCTTCATGTACCGCTCGGTGATGAATGCGCTGGAGGCGATCGACGTGCGGACGCTGAGCGAGGCGGCACAGAGCCTCGGCGCCGGCACCTGGCGGACGCTGCTGTCGGTCATCGTTCCCAACATCCTTCCGGGCGTCGTCAACGGCAGCCTCCTGGTCTTCTCCACGGTGTTCGCCGAGTTCACGCTGGCCAACCTGTTGATCGGCACCCGCTTCAAGACGTTCCCGATCTACCTGGTGGAATTCACCCGCTTCGATGCCCGCCAGGCGAGCGCGCTGGCGGTGATCAGCTTCCTTTTCGCCTGGGTGATATCGATCGCCGTTCTCTACTTCGCCGGGCGCGGCGGCTATCGCCGCGAACCCGTGGGCGGCCGTTGAGCGAGTGAAGTCGACCCAATAGCCATCGGCTCGCGGGTCGACGGTGTTGCCCGCAGGCGTCGCCGCCGATCCGCGCGGAGCTTTGCACGGACCGGCGCAAGCGGTGAAAGGACCTTCGTCCGCGCTAGCGCGTGCGACCCCGCATCGACGCGGGCTGGCCGGGCAGCGCCAGCGATTTTCCGGTGTTGACGATCTGGTCGCCGTCGACGCGCAGGATGGAGATGTCGCGGTCCAGATAGTTGCCGACGTAGATGTACCGCCCATCGCTGCTGAATACCGCCCCCTCCGGCAGGCCACGCACCTCGACTTCGTTGCTGCGCGTCACCTTCTTGCCGTCGATCCTGAGCGCGACCACTTTGCCGTTGCGGTTGTAGAACCAGGCGTTCTTGGCCGCGTCGTTGCCGTTCAGCAGCAGGGCCACCGCAAGCTTGCCGGTCGGGCTGATGGCGAAGCCTTCGGGCGCATAGCCGATCACGACCTTGTCGATCACGCGCGGCGGGTTCGCCTCCAGGTCGATCACGGTCACCGTGTCGGCGTTCCCGTCGGACCTGCCCGCCGCTCCGTTATCGGCAGAAAGCGCAAGCTTGCCGTCGGGCGCGATATCGAAGTTGTAGGGCCACAAGCCGACGGGTATGTCCTGCTTGGTGTAGGTGACCTTCTCGCCGCTCACGTCGAGCAGCGCGAGCTTGTGGCCCGGAAACTTCCCGGCCATCGCGCGCTTGCCGTCCGGCGTGAACACCACGTGCGCGACCTGCTCCCCGATCGCGACCGTATCGACGACGGTCACCTTCTTGCCGGCGATGCGCAGCACGCTGATCGAGTTGTCGGCGCGGTTGGTGATCAACGCGAGATTGCCCGCGCGATTGATCGACATGCCCGACGGCTGCTTGCCGACCAGAACGGTGTCGATCAGCGCCGGCGGATTGGCGGTGAGGTCGATCACATAGAGCTTGTTGTCCGGCACCATCTTCCAGCCCGCACCGTCCTTCTCCGCGTCCATCGAGTTCGCGACCAGCGCGAGGCCCTCGTCCGGCGTGATCGCGAGATTCACCGGCGGCCCGAAAATCGAGTTCATCAGCGGCAGGTTGACGAGGATCCTTGGCGCCAGCGGATCGGTGCCGATGTCGATGATCGACACGGTGTCCTTGCCCGGCCCGCTGAAGACGAATGCGCCGGCATCGCTGATGCCGACCTTCTCGTCGTTGCCGACGACCATCAGTTCGCGCTTGCCCGGAGCCGGACTCATCGCGGCACAGCCGGCGAGCGAAACCAGACATGCGACGATGACAGCGGGCTTGAGGGTTTGAAACGAGGCGGCCATGGTTCCTCCTGTGATGGACGCGCCGGCGCGGCGCGGGTGTGGAAATGTCGGTTTGCGATGGTATTTTCGGTTCGACGGGCAGTTTCCCCGCTCCAGCCGCCAATGGACACGAGTTACGCCACTCGGTATCCTACAGCGGTCGTTGCGCTGCTCATTGGAAAAAGAGAGGGAGGGAGCGATGAAGACCATCAAATTCCTGTACGGCTTCGCCGTCGTGGCCACGGCCGCCACGCTGACCGGCATGGCCATCCCCGACGCCCGGGCGCAAAGCGCCAACCCGTCGATCGCGGGCGCCAAGGCCGAGGGCAAGCTCGTCAGCTACGGCATGTCGGACGACTGGGTCAATTTCGAGAACATCTTCAAGGCCATCGAGACCAAATATGGCGTGAAGCACACCGACACGGACATGACCTCGGCGGAAGAGATCACCAAGCTGCTCGCCGAGCGCAGCGCCCCGGTGATGGACATCGCCGACATCGGGTACGACTTCGCCGGGCGCCTGCTCGAAAACAATCTGGCGGCCGCGTACAAGAATGCGTCGTGGAATACGATTCCCGACCGGTTCAAGGACAAGGACGGACGCTGGGCGGCGTCCTATTGGGGCGCGATCAGCTTCCTCGTCAACACCGACAAGGTGAAGAACCCGCCGCAGACGTGGAACGACCTGCTGAAGCCGGAATACAAGGACATGGTGTGCAGCCGCGATCCGCGGGTCTCCACCTATGCGACCGCCTCCGTCCTGGCCGCCGCCTATGCCAACGGCGGAGGCGAGGGCAACGTGCAGCCCGGCCTCGACTGGTTCAAGAAGCTGCGCGACACCGGCAATCTGCGCAAGGGCGTCGTTCTCAATGTCGCTGCCGTGCAGAAGGGCGAATGCCCGATCTCGCTGGTCTATGATTTCGACGGCTTCGCCAAGCGCGACGCCACCGGGCTGCCGCTCAAGGTGATCATTCCGACGGACGCCACCGTCGGAATGCTCTTTGCCCAGTACATCAACGCCGTGGCGCCGCACCCCAACGCCGCCAAGCTGGCGATCGACTTCTTCTTCTCCGATGAAGGACAGGTCATGCTGGCCCAGGGGTATGCGCACCCTTCGCGCAAGGTGACATTGCCGGCCAACGTCGCGTCGAAGATGCTGCCTGAGAGCGCCTACGGGAAAATCCACTTCCCGACCGATCTGCCCGCCTTTTCGGCGGCGATCAAGAAGATCGTCGACGGCTGGAACGCCATCGCCGGCCCGTAGCGTGGTCAACGCGGCCAGGTCTGATACGACTTCGCCAGCATGTAGGCCGCGAGAATATAGAGCACGACCGCAAATGACCGCCTGAGGGCCGTGACGGGCCACCGATGGGCCGCGCGCGCGCCAATCGGCGCCGAGATCACGCTGGCGGCGACGATCGCGAGCAGCGCCGGAACATACACGTAGCCGATCGTGTGCGGCGGCAGTCCTGTTTGAGCCAGGCCGGCGACGATGAAGCCGACGGTTCCCGCCAACGCGACCGGCAGGCCGAGCGCCGCCGATGTCGCCACGCAATTCCGGATCGGGATATTGCAGGCGGTCATGAACGGAACCGTCATGAAGGCGCCGCCGGCGCCGACCATGCTGGCGATGAGCCCGATGCCGCCACCGACGCCGAACAGCCCGGCACGGCCCGGCAGCGCTCGCGTCGGCTTCGGTTTCCGGTCGAGCAGGATGTTCGTTGCCGCCGCCGCGACGAACACGCCGAAGAACGCCGACAGCACCGCCGTCGGCATGCGGCCGACGATCTGGGGTCCGGCGAAGGACCCGACGACGATCCCCGGCGCCAGTCCGGCGACGACTGCCCACAATATCGCGCCATGCCGCTGATGCTCGCGCATCGACGCGATCGACGTGAACAGGATCGTCGCGGTCGCCGTCGCGATGGCCATGTGCACGACGTGCTCCGGCGCGAATCCCTCGCGCGTGAAGACGAAGGTGAGCAGCGGAACCATGGTCATCCCGCCGCCCAGCCCGAGCAGCCCGGCAAGAAAGCCGACGATCGCTCCGAGGGCCAGGAACACGACGACCAGCGCCGGATCCATCTCCTCAGGCCTTGCGTCGCGCGAGTTTCGCGACGAACGCCCACTCGGCGGGATCGACCGGCATGACGGAAAGCCGGTTCCCGCGCTGCAGGACCCGCATGCGCGCAAGCTCGGGATGCTTGCGCAGCTCCGCCAGCGAAACAAAGCGAAACTTCTCGATCAGCTTGACATCGACGCTCACCCAACGCGGCGCCTCGCGCGTGGCCTTGGCGTCGTAGTACGGGCTCTTCCGTTCGAACTGTGTGGCGTCGGGATAGGCCTGCGCGGCGATTTCGACGCTGCCCGCGATTCCCGGCTCCGGACAGCTCGAGTGGTAGAAGAACGCGCGGTCGCCGACGCGCATCTGGTCGCGCATGAAATTGCGCGCCTGGTAGTTGCGCACGCCGAACCACGCGGTGGTCCGGCCCTTCGCGGCGGCGAGATCGTCGATCGAGAACTCGTCGGGCTCGGATTTCAGCAGCCAGTAACGCATCGCAAAAAATCGCGGCGCCGTCACCGACGCCGCGCCTGTCTGGATCTTCGCGGGGTCTCTCGCCCCCACTGCATTTTTGGGACCGCCCGATCAACCGCGCCCGCTCGCGGCGCGCGGCAAAGTCATTCGCCCGATGGGCAAATCACAAATGGGGTGTTCCCCGCCTGTGCCGTATTGCCCTCATCCTGAACCTGAGTTCAAGAGGGTCGCCTGCCGGAGCCTTCAGGCGCTTCCACGTAGGAGCGCACACCAGCCCGCAAATGGCGCGGCAACCTCGCTAGTTAGCATTGGTTCAAAGAGTATACGGACAACTCGAACACCGCAGGGAACATGGTCGCAGCGCGCGCCGTGCGAAAAACCGGACGGCGCGTCAGAGCAATTTTTCCTGGTTCGCGAGCACCAGATCGATCGCGGACCGCATGCTGTCGATTCTACGCCGCGCGGCGGCAGCGTCAATGATCGTCGACGGCGAATTCGCGGTCGGTTCGGCGGACGACGACGAGCGGTCGCGCTGGAAGTCGTGCGCCAGGTTCAGCGCCGCCATCACGGCGATGCGCTCGGC
>JANMBN010000017.1:0-4035 GCA_031360485.1 Betaproteobacteria bacterium | reverse complement strand
ACTCCTCGAAGGCGGCGGCGGGCATGCCGGCGGTGACTCCGGTTCGTCGCCCGCGCGGCGCCGATTCAATGGTGCAAAAGCGACCTATTGTAACGGAATCGCCGGTCCCGGCCAAAGCGGGCCGGGGCGTCCGCGACCCGCGCGGCGGCGCGCGGTGAAGCATCCGGTTCGCAACGCCGAATTCCTGCTCACCGTCGCGACCGACGAGCAGTTGCCGCCTCCCGGCCCGCCCGAGATCGCCTTCGCCGGGCGCTCCAACTCGGGCAAGTCGAGCGCGATCAATGCGCTCGCCAACCGGACGCGGCTCGCGTTCACGAGCAAGACACCGGGCCGCACGCAGCAGATCAACTTCTTCCGCCTGCGCAGCGGCGCGCTGCTCGCCGACCTGCCGGGTTACGGGTACGCGGCGGTGCCGCAGGCGTTGAAGCACCATTGGCAGGAGTTCCTGGCCCGGTATCTCGCGATGCGGCAATCGCTGGTGGGGCTCGTGCTCGTCGTCGACGCGCGCCGCGGGATCTCGGACCTCGATCGGATGCTGCTTGCGAACTACCTCACGAGCGGGCGTCCTGCGCTCGTGCTCGCGACCAAGATGGACAAGTTTGCGGCGGCCGCGCAGCGCGTTGCGCAACGCGCGATCGACCATGATCTGAGGACCGCATTCCCGGTCCACGCTGCGCAAGTCGCGGTCGTGGCATTCTCGGCGACGCGCCGTATCGGCATCGAGGCGGCCGAGGCGACGATCGCGGCCTGGCTCGGCGAATCGGCGTTCGACGGCGGGGCACCGGGACCCGTCGACGCAAAAGAAAGGACCCCGCGCTCAAGGGGAATGGCGCGGGGCCCGAAAAACCCCCGGTAGGTTCGATCACAGCCGGGGGTACCCGCTCAGGGAGGAAAGCGGGAGACGTTGCCGTCTGCACGATAGACCGTCGACCGCGATCGGAGTTCCGCGCCGCCCGCGTTCCGCCGGCACGCATTTGTCGGGGTTCGGGCGGACCGGCTACGATGCGCGACGAGTGAGTCCACGCAATGACCGAGGAGCGGGTACCGACCATGGGCTTCGATTACACAGGGCACTTCCCGGTTCGGCGGATGCGCCGGATGCGCCGCGACGATTTTTCGCGGCGGCTCGTGCGCGAGCACAGGCTCACCGCCGACGACCTGATCTATCCCGTGTTCGTGCTCGACGGCACGAAGCGCGAGGAGCCGGTGGCCTCGCTGCCCGGCGTAGCGCGCAAGAGCGTCGACCTGCTCTACCGCGACGCCGAGCGCTGCGTCGAACTCGCGATCCCGGCGATCGCGCTCTTCCCGGTGATTCCGCCGGAGTTGAAGACCCTCGATGGCGCGCAGGCGTGGCATTCCGACGGGCTGGTGCCGCGCACGGTGCGCGCGCTGAAGGAGCGATTCCCCGGGCTCGGCATCATCACCGATGTCGCGCTCGATCCCTACACGAGCCATGGCCAGGACGGTCTCGTCGATGCCGCCGGCTACGTGATGAACGACGAGACGGTGGCGGCGCTCGCCAGGCAGGCGCTTTGCCAGGCCGAGGCCGGTGTCGACATGGTCGCGCCGTCGGACATGATGGACGGCCGCGTCGGCGCGATTCGCGACGCGCTCGACGCCGCGGGGCTGGAGCGGACGCGCATTCTGGCGTATTCGGCGAAATACGCGTCGTCGTTTTACGGCCCGTTCCGCGACGCCGTCGGCTCGGCCGCGAGCTTGGGTGGCGGCAGCAAATACACGTACCAGATGGACCCGGCCAATTCGGACGAGGCGTTGCGCGAGGTATGGCTCGATCTGCAGGAAGGTGCCGACATGGTGATGGTGAAACCGGGGATGCCCTACCTCGACATCGTTCGCCGGGTAAAGGAGGCATTCGGAGTTCCGACCGCGGTCTACCAGGTGTCAGGCGAATACGCGATGCTCAAGGCCGCTGCGCAGAACGGCTGGCTCGACGAGCGGGCCTGCGTTCTGGAGACGTTGACGGCGTTCAAGCGTGCCGGGGCGGACGCGATACTCACGTACTTTGCGCTGACCGCAGCGGGCTGGCTCGCGGAATGACGTCTACGCGGAAGGCCCCGTGTCCAACGCGATCAATCCGGCCACCGCCTCCGCGGTCAGCCGGGGCTCTTCGGCTTGGCGCGGACGATTGCGCCGCTGCTGCGGGCTCACGATCGCGAGCCTAACGGCGGCCCGCGGCGACTCGATGCGCAGGTGCGCGGTCGCATCGTCGGCGCGCGGCGGCAGCGCCGCGTAGCTGACGCCGAGGCTGGCGAGCGCGATCTCGACCGTCTTGGGATCGTCGGCGACAAGTTCGAGCCGCACGTCGCTGTGCTCGGTCGCCCAACCCGCGGCGACGCCGCCGACGAGCAGGGGGTCCCACTGCGCGAGCTTTCGCATCCAGCCCAGCGCCTCGGTGCGCTGCAGGCGCAGCGCGGCCAGATGTACGTCGCCGCCGAAAAGGGCGTGGTGATCGGCGAGCGCCGCCTCGACTTCGTCATTCGAGGGAAGCGACGCCGTCTCGGGAAGCAGAAGCTGGCGTGCCGCTTTTCGCTTGGCGAGCGTCCAGTCCGTCATCCCATGCTCGGCGATGAGGCGGGCCGCCGCCTGCGCGATCCGGATGCGGTCGCGCTGGACGCGGAGGCCGTCGGAGCGGCCACGGTTGCGCGCGGCGGACATCAGAAGAGCTGGTCGCGGATGTCCTTCCCGGCCTTGCCGGGTGCCAGGCTGTCGTCGCGGCCGCGCGGGGGAAACTCGGCAAAGAAGTATTCGGTGAGACCGCCGGACTCGTCGCGCAGACCCGATTCGACGTTGATCGGAACCGCGATGATCCCGCGCGGCATCGGCAATACGGCCTCCGGCGAGCCCTTGAGCACCTTCGCCATTTGCGCGATCCAGATCGGGAGCGCCGCGCGAGCGCCCGTCTCGTCGGTGCCAAGGGTCCTCGGCTGGTCGAAGCCGATCCACGACACGCCGACCATCGCGGCGTTGAAGCCGCAGAACCATGCGTCGACGTTTTCGTTGGTCGTGCCGGTCTTGCCGGCGAGGTCGGGACGGTTCAAGGACAGCGCGCGTTGAGCGGTACCGACGCGGACGACGTCCTTGAGCAGCGAGGTCATGATCCATGCGTTGCGCGGGTCGATCGCCTGCTCGGCATCCTTGCCGGCCACGTCGGGAGAGGCCTCCGACAGCACGTTGCCCTTCGCGTCGACGATCCGGGTGATCACGTACGGGGCCACGCGGTAGCCGCCGTTGGCGAATACGGAGTAAGCGCTCACCATCTCCATCGGGGTCACAGAGCCGGCGCCCAACCCCATCGTCAGGTAGGGAGGGTGCAGCTTGGGATCGAATCCGAAGCGGCCGATGTAGTCCTGCGCATATTGGGGTCCGATCGCCTGGAGCACGCGAACGGTCACCAGGTTCTTCGACTTGGCGAGCGCGGTCCGCACCCGCATCGGACCCTCGAACTTGCCGTCGTAGTTCTTGGGCTCCCAGTCGACGCCCCCCGCCTTGTCGGCCGGAACGAAAAACGGCGCGTCGTTGACGACGGTTGCCGGCGTAAAGCCCTTCTCCAATGCGGCCGAATAGATGAACGGCTTGAAAGCGGATCCCGGCTGGCGCTGCGCCTGCGTGACGTGATTGAACTTGTTGCGCTCGAAATCGAAACCGCCGACGAGCGAAAGAATCGCGCCGTCGTCCGGCCGCATCGACACGAACGCGGATTCGACCTGCGGCACCTGGGTGATTTCCCACCTTCCCTTTGCGTCACGTGCGAGGCGGATTACGGCACCCGGCCGGATGCGCGTCGGCGCGGCGGCCTTGTCGCCGAGGGAGCGGGCGGCGAACTTGAGGCCATCGCCCGCGATCTCGGCTACTTCGCCGTCGGCAAGCACGGCCTTGACCAACGTCGGGCCGGCGTCGGTCACGACGGCGGGCACGAGGCCGTCGGTTTCGGCCGCATCCTGAAAGAGGCTTTCCAGGACGGCGTCGCGCTCGGCTGCTTCCTCCGGCAGGCTGGCATAAGCCTCGGGTCCCCGG
>JANMBN010000544.1:0-6454 GCA_031360485.1 Betaproteobacteria bacterium | reverse complement strand
CCGGGGAGAAGACGCCGATCGTGATTGGTTCGGCGAAGATGGCGCTGGAGGGGGACACGAGCGAGCTGGGGGCGGGGTCGATTTTCAAGCTGGCGGAGGCGTTGGACAGTTACATCCCGCAGCCGCAGCGGTTGATTGACGGGCCGTTTTTGCTGCCGGTGGAGGACGTGTTTTCGATTTCGGGGCGGGGGACGGTGGTGACGGGGCGGGTGGAGCGGGGGATTGTGAAGGTTGGGGACAATCTGGAGATTGTGGGGCTGAAGGCGACGCTGGCGACGGTGTGCACGGGGGTGGAGATGTTCCGCAAGCTCTTGGACCAGGGGCAGGCGGGGGACAACGTGGGGGTGCTGCTGCGCGGCACGAAGCGGGAGGAGGTGGAGCGGGGGCAGGTCTTGGCCAAGCCGGGGTCGATCACGCCGCACACCAAGTTCAGCTGCGAGGTGTACGTGCTGAGCAAGGAGGAGGGGGGTCGGCACACGCCGTTCTTTCCTGGGTACCGGCCGCAGTTTTACTTCCGGACGACGGACGTGACGGGGAGTTGCGTGCTGCCGGAGGGGACGGAGATGGTGATGCCTGGGGACAACATCGGGATGACGGTGACGCTGATCGCGCCGATCGCGATGGAAGAGGGGTTGCGGTTTGCGATCCGCGAGGGCGGCCGGACCGTCGGCGCCGGCGTCGTCGCCAAGATCATCGAGTAGAGGAGCGTGCCGTGGGGCCGGCTTCAGCCGGCCCGCGTGCGTTGAACAGAGTTAGGCCAGTAGCTCAATTGGCAGAGCGGCGGTCTCCAAAACCGCAGGTTGGGGGTTCGATTCCCTCCTGGCCTGCCACCATGCGGGCGGCAGCGGAAAATCAGATGGTCGACAAGATAAAGATCGGGTTGGCGGTTGCATGCGTGATCGCGGGCGTCTGGGGGTACTACTACTTTGCCGAGACGGCGGTGGTGCTCCGCGTGTTGATGGTGATGGGCGGCCTCGTCGCCGCCGGCGGCGTCGCGTGGCTTTCGACGCCGGGCAAGGAGTTCTTCGCGTTCGCGCAGGAAGCCTGGCAAGAGGCCGGCCGCGTGTCCTGGCCGACACGCAAGGAGACGGTCCAGACGACGGCGATCGTGTTTGGCTTTGTGGTGATCATGGCGCTGGTTCTTTTCTCCATCGACACGACGCTCGCGTGGATCGTGAAGCTTCTGACCGGGCGGGGCGAGTGATGAGCAAGAAATGGTTTGTGGTCCATGCCTATTCGGGTTTCGAAAAAAGCGTGCAGCGGGCGTTGACCGAGCGGATCAAGCGCTCCGACATCGCCGAGCAGTTCGGCAAGATTCTGGTGCCGGTCGAGGAAGTCGTCGAGATGAAGGCCGGCCAGAAGGCGATCAGCGAGCGCAAGTTCTTCCCGGGATACGTGCTCGTCGAAATGGAAATGACCGACGATTCGTGGCATCTCGTGAAGAGCACGCCGAAGGTTACGGGATTCGTGGGCGGCACGGCGAACAAGCCGACGCCGATCACGCAGAAGGAGGTCGATGCGATCCTGCGGCAGGTGCAGGAGGGCGTCGAGAAGCCCCGTCCGAAGGTGCTCTTCGAGATGGGCGAGGCGGTTCGCGTCAAGGAGGGGCCATTCACGGATTTCCACGGCAACGTCGAGGACGTGAATTACGAGAAAAGCAAGCTGCGTGTCTCGGTCACGATTTTCGGCCGCTCGACACCGGTGGAACTGGATTTTTCGCAGGTCGAAAAGGCGTAGTTGTTGAACCGGGGAGGGCGCGAAGCGCCCGATTGCACCCACCAGGAGAAATGCGATGGCGAAGAAGATCGTCGGCTTCATCAAATTGCAGGTGCCCGCGGGCAAGGCGAACCCCAGCCCGCCGATCGGTCCCGCGCTCGGACAGCGCGGCCTCAACATCATGGAATTCTGCAAGGCGTTCAACGCCCAGACGCAGAAAGTGGAGCCGGGCCTGCCCATCCCGGTCGTGATCACGGCGTACGCCGACAAGAGCTTCACGTTCATCATGAAGACGCCGCCGGCCACCGTGCTGATCAAGAAGGCGGCGAAGGTCGAGAAGGGCAGCCAGCGGCCGCACACGGACAAGGTCGGCAAGCTGACGCGCGCGCAGGCCGAGGAAATCGCGAAGACGAAGATGCCGGATCTGACGGCCGCCGACATGGACGCTGCCGTCCGCACCATCGCCGGCAGCGCGCGCAGCATGGGTATCACCGTCGAAGGGGTGAAGTGATCATGACCGCCCAGCAGAAGCTCCCGAATCTGTCGAAGCGCATGCAGGCTGTCCGCGCGAAGGTGGACCACGGCAAGGCGTACCCGGTCGACGAGGCGTTGAAGCTCGTCAAGGAAACGGCCGTCGCCAAGTTCGACGAATCGGTCGACGTCGCGGTCAATCTCGGCGTCGACGCGAAGAAGTCCGACCAGACGGTGCGCGGCTCGGTCGTGTTGCCGGCTGGAACGGGCAAGAAGGTGCGCATCGCCGTGTTCGCGCAGGGCGACAAGGCGAAGGTCGCGCAGGACGCCGGCGCGGATATCGTCGGGTTCGACGACCTCGCGGCGAAGGTCAAGGAAGGTTTCATGGATTTCGACGTCGTCATCGCGACTCCGGATGCGATGAAGGTCGTCGGCCAGCTCGGGCAGATCCTCGGGCCCCGCGGACTGATGCCGAACCCGAAGGTCGGCACCGTCACGCCGGATGTGGCAACCGCGGTGAAGAACGCGAGGGCGGGCCAGGTTCAATACCGTACGGACAAGGGCGGGATCGTGCAGGCGACGATCGGCCGGGCGTCGTTCGCGCCCGAGCAGCTGAAGACCAACCTGCTCGCGCTGATCGAGGCGTTGAACAAGGCGAGGCCGCAGGGCACGAAGGGCATCTACCTCAAGAAGGTGAGCGTCTCCAGCACGATGGGCGCGGGCGTGCGCGTGGATACGGCCAGCCTCACGCAGCAGGCGCCGGCGTGACGATCGAAGGATTGCAATCGACAGATTTGAGGGAGCGCCACGCGGATGTTCGCGCGGCGAACCGTCAAAGACCGCGGGGGCGTGAAGCTTAATCGAGCGTTGTCGCCGGAAGGCAGCGGCTGCTGGCCGCAGCTGCCGACCGGCACCAGGCAACCGAACCCAGCGCAGATGGTGCCCCGAACACAGGATTTTCCTGACGTAAGGTCACCGCTACATGATCCGCGCGGCACTTGCGCGCGGAACGCAATGACGTGGAGGTAGAACTTGGGTCTCAATCTGGAGCAGAAGCAGGCGGTAGTCGCGGAAGTCGCGAAGGAGGTCGCGGGCGCTCAGGCCATCGTCATGGTCGAGAACCGCGGCATGAAGGTCGCCGACATGACGCAGCTTCGCGCAAAGGCACGGGCTTCCGGCGTGTACTTCAGGGTGGTCAAGAACACCCTGGTGCGCCGTGCGGTCGAGAAGACGCCGTTCGCCACGCTGGCCGACAAGATGGTCGGCCCGCTGGCCTACGGCATCGGTCCCGATCCGGTCGCGGTGGCGAAGGTCCTGAACGACTTCGCCAAGGTCAACGAGAAGTTCGTGATCGCGGGCGGTGCGATGCCCGGGCAGGTGATGTCGACGAAGCAGATCGCCGCGCTGGCGTCATTGCCGTCGCGCAACGAGCTCATCGCGAAGCTGCTGGGCACGATGCAGGCGCCCATGACGAAGCTCGTTCGCACGCTGAACGACGTCCCTTCGAAGTTCGTCCGGGCGCTAGCGGCCGTGCGCGACGCGAAGCAGGCGGCGTAGGCGTTTGCCGGAACAGATTACCGAAATCCCCAATCTTACGAATCAGGAGAACGATATGTCCGCAGTCCAAACCGAAATTCTCGACAAGATCTCGACGATGACCGTTCTGGAGCTCTCCGAGCTCATCAAGGCCATGGAAGACAAGTTCGGCGTTTCCGCCGCCGCGGCCGTCGCCGTGGCCGGCCCGGCCGCCGCGCCGGCCGCCGCCGCCGAAGAGCAGACCGAGTTCACGGTCGTCCTCGCGGCGTTCGGCGAAAACAAGGTGAACGTGATCAAGGCCGTGCGCGAACTGACCGGCCTCGGCCTCAAGGAAGCGAAGGATCTGGTCGACGGCGCGCCGAAACCGGTCAAGGAAGGCATTTCCAAGGCCGACGCCGATGCCGCGAAGAAGAAGCTCGAGGAAGCGGGAGCGAAGGTCGAAATCAAGTAACCCGGGTCGGGTGTCGCCGGACTGGTTAGTGGGGCTGGTTAGTGGGGCTGGTTTGTAGGGCCGGCTTCAGCCGGCCAATGCAGCGAGTTCGTGGGGCCGGCTTTAGCCGGCTGATGCAGGCCGACTGAAGTCGGCCCTACGAGTCGGCCCTACGAGTCGGCCCCACGAGCCGGCAGCACGATGCGCGATCCTCTTCGCGAACGCGAAGACGAGCGGATTCGAGATAGTCCGCTCCTCTTCGTCTTCTGAAGCGACTGCAGAGGGCAGGCATGGTCGGACGTCGCCCGCGTCAAGGCATTGCGCGAGCGCCGTCGTCCGCCAGCGGTTGGTAGAGGCCAACCACCACGCCAGGGAGTGCAACGCTCCCGACCAGTCGATGAGCGATGGGCGCGAACGTTCGCGCCTTTCCGTGAATCGGAGAAGTCAATGGCGACAGATGTGACGACCGCGCAACCGTACTCGTTCACCGAGAAGAAACGCATCCGCAAGAGCTTTGCCAAACGGGCAAGCGTTCTCAAGGTGCCGTTCCTGCTCGAAACGCAGCTCTCGTCCTACCGCGCGTTCCTGCAATCGGATACCGCGCCCGACGCCCGCAAGAACGAGGGCCTGCAGGCCGCGTTCACGTCGATCTTCCCGATCTCGAGCCACTCCGGCAGCGCACGGCTCGAGTACGTGAGCTTCTCGTTGCTGGCGCCGGCGTTCGACGTCACCGAATGCCAGCAGCGCGGGCTCACCTATTGCTCGGCGCTGCGCGCCAAGGTGCGGCTCATCCTGATGGACAAGGAGGCGCCGAAGGACACCGTCAAGGAGGTGAAGGAGCAGGAGGTCTACATGGGCGAGATTCCGCTCATGACCGACAACGGCTCGTTCGTCATCAACGGCACCGAGCGGGTCATCGTCTCGCAGCTGCACCGGTCGCCGGGCGTGTTCTTCGAGCACGATCGCGGCAAGACGCACAGCTCCGGCAAGCTCCTGTTCTCGGCCCGCGTGATCCCGTACCGCGGCTCGTGGCTCGACTTCGAGTTCGATCCGAAGGATTTCCTGTTTTTCCGCGTCGACCGGCGCCGGAAGATGCCGGTGACGACGCTGCTGAAGGCGATCGGCCTCACGAACGAGGCGATCCTTCGCCAGTTCTTCGTATTCGACACCTTCCATCTCTCGGCCAAGGGCGCGCAGCTCGAGTTCGTGCCCGAGCGGTTGAAGGGCGAGATGGCCCGCTTCGATATTCTCGGCAAGGACCACAAGGTCATCGTTCCGCGCGACAAGCGGATCACTGCCAAGCATATCCGGGAGCTCGTCGACGGCGGCGTCAAGAAGATCGCGGTGCCGAACGACTACATCGTCGGCCGCGCGCTCGCCACCAACATCGTCGACAAGGCGACCGGCGAGGTGCTGGCCAAAGCGAACGACGAAATCACCGACGAGCTCCTGCAGAAGCTCCTGGATGGAGGCGTCGCGTCGATCGAGACGATCTACACGAACGACCTCGACCAGGGCGCGTATATCTCGCAGACGCTGCGGGCCGACGACACGCCGGACCAGACCGCCGCACGCGTGGCGATCTACCGGATGATGCGCCCTGGCGAACCGCCGACCGAGGACGCGGTCGAATCGCTGTTCCACGGCCTGTTCTTCTCCGCGGAGCGCTACGACCTGTCGGCCGTCGGCAGGATGAAGTTCAACCGGCGGGTCGGCCGCACCGAGCTCAAGGGCACGGCTACGCTGACCAACGACGACATCCTCGCCGTCATCAAGATCCTGGTCGAGCTGCGCAACGGACGCGGCGAGATCGACGACATCGACCATCTCGGCAACCGCCGGGTGCGCTCGGTCGGCGAGCTCGCCGAGAACCAGTTCCGCTCGGGGCTCGTGCGCGTCGAGCGCGCGGTGAAGGAGCGCCTCGGCCAGGCCGAGAGCGAGAACCTGCTGCCGCACGATCTCATCAACGCCAAGCCGATCTCGGCCGCGATCAAGGAGTTCTTCGGCAGCTCGCAGCTGTCGCAGTTCATGGACCAGACCAATCCGCTGTCCGAGATCACGCACAAGCGCCGCGTTTCGGCGCTCGGCCCGGGCGGGCTCACGCGCGAGCGCGCCGGATTCGAAGTGCGCGACGTGCACCCGACGCACTACGGCCGCGTCTGCCCGATCGAGACGCCCGAAGGCCCGAACATCGGCCTCATCAACTCGCTGGCGCTGTACGCACGGACGAACGAGTACGGATTCCTCGAGACGCCCTATCGCAAGGTCGTGAAAGGCAAGGTCACCGACGTCATCGACTAC
>JANMBN010000521.1:0-1593 GCA_031360485.1 Betaproteobacteria bacterium | reverse complement strand
TGGACATGCTCCGTTCTCCTCCTTGGGGACGCCGCCGCGCTCCGGGACCGGCCGCGGCGTTGCAAGATTGCCTTGCAGTCTAACCAATCGCGACGGAAATCCGCAATCCGGCGCCTTGACGCAGCGCAAGCCCGCCGACCGGCGGTCGAACACCAGGAGTCCGAAGGCCCGTTTTCCCGCCGCCGGCGCGCGGGTCAACGGCCAGGCGCGACGCCCGCGCCAGCGATGATAGACTGACAGACGACCAGCACCCTGCCGGCGAGCCCTGCCATGCCCGAAGCCCCGTTCGGCGCGATCCCGCGCATCCCGTTCTTCAGCCGGCTGCTGCCGCAGGGCCGCCCCCATCCGCCTCAGGGCGCGCCGCTCGGCGGCGCCGACGGCGCGCATTGACACGCGAGGGCGCCGGATGGCCACGATCAAAGAGGGCGACTTCATCGCGAGCGTCGCGGATGCCCTGCAGTTCATCTCCTACTATCACCCCGTCGATTATATCGAGGCGCTCGGCGAAGCGTACGAGGCCGAGCAGTCGCCGGCCGCGAAGGACGCGATCGCGCAGATCCTGACGAATTCCCGGATGTGCGCCGAAGGGCACCGCCCGATCTGCCAGGACACGGGCATCGTCGTCGCATTCGTGCGGGTGGGAATGGACGTCAGGTGGGACGGCTGCACGATGTCGATCACCGACATGGTGAACGAGGGCGTGCGCCGCGCGTATCTCGACCCCGGCAACATCCTGCGCGCGTCGATCGTCTCGGACCCCGCCGGATCGCGGAAGAACACGAGGGACAACACGCCGGCCGTCGTCCACCTCGATGTCGTGCCGGGCGGCACCGTCGACGTGAAGATCGCGGCCAAGGGCGGCGGATCCGAGAACAAGTCGAAGTTCGTGATGCTGAACCCGTCCGACTCGATCGTCGACTGGGTGCTGAAGACGGTACCGACGATGGGCGCCGGCTGGTGCCCGCCCGGGATGCTCGGCATCGGCATCGGCGGCACCGCCGAGAAGGCAATGATGATGGCGAAAGAGGCGCTGATGGAGCCGATCGACATGCACGAGCTTCGGCGTCGCGGCCCGCAGAACGCGATCGAGGCGCTCCGGCTCGAGTTGTACGAAAAGGTGAACGCGCTCGGCATCGGTGCGCAGGGTCTCGGCGGCCTCTCGACGGTGCTCGACGTCAAGATCCTCGATTATCCGACGCACGCCGTGTCGAAGCCGGTCGGCATGATCCCCAATTGCGCGGCGACGCGGCACGCGCATTTCACGCTCGACGGATCCGGCGCGGCGAAGCTCCAGCCGCCCGATCTCGCGCGTTGGCCCGCGGTGAACTGGACGCCGTCGGCGGCGGCGCGGCGGGTCGACCTCGACGTGCTGACGCCCGCCGAGGTTGCAACGTGGAAGCCGGGCGAAACGCTGCTGCTTTCGGGCAGGATACTCACCGGGCGCGACGCCGCGCACAAGCGGATCGCCGACCTGCTCGCGAGGAACGAAGGGCTGCCGCCGGGCGTCGATTTCACCAACCGCGTCATCTACTACGTGGGTCCGGTCGACCCGGTGCGAGACGAGGTCGTCGGGCCCGCGGGCCCGACGACCTC
>JANMBN010000485.1:0-6728 GCA_031360485.1 Betaproteobacteria bacterium | reverse complement strand
CCAGAATCCGACAGTACGCGTTGAACCGGTCTTGAGGGCCAGCAGCAGCGTTCCGAGCCCGAGGGACAGTATGAAGGTGCCGAAACTGAACACGAGGCCGAGCGCTCTCAAGGGCCAGGAACGGGACACGCTCTGCAGCAGCTTGAAAACAGTCTCTTTGTGCTCGATTTCCTCGGCAAAATGCCATAGGAACAGGCGGCGCAGTTCGCCGCTCCTAATCCCCCGTAACAACGCCTGATTGAGAAAGTAAGTGGCGATCACGGCATTGTGGTGCTCGATCGCGGCCGCCGTTGCCAGGCGCAGCTTCGGCGGAGAGAGCGGCTCGAGAAGGCCATAGCAGAACCGTTCGATCAGCCAGCGCAGGAAATTTAGGCTCAGCCCCTCCGTGTGCATGGCGTTCAGCACACGTTGATGCTCGCGGGAATGCTGCCCTTCCTGAAAAAAGAGCCTTTTCAGTTCGTACTTCAGTTCGGGTGCAGCTTCGCGGGAATACCGGCTGCAGGTTCGGATGATGAAGCGCTCGCCCTCGGGAATGAGCACCGTATAGGCGTTAAGCAGTTGCGTCGTCAGCGGCTGGCCGTCGTACCAGGCGCCGGATCCGAAAAGCGCTTGGTTCTCATCGAGCTGGAAAGGTCTTTTTTGCAGGGTGTGAGCTGGTGCGCTAAACATTATTCGACCCTCTTCCCCGGTCTGATGAATGGGATGAGAAACGGCACGCGGGCCTGATACTGACGGTAGGCATCGCCGAAACATCCCTGCAGATAGCGCGCCTCGTTCACCGCCATGTTCCAGTTGAACGCGACCGCATAGATCAAGGCCGCGGCGAGGGCACTCAACCAGTAGGGATGCGTCTGCGGCAACAGCAGTGGCGTCTGGTGAAGCATGAACAGCGTGGCGCCGAACTCGCATAGAAATACGCCGAAATAGAGCGGATTGCGCGTAACGGCATACACGCCGTTCATGACGAGTCCCGGCTTCTCCAGATATTGACCCGCAAAGGTATGCACCGCACCCAGGGCGCGTTTCGCTGCGACGACAAAGGCGGTCCCCGCTACAAGCGCTGCCAGGCTCAGCCAATCGATCATGTCCAATCGACGCACGGAAAATGCAACCCACATGAAGGCTGTGATCAGCGCGAAAGAGCAGATTTTCATCAGTGACTGCCAGACAGGCGTTACGAAGTATCGTGTTCCCGCCTTCCGGCGCACATCCATGCCGTAGTAGAGAAAGACAACGACCAATATTGCAGCCGCGGATTTGAAGAGTGTCAGTGCTTCCATGCGTTGCCTCCAGTCCACAAGTTGAAGCTCGGGTCGACGTGTTCCCTGCGCACCAGTATCGGCGGGCGATGATGGTGTCGCCAGCGGGCATTCGTTACACTCCCCCAAGCAACGCTTATGGAGCGGCGATCCATGAAGAAGCGGGATGCCTTTGACGTGATGGATCTCAAGTCATTGCGCTGCTTTTCCGCGATGGCGAAGCACTGCAGTCTCACGAGGGCCGGCAGGGAACTCGGAATTACCGAGGTGGCCGTTTCGCAGCGGGTCAAGGCGCTGGAGCACTACCTTGGCGTGAAGCTCTATGAATCCCGTGGTGGGCGTGTACGGCTCACGCAGGCCGGCGAGCGTGCCGTGTCGCTTGCAGTCTCCATGTTTGACGAGATCGAGGAGTTCGAGGACACCGTGACCCACGGCGAGGAGACGGGTGAGATCGTGCTGTCATCCCACGATGCGGTCCTGGGAGGTCTGCTGCCGGACGTGGTGGAAAAGTTCTCGCAGGCGCATCCGCTGGCGCGTCTGCGGCTACTTGCCCGGTCGGTCGAAGAGACGGTGCGCTCGGTGAAGGCGAACGAAGTTGACCTGGGTGTGATACCGGAAAGAGAAGTCTCGAAGGATCTCGACTATCGTCCGATCGCGACATACGCGGCCTACCTGATCACCCAGAAAGGCCATCCGCTGGCGCGCCGGGCAAGGGCTGACTTCATGAGCTTGCTGAACGAGGAGACGGTAGGGCAATATCCGCTGGTCGTGGCGGAGGCGCAGCTCGAGGGATATTTGCTCAAGGAGACCTTCGCGCAGCACGGTCTGCCGCTCAACGTCGGCATTGAAGTCGGCACCTTTGACACGCTGAAAATTTATGTGGCGCGCGGTCTCGGCATCGCCGTGATACCGGGACTGTGCGTGACTGATGCGGATCGCGCGCACTTGGAAATCGTACCGATTCCCGCAGAACTCGGGGGCGACACGACCTATGGCGTAGTCATGCGCAATGGCAAGCACCGCAGCCGGCTGCTTGTAGATCTGCTGCGCCTCCTCGGCGTGGGCGGGAAAATTCAGCGGTAGCAACATTCCAAGACTCGAGTGTGCGCAATTCCATACTGCACGCACGCACTACGCAATGATGGGCTGCGCCGACAAGGGATCCACTACGAGCGCGAATGGCCGCTATGTGGAAGCGTGACCGTCGAAAGCGGCCATTACCTTTCCGAGAGCTTGTGCGACAGGTGGCTCGCTGGAAGCGTTGAAGGAGACAATCGCTTCTGTCGTCGGGCCGGAACGCCTCGTACAGCTTGAAGCCGTTTTCTGCCAGATCGCGGATAGTGCGCGATCGGGCGAGCCGTTCCATTCCGATGCGCACTTCGTCGAGCGCGTCACCGAACTTGCTGCGCAAGTACCGCTCGACCGACTCGGATGAGTCCGGCGTGTCCTTCACGAGCGCGCGAGCCATCTGCTGTTTTCACGGCCGGAATACGACGGCCAAGCAAATCGACCGTTGAGAATCGCCTGACGCCTGTCACTGTAGCCGGATCGCCGTGTCGAAGTACCAGCTTCGGCGAATCAGGATCACGTCGTACTCGCGGGCCAGGCCCGGCGGGAACACCTGGTAGGGCTTCTGGCTGTCCACGATGCGTCGTATCGCTTCGTCGATGGCCGCCACGCCGCTGGATACGACGAAGGTCACCGACTCCACCGAGCCGTCGCTACGAATGGCCACCGTCACGAGGGGATTGGCGTGAGGCTGCTTCGCCGCTTCGCGGACCATGTCGAACGTCGTCACGTTCAGCTCGATCTTCCGGCTCCAGGCTTCGGCGTACAGGATGAGTTCCGCGTTGGGGTCACTGCGACCCAGGAGCCAGTAACGACGTGCGCTGCTCGACGAGGGCGCCAGTCGCGCTGCAGCCGCCGCAGCTTCGCGCCGGGCGGCCTCCTCGTCCAGCTGTCGTCCTATCGCCCGAAGCGCCGCTTCCCGTCTTGCGGCCGCCTCTTGCGCAACTTCGACCTTTGCGGCCTCGACCTTTGCGGCCTCGACCTTTGCAGCCTCGACCTTTGCGGCCTCGACCTTTGCGGCTTCGACCTTTGCGGCCTCGACTTTGGCAGCCTCGACTTTGGCAGCCTCGACCTTCGCAGCCTCGATCTTTGCCGCCTCGACCTTTGCCGCCTCGACCTTTGCCGCCTCGACCTTCGCCGCCTCGACCTTCGCCGCCTCGACCTTCGCGGCCTCGAGCTTTGCGGCCTCGAGCTTTGCGGCCTCGAGCTTCGCGGCCTCGACCTTTGCGGCCTCGACCTTTGCGGCCTCGACCCGTGCGGCCTCCTGGCGTTCTGCCTCCTGGCGTTCTGCCTCCTGGCGTTCTGCCTCCTGCCGTTCTGCCTCCTGCCGCGCGTTCTCGACCCGCGCCGCTTCCTGACGAGCGGCCTCCTGCCGCGCCATGTCCGGCCGCTCCGTCTGGCGTTGCCCCTCCTGCTCGGAAGGATCGGGCTTGGCCAGTTCAACGGCGCGCTCCGACGCCTCCTGGTCGATTCGCGCGCGCGCTGCATCGCCAGCATCTCGAAGCGCCGGCATCGCGGTCACCGGGCTCGAGGCGCTTGGCGCTGCCGCGATGACGGGCGTTGGCATCGCTGGAGTGGCGGGCACGACCCACGTGGCCTCGTCGGTCCGCGCCACGGCGATCACGGCCGGCGCGGGGATCGGCGGAGCCGCCGTTTCACCGGGCCGATCGGCGCGCAAAGGCATTCGCGCAGGGGCCGCAACGGTCGCGGCGTCTGTTCTTGGATTGGCGTCTGTTCTTGGATTGGCCTCCGGCACGATCGCTGCTGCAGTCCGCCGCGGGGTCGGCGCACGGGACACGGATGGCGTCGGTGCCGCGCCACTGGCAACAGGCTGCTCGACCCGTACCCGCTGCAACGGTTCCGCGACCGGCGTGACCGCCGGCGCCGCGGCATTGACCTGCGCCGGAACGACTACGACGAGCAGATCGGGTACCGCGATCCGTCGATCCTGCCAGGGGAAGCGGAAGCCCGGAAGCCAAAATCCCTCGCCACCGAAGGTCAGGCTCAACAGCCACGCGTGCGTCAGCAGCGAGAGCAGCAGCGCATGCGTCAGTCGCCTGCGCTCAGGGCTCACGGGTCGGCTGCCGGCGCGTCGCCGGAACCTGTAGGGCTCAAGCGTGCTCCGCCGTCGCTGCTCGGGTACTGCTGCTGGCGCGGGGCAGGATGGCACCATGTCCTGTGCGCCTGTCGACCTGACGGGCCCACCGGTCATGACCTTGCGAAGGCACCTCGGAGACGTTCGTGAACCGCATCCGGTCCGTTGTCATATGCACTCCCGTCAGACTTCGGCGTCGATTCTCACATGTCCGAACGAACCGTCAACTGGGGGCGAGCCATTGCGCACTGAATTTACGCGCCGATAAACCGCTGGACCACGTCTGACGCGCTCGACCCGACGTTCGAGAAACCGCAGAAGGCTCAGGTCGTACGCATCAAGATCGAGTCGGTCTCGCCGGACTCCACGAGCATGGCTCCCTCTCTTGATGGACCGCTTTTGGCCGCGAGCCGCCCGATTGAAGAATGTCCTTCGACCCTGAGCAGTCCGTCCACACTGTGAAAGCGGACGCCCGACGTCGAGCACCGACAACCGTCAGGTACGCGTTCCGAAATTCCTACTTCGTTGGTGACGCCTCGACCGGGTATCCGGCTTCTTTCCAAGCGGGGAAGCCACCTGCAAAGTAGTACACCCGCTTGAAACCCCACATCAGGGCCTTGGCGCTGGCGTAGGCCGAGTCGGGGCAGGTCTTGCCATGACAGGACAGGACGAATTCCTCATCCTTGCTGACGATGCGCGACAGGCTGTCCCGTGACAATTCGGTGGCGACGTCAAGGTTGAACGCGCCTGGAACATGGCCGCTGGCGAAGCCGTTGGCAGCGCGCACATCCACAAATTTGACGCGGCGGTCGTGCAGTGTCCTTGCTTGCTTGTGATCGATCGTGGTGGCGCCAGTAACGTCGAAATAACCGCCGCTCTTGTGCAGCAGCCGGCGATATTTCTCGAACGGTATATCGGTACCCGCGCCCTCCGGAACACCAGCCTTGCGCAAGCCCTCCATCAGCCGATCGCGGTATGCCGGATCGTAGTTGAAAATGTCGCCGTACCACCACCAGCCTCCAAACATCTGGACGGTAATGGTGTTGTATCCCGCAGACACAGCCAATTCATTAAACGTCTTGATAGCCTCGGGGATGCCACTGGTGCGTCCAAGATGTCCAAAGCTCGCAATCAGCGTGGTGTAGTCGTCCGGGACATCGGTTTTCAGTGGCAAGAGTCTCTCGAGGGCTCCGACCGCCTCCTCGTAACGTTGCTGGTGGAAAAGCGAAATTGCGAGCGTGCGCAGATAGTCCGGCGAATACAGGGGATCGATCCGCATCGCCCAGCGCAATGACTCCTCGGCCTCGGCCGCCCGCCCCGTTGCATTGAGAATGCGCGCCTTGGTGAGGTAATTGTCGGGATCGTTCGGGGCAAGCGCCATGGCGTTGCCAATCTCGGTGAAGGCCTCCTCGTAGCGCCCCTGCTTCGAGAAGACCTCAGCCGACACGGCATGAGCCAGCGCATTGGGTTGCCGCATCGCCTTGACGAGGGCCGCTTGCATGCGGTCAAAGGCGCGCTGGTATCCGCCCTCGGTGGTTGACTCCCAGAAGGATTGGACGATCCGCCAGGACGCCGCCGCCACCGCGGCATGTGCTCGCGCGTACCCCGGATCGAGCGCGATCGCCTGCTCGAACAGTGCGATCGCCTTGTTGGTTTCATCCTCGGAGCCTTGGCGATAGTGTGCCCAGCCCCGCATCACCGCATCGTAGGCTTGGGGGTTTCGGGTCTCCGCAAGTTCAAGCCTCGTCCGTTCGTCATGAGTGAGATTCACCGCAAGCGCGGCGACGATTTGCCTGATGACTTTGTCCTGCAACGCGAAAATGTCCCGCATCGACCCATCGTAGCGCTCCGCCCAGAGGTGCTGGCCACCGAGCGCGTCGACGAGCTGCGCATTGATGCGAACGGTATCACCCTCGCGCCTGACACTTCCCTGCAACACGTAGCGCACGCCAAGTTCCTTGGCGACCTGCTGTACCTTCACGGATTTGCCCTTGTAGGTCCAACTGGAGTTGCGCGCAATGACCAGAACTCCGGAGAGCTTGGAAAGATCCGTGATGATGTCGTCGGTCATGCCATCGGCGAAGTAACTGTTCTCCGAACTGGCGCCGAGGCTATCGAACGGCAGGACCGCGAGAGAAGGCCTGTCCGGAAGCATTGTCGCGGGCGGCACGGAAGCGGCCTCACCGTGCGTCGTTCGCGAGGGTTGGATGTACCACGCTAGCGTTGCTCCGATTACCAGCAGCGCAACAAGTCCTGCGCCCAGCCACTGCCGGCTGGCCGATCGCCCCAATCGTTGCCAGTCCTTG
>JANMBN010000421.1:0-3301 GCA_031360485.1 Betaproteobacteria bacterium | reverse complement strand
GGGTCAGGGCGTTCCCCAGGACTTTGCCGCGGCAATCAACTGGTATCGCAAAGCCGCCGACAAGGGCAATGCCAGCGCGCAGAACAACCTCGGCGTCATATACGCAAACGGCCAGGGCGTACCGCAGGACTACGCCGAGGCGATCAAGTGGTTCGGACTCGCCGCCAAGCAGGGCGACGCCAACGCTCAGTACAATCTCGGCTTCTTCAACGCGAGCGGCCGCGGCATCCCGCAGAACGACGCCGAGGCCGTGAATTGGTTTCGCCGGGCGGCCGAGCAAGGCGATGCGGGCGCGCAGTACAACCTGGGCTTCATGTACGTCAATGGTCGCGGCGCGACGAAAGATTTCGCCGAAGCCGTGAAGTGGTTCCGCAGCGCCGCGGACCAGGGCAATGGCGCGGCCCAGTACAACCTCGGGGTCATGTACGGCACCGGTCAGGGAGTCCCGCAGGACGACACCGAGGCGATGAAGTGGAATCGCAAGGCTGCCGACCAGGGAAGCGCCGAAGCCCAGTTCAGCGTCGGCTTCATGTATGCCAATGGCAAGGGCGTCCCGCGCGATGACGTCGAGGCGGTGAAATGGTTTCGCAAGGCGGCCGACCAGAGGGACGCGAGCGCGCAGAACAGCCTTGGCTTCATGTTCGCCAACGGCCGCGGCGTGTCACGGGAGCCCGGGGAGGCCGCGAAGTGGTACCGCAAGGCTGCCGATAACGGGGACGCCGCCGCCCAATACAATCTCGGCGTCGTCTACGGTACCGGCCAGGGCGTGCCGCCCGACTTTGTCCAGGCGCACAAATGGTACAACCTGGCGGCCGCCCGATTCCCGGCTTCGGACGCGCAGAACCGCGGTCAGGCGATCAAGAGTCGCGACGGGATCGCCGCCCGAATGACGCCGGCGCAAATCACGGAGGCACAGAAGCTCGCCAGCGAGTGAAAGCCCGCGAGGTAAGTCGCGTGTCGTCAGGGACAGAGTCCCAAGACCGTGTTCTCAAGCGAACACTTCGGCTTCGGCTTCGGACGCGCCGCGATGCACTGCCGCAGTTCCTGCGCCGTTTGCGGATAGTAGATCCAGCCCACGCCGGGATCGGGCATGGCGAGCTCGACTTCCTTCCACTTCGGATGCCCTGAGGTCTGCAGCGCGGCGAAATTCTGGCACAGCGAGCGCGCAAACTTGGATAGATTGGCCCGCGTGTCCTTCAGATTGTAGTCATAGGTCACAAGGTAGGCCTTGACGGCCAGACCGGGAACGTCCTCGGTCAACAGGTTAGGGTAACTGCTGGCGCGCACCGTCGCGGGGAAGTAGGTCTTGAGCGCGGCCTTGCTCGCGGGGTGGTTGGCATCGAGCTTCAGCATCTTGATGAACTGCCGCACCTCGGGCTTCATGTCGGTGAAGAGCTTCGCCGGCTGTCCCGCGACGATCGCGACGACGTCCACGGATTTGTCGGTGATCAGTTTGAGCAGCGCATCCTCGTTCGAGAGCAGGGTTGCCTTCGACTCGGCAAGCGGCTCGTTGAACATCAACCGGTAGAGCGTCGTCGTCGTGAGCGCGGTTCCGCTTCCGATCGGCCCGGTGTTGATGCGTGCGTCCCTGATCTCGTGCACAAAGTTGAGCGGCGAGTCGGCGCGCACGATGAAATGGATTTCCTCGTTGTAGAGCGGCATGATGACGCGCAACGGGCGGATGATGATGCCTGCGCCCGCATTGCCGGCGGCGGCTTGATCGAGAAAGGCCTGGTAGACATCGGACTGCACCAATGCGAACTTTACGCCCGGCTCGTAGCGCAGGCGCCGGATGTTCTCCGCCGAGCCCGCGGATGGCACGGACTCGAGATCGATGTCGGCGGGGGCCGCGATGTACGTCGCCAGATCGCGGCCGATGACGATGTACGTCCCTTTCTCGGAAGCGGTGACGATCTTGTACTGCGCCGACGCGGCTGGCGCGGCGGAAGCGTAAAGCGTCGACACAGCCACCACCAAAGCGGTCAACAGATCTCTGCTTTTCATGGTGCGTCTCCACTCGTCGTTTTGCAGGCGTATGGCGCAGCGTTCACGCTGATGATACGACAATCCGGAATCGGGCCCAAAGTGGCGCAGCCAATTGCCCGCGCGAACGCGATCGCGCGGACGGCCCGCCGAGTACGGCGCAGCCGCGTAATCGCTGGCGACAGGATTCGCGACCTGAGGGAGCCCCGGGGACACCGCGATCGCCGTGATCCCCGGGAAATGAACTGACGTTGTCCGTCGACCCGACCGCCCGGCGACGCCGCCCGCGGCGTCACTGGACATTGAGAACAACCTTCGCGATATTCAACGCGTCGGCGGGCTGCACCGGCGCCTTGTTCTGCACCTCGTCCGCGGGTTTTTCTGGCGCCGCATCACGCTTCGCGGCCTGCTGCGTACCGGCCGGTTTTGCGGCGGGCTCTGTCGCCTTCGGCACCGATTTGCGGGCACCGGCGTCAGGCGCGACCTCATCCGTTGCCGGCTTCGCGCCGGTGAAGCCGAACATGCCATTCAGCTTGTCCATTTTCACGTTGCGAAGCGTGGGTTGCGACGCGAGTTGCGGTTGCTCTTTTCCGGGCGCCGCAACGGGATCGTTCATCTTGCGCGATGGCGTGGACGCAGGCGCAGCCGGCGGGGACGCCGGCGCGCGCTCGGCGGCCTCGCCCGCGACCTCGTTGCCGATTTCGATCATCGCGCCCACCGCCGCTCGATGCATTCGTCGCGGCGTTCACATGCGCATGCCGAAAGCTCGATTCCGGTCGATCATCAATCCGGCGCGCGATGTTATCGCTATGCCAGCAGCATGGCCGAAGCGCCGAATCGGATTCTTTCGCGTGTAAAATTTTCCGTCAGGTTTCACGGCATCGGTGCGATCGAACGCAACGAATTGCGTCGCCTGCGGTCATATCGGCGCCCCTCGGTTTCCGTATGATGGGAGCCTCGCACCCCAAGCATCGCCATCGCGCGCGAATATTGCGCGCCGTGCGGGTAACCCTATTGCGATTGCGATGGCTCCGCGTGCGGCGCGGGCGGCCGTCGATCGCCGGTCGGCGCATGTGTCGCTTTTCCACGAACGCAGAAAAGAATTCTCATGATGTCGAAATTGTGCGGCCTGATCCTGTTGGCGATCTTCGCGACGAATGCCGACGCGCAACGGTCGGTGCCGCCGGCGTTTCTTCAACGCGACGCCTCGAACGAGGCACGCCCCGTCGCCGCGATGCATTTGCCTGCGAGCGCTCCCGCGCACACGATCACGCTGGCCCCGCCGACTGCAGCCGAGCACGCCACGCTGAAATCGGCG
>JANMBN010000390.1:0-23515 GCA_031360485.1 Betaproteobacteria bacterium | reverse complement strand
GGCACCACGGCAACGGTCTCGGACTTGAATCGCGCGCGGCCTATAATGGCGCGCCTCCGGTTGTGCCGTTCATTCCATCGCGCTCCCCGTCAATTCGATGACCGCCACACCGTCCGCACCGACGACCGCTGGATGGGAGTTCTGGATCGATCGCGGCGGCACTTTCACCGATGTCGTCGCGCGCCGGCCGGATGGCACGCTCGTCACGCACAAGTTGCTGTCGGAAAACCCGGAGCGCTACGCGGATGCCGCCGTCCACGGGATCCGTGAGCTGCTCGGCCTCGCGCCCGGGGCGCCAATCCCCGCGGGCGCGATCGACGCGGTGAAAATGGGCACCACCGTCGCGACCAACGCCTTGCTCGAGCGCAAGGGCGAGCGCACGGCGCTCGTCATCACGAAGGGATTCGGCGACGCGCTGCGCATCGCCTACCAGAACCGCCCCAAGCTGTTCGTGCGGAAGATCGAGCTGCCGGCGCTCCTCTACGAGCGCGTGATCGAGGCGGACGAGCGCATCGGTGCGCGCGGCGAGGTCGTGCGGCCGCTCGACATCGCGGCCGTGCGGCGCGAGCTCGTCGCGGCGCGGGACGCCGGCATCGCGGCGTTCGCCATCGTGCTGATGCACGGCTACCGCTTTCCGCAGCACGAGCGCGCGCTGGCGGCGCTGGCGCGCGAGCTCGGATTCGCGCAGGTGTCGGTCTCGCACGAGGTGTGCCCGCTGATGAAGCTCGTCTCGCGCGGCGACACGACGGTCGTCGATGCCTACCTGTCGCCGATCCTGCGCCGATACGTGCGCCGGGTCGAGCACGAGCTGCGGGGTTCGGAGCGCAGCGCGACAAACGCCGCCGGCGCGCGGCCTGCGCAGCGGCTACAGTTCATGCAGTCGAGCGGCGGCCTGACCGATGCGCATCTCTTCCAGGGCAAGGACGCGATCCTGTCCGGTCCCGCGGGCGGCATCGTCGGTGCCGTCGAGGTGTCGCGGCTCGCCGGATTCGACCGGATCATCGGCTTCGACATGGGCGGCACGTCGACCGACGTCACGCACTACGCCGGCGAGTACGAGCGCACGTTTATCACCGAGGTCGCCGGCGTGCGGCTGGCCGCGCCGATGATGCGCATCCACACCGTCGCCGCCGGCGGCGGCTCGGTCTGCGCGTTCGACGGCGCCCGTTTTCGCGTCGGGCCGGAATCCGCCGGCGCGAATCCGGGTCCGGCGTCGTACCGGCGCGGCGGGCCGCTCACCGTCACCGATTGCAACGTGATGGTCGGCAAGCTCGATCCGGCGCTCTTCCCGCGCGTGTTCGGGCCGGCGGGCGATCAGCCCCTCGATGCCGCCGTCGTGCGCGAAAGATTCGCGGCGCTCGCGGCGGAGGTTGCCGCGAAAACCGGTCGCGCGCGCGCGCCGGAGGAGGTCGCCGACGGCTTCCTCAAGATCGCGGTCGCCAACATGGCGAATGCAATCAAGCACATTTCGGTCGAGCGCGGCTACGACGTGACCGAGTACACGCTTTGCTGCTTCGGCGGCGCCGGCGGCCAGCACGCGTGCCTCGTCGCCGATGCGCTCGGAATGACGCGCGTGTTGCTGCATCCTCTTGCCGGCGTGCTCTCGGCGTATGGGATGGGCCTCGCCGACGTGCGCGCGCTGAAGCAGCAGGCGGTCGAGACACAGCTGTCCGACGCCGCGCTGGCGGAGGCCGGGCCGGCGCTCGCGGCGCTGGAATCGGCGGCCCGTGCCGGCGTCACCGCGCAGGGAATTCCCGGCGAACGCATCCGCGTCGAGCGGACGCTGCACGTCAAGTACGAGGGCACCGACACGACGCTGGAGGTCGGGATCGATGCGGCCGCGCGCGTCGTCGCCGAATTCGAACGCAGATACCGGCAACAATACGGGTTCCTGATGCCGGGCAAGCCGCTCATCGTCGAGGCGGTCGCCGTCGAGGCGATCGGCCGGACGCACGACGCGGCCGATGTGGCGCCGGCGTTCGCGTCGCGTGGATCGGCGCTCGCGCCGATCAAGGCGAACCGGATCTACACGGAGGGCGGGTTCCGCGACGCGCGGGTCTACGATCGCGCGGATCTGCGGCCCGGCGATGTCGTGACGGGGCCGGCGGTGATACGCGAGGACACCGCGACGACCGTCGTCGAGCCAGGGTGGCGGGCCTCGTATACCGAGCGCGGCGACGTGGTGCTCGACCGCTACGAAGCGGCGCGGCGCACGCACGCGATCGGAACGAACGCCGATCCGGTGCTGCTCGAAGTCTTCAACAACCTGTTCATGGCGATCGCCGAGCAGATGGGCGTGACGCTCGCCAACACCGCGTACTCGGTCAACATCAAGGAGCGGCTCGATTTCTCGTGCGCGCTGTTCGATGGCGAGGGCAACCTCATCGCCAACGCGCCGCACATGCCGGTGCACCTCGGCTCGATGGGCGAGAGCGTGAAGACGATCATCGACCGGCGCGCCGGCGCGATGCGGCGGGGCGACGTGTTCGTGCTGAACGCCCCGTACAACGGCGGCACGCATCTGCCGGACGTGACGGTGATCGCGCCGGTGTTCCTCGACGAGAGGCACGCCGGCGCGCCCGAGTTCTACGTGGCGTCGCGAGGCCACCACGCCGACATCGGCGGCACCACGCCGGGGTCGATGCCACCCGATTCGACGCACGTCGACGAGGAAGGCGTGCTGCTCGACAACGTGCAGCTCGTCGCGGAGGGGCGGTTCCTCGAAGCGGAGCTGCGTGCGATCCTGTCGTCGGGGAGGTTCCCGTCGCGCAATGTCGACCAGAACCTCGCCGATCTCCGCGCGCAGGTCGCGGCGTGCGCGAAGGGCGCCGACGAGCTGATCAAGATGGTCGCGCACTTCGGATTGCCGGTCGTCCGCGCCTACATGCGGCACGTGCAGGACAACGCCGAGGAGGCGGTGCGCCGCGTGCTCGACGTGCTGAAGGACGGGCACTTCGAGTACGAGATGGACAGCGGCGCGAAAATCGCGGTCACCATCGCGATCGACAAGGCGAAACGCGAGGCGACGATCGATTTCACCGGCACGAGCGCGCAGCAGCCGACCAATTTCAACGCCCCGTCCGCCGTCTGCAAGGCGGCCGTGCTGTACGTATTCCGCACGCTGGTCGACGACGAGATCCCGATGAACGCAGGGTGCCTCAAACCGCTGACGATCGTGATCCCGGAAGGCTCGATGCTCGCGCCGCGCTACCCGGCGGCGGTCGTCGCGGGCAACGTCGAGACATCGCAGGCGGTCACCGACACGCTGTACGGCGCGCTCGGCGTGCTCGCGGCCTCGCAGGGAACGATGAACAACTTCACGTTCGGCAACGCCACCTACCAGTATTACGAGACCATCTCCGGCGGTTCGGGCGCCGGGCCGGATTTCGACGGGGTCAGCGTCGTCCAGACGCACATGACCAATTCGCGCCTGACGGATCCCGAGGTGCTCGAATGGCGTTTTCCGGTCCGGCTCGAGTCCTACGCGATACGCCACGGGAGCGGCGGCGCGGGCAGGCATCGCGGCGGCGACGGCTCCGAACGGCGCATCCGCTTTCTCGAGCCGATGACGGCCGTGATGCTCGCGAACCACCGGCGCGTGCCGCCGTTCGGCGCGGCGGGCGGGGCGCCGGGCGCCGTCGGGCGCAACTGGGTCGAGCGCGCGGGGGGGCGGCGCGAGGAGTTCGGCGCGACGTGCGCCGTCGAGATGAGCGCGGGCGACGTCTTTGTCATCCAGACGCCCGGTGGCGGCGGGTTCGGACCCGCGCGCGAACGACGAGACTCGAATTAGCGGACGTCTTGCAGCGGGCCTGAGGCTTTTCGACGCGGTCGGCCGGCTCGTGCGCGCGTCACGCGCAGCGCGCATAATCCATTCCTCGAAACCGGGGGGCGCACATGGCCGGCATCTATGATTTCAGCGTCAAGGACATTCACGGCACGAGCGTCAAGCTCGACGCGTACAAGGGCAAAGCCCTGCTGATCGTCAATACGGCGAGCAAATGCGGGTTCACGCCGCAGTACAAAGGGCTGGAAGCGCTGTATCGGAAACTCCACGGCAAGGGCTTCGAGATTCTCGGCTTCCCGTGCAACCAGTTCGGCGAGCAGGAGCCGGGCAGCGAAGCGGAAATAGCTTCGTTCTGCGAGGTCAACTATGGCGTCACGTTTCCGCTGTTCGCGAAGGTCGATGTCAACGGCGAGGGCGCCGCGCCGCTTTACAAATACCTGAAGAAGACGAAGCCGGGGCTTCTGGGGTCGGAAGCGATCAAGTGGAACTTCACCAAGTTCCTCGTGGATCGCCAGGGCAATGTGGTGGAGCGCTACGCGCCGAACGCGGAGCCGGCGAGCATCGCCGGCGACATAGAGACGGTTCTGAAGGGCTGATTCGAAGTCCCGCATGAACCGCCCGATCGCCGCGTCTCTTGCCGTCGCCGCGTCGGCGATCGCGATGACGCTCGCGATTGCGCTCGCGCCGGCCTCCGCGAATGCACAGGCGGACCCGGCCAAGGTGCTGCATGCCGCATTCCCGGCGGCGGAGACGGGCTTCGACCCGCAGGCCGCCGGCGACGATTATTCCAACAGCGTCAATCGCGCGATCTTCGATCCGCTCTATCGCTACGACTTCCTCGCGCGCCCGTACAAGCTCGTCCCGAACACCGCGGCGGCCATGCCGGAGATTTCGCCCGACGGCAAGACGTGGACGATCCGCGTCAGGCCGGGCATCCACTTCGCGGACGATCCGGTGTTCAAGGGTCAGCGCCGGGAGCTCACGGCGGCCGACTACGTCTATGCGTGGAAGCGCGTGCTGGATCCGCGGATGCGCTCGAATTCGCTGCAGGTGTTCGACGGCCATTTCGTCGGCGCGGAGGCCGTCGTCGCGGCCGCCAAGGAGACGGGCAAGTTCGACTACGATGCGCCGATCGAGGGCCTGAAGGCCGTCGACCGCTATACGATCCGGCTGACGCTCAACTTCGCCGACTACGAACTGCTGTCCAATCTCACGACCGTGGCGACCTCGGCGATCGCGCGCGAGGTCGTCGAAGCGTACGCGGACGGCGCCGGCTGGGTGATGGCCAATCCGGTGGGGACCGGGCCCTTCCGGCTCAAGGACTGGCGTCGCGGGCAGCGCATCGTGCTGGAAGCAAACCCCGCGTTTCGCGAAGAATTCTATCCCGAGAGCAATCAGCCGGACGATCGCGCGTTCGCGAAGCTGCGCGGGAAGAAGCTTCCGCTCGTCGGCCGCGTCGAGATCAGCATCATCGAAGAGTCGAACCCGCGGTTGCTCGCGTTCGAGCAGCACGATCTCGACTACGTCACGGTGCCGTCCGATCTCGTACCGAACGTCCTGGATCCGGGCAACCGGCTGAAGCCGCGCTTCGCCAAAGCAGGCGTTGCGCTCGCCCGTGGCATCCAGCCCGCGATCACGTATTCGTACTTCAACATGGAGGACCCCGTGGTCGGCGGCTACACGCCGGAGAAGATCGCGCTGCGGCGCGCGATCGGCATGGCGTACAACGTCGAGGAGGAGATCCGCGTCCTGCGCGCGGGACAGGGCGTGCCGGCGACGCAGCCGGTTCCGCCGAACGTGTCCGGCTACAACCCGAAGTTCGACGGCCACGCCCGGTTCGATCCGGCGGCCGCGAGGGCTCTGCTCGATAAGTTCGGCTACGTCGACCGCGACAAGGATGGTTGGCGCGAGCTTCCCGACGGCAAACCGCTCGTGCTGAAGATTGCGTCCGGAACGACCGCGTTGGACCGGCAATACAGCGAGCTGTGGCAGCGAAGCCTCACCGGAGTCGGCCTGCGCGTCGAATTCGTCAACCAGAAATTCGCGGATCTCCTCAAGGCCGCTCGTCTCGGGCAGCTCCAGATGTGGTTCCTCGGCAACATCAGCACGACGACCGAAGGCTTCGGATTCCTCGGGCTCCTGTATGGCGGGAATGCCGGATTTTCCAATCTATCCCGGTTCAAGCTCGCCGAATTCGATCGGCTTTACGAGGATGCGCGGGCCATGCCGGACGGTGCGGAGCGCACGAAGCTCCTGCAACGGATGTCGGAGCTTGTCACGATTTACGCGCCGTGGAATCTCCATGCGTATCGATACGAAAACGTCCTCGTGCAGCCATGGCTCGTCGGCTTCAAGTACAACGCGTTCAACCGGCATCCGTGGGCCTACTATGACGTCGATCTCAAACGCCGCAAAGGCGCCGGCACGTAGGGCGTCGCACGCGGGATGGCGCTCGGCCGGGGTCCTCGCGGCCGGTTTGGCGCTTGCCGCCGCTGCGCCGGCCGGGTTGGCCCAGCCCGGATGGGCGGATCCCGCGAAGACGATCCATGTGACGTTTCCGGTGGCCGAAACCGGATTCGATCCGCAGGCGACGTCCGACTACTACTCGAGTCACGTCGAGCGCGCGATCTTCGATGCTCTGTACACGTTCGACTACCTCGCGCGTCCGCACCGGGTGATCCCCAATACCGCGGCGGCGATGCCGGAGATCTCGGCGGACGGCCGCACGTGGACGATCCGGATCAAGCAGGGGATCCATTTCGCCGACGATCCGGCGTTCAAGGGCAGGACGCGCGAACTCGTCGCCGATGACTACGTCTATTCGTTCAAGCGGCTGCTCGACCCCAGGATGCGCGCGCCGTTCCTGTGGTTCCTCGACGGCAAGATCGTGGGCGCGGACGAAGTCCTGGCCAAGGCCAAGAAGGCCGGACGGCTCGACTACGACGAGCCGATCGAAGGCCTGAAGGCGCTCGGCCGGTACACACTGCAGATCACGCTGAAGGAGCCGGACTACGTGCTGCAGGGCTACCTGACGCAATCGGCGATGGCGGCCGTGGCGCGCGAAGCGATCGAAGCGTACGGCGACGCGTCGGGCTGGGCGATGGCGAATCCGGTCGGCACCGGAGCGTACCGCCTCGCCCAGTGGCGGCGCGGGCAAAACATCGTGCTCGAGGCGAATCCGAATTTCCGGGAGGAATACTTTCCGGAAGCCGGCGAGCCCGGCGACCGCGAGCTCATCGCGAAGATGAAAGGCAAGCGGCTGCCGCAGGCCGGGCGCGTCGACATCGCGATCATCGAGGAATCGAATCCGCAGCTCCTCGCGTTCAACAGCGGCGAGCTCGAGTACGTGAACGTTCCGTTCGATCTCGTTGGAAACGTTCTCGGCGCCGGCAACTCGCTCAGGCCGGAGTACGCAAAGCAGGGCGTCACGTTGCACCGCGTCACGCAGCCGGCGCTCGCCTACACCTATTTCAACATGGAGGACCCGGTCGTCGGCGGCTACAAGCCGGACAAGATCGCGCTGCGCCGCGCGATGATCATGGGCTTCAACACGGACGAGCTCATCCGCGTCTGGTACCAGGGACAAGCGGTGATGGCGACGCAGCCGATTCCACCGGGCGTCGCCGGCCACAACCCCGGTCTCGTCGCGCGGCAGCCCTACGACGCGGCCGCCGCAAAGGCATTGCTCGACAAGTTCGGCTATGTCGACCGCGACAACGACGGCTGGCGCGACCTGCCGGACGGCAAGCCGCTCACGATCGTCATGGCGTCGACGCCCGCGGGCCGCGACCGCGAGCGCGACGAACTGTGGAAAAAGAACATGAAGGCGCTGGGGATCCGGATCGATTTCCTGAAGCAGAAGTGGCCGGACCTCCTGCGGATGGGCCGGGCGGGGCAGCTGCAGATGTGGCCGGTCGGCTGGATCAACACGTATGGCGAAGGCGATGCGTTCATGCAGCTCCTCTACAGCCGCAACATCGGGCAGTCCAACTATTCGCGCTTTGCGCTGCCCGAATACGACGACCTCTACCGGAAGACCAAACGGCTTCCCGACGGGCCCGAGCGCAACGCGATCTACCGGAAGATGGCCGAGCTGGTCGCGGCGTACAACCCATGGGACCTCGGCGTCTACCGGATCGAGAACACGCTCGTCCGGCCGTGGGTGCTGGGTTACAAGAAGCACGTGAATCTGGAGCACACGTTCAAATACCTCGACGTCGATCCGGCGCGGCAGAAGGCCGGAAAGTGATCCTGTCGCGTTCGTCGTTGCGCGCACGCGACAGGCGGTCGTCCGGCCCTGCCGAATTGCCGCGCGGCCGATTGCGGTCCCTCGCCACGCGGCGTAGCATTCGTTTTGTCAGCACTCGATCGAAGCCGGGACCCATGTTCAGCGCACACATTTTCAATCCGCTTTCGTCCGCACTCGCGGCGGAGACGGCTACGCGCGTCGGCGGCAGCTCCCACCGCATCGGGGAACCGGACATGGCGCTCCAGACCGCCTCGGTCCCGATCTACCGCGGCGCGCTGCGGTAACCGCCTGGCCGGAGTTCCCGCCAGGCAGCAGGCGGGATCCGGTTCCTTTGCAGCACCCGCCTGTCATTTTTGCGCATTTTCGCCGCCCTTTGCGGCGCGTTCCGGCATGGCCGGAGGTGAGGCAGGCAACATCATGTCGACACTGCACCGAAAATTCGGGCGGTTTTTCCGCGGTCTCTGGCGCAATCCGGAGTTCGTGAAGCTGTGGACGTCGTCGACGATCACGTCGTTCGGCGCGCAGCTCACGAACCTCGCGCTGCCGCTGACGGCCGCGGTGCTGCTGCAGGCGACGCCGTGGCAGATGGGCGTGCTGGTCGCGCTGGAAACGCTGCCGTTCGCGCTCGCCAGCTTGCACGCCGGCGTGCTGATCGACCGCGTCCGCAAGGTGCCGATCGTGATCGCCGCCGACATCGGGCGCGGCATCGCGCTTCTCGCCATTCCCGTCGCCGCTTACACGGGAACGCTGTCGATCGAGATCCTCTTCGTCGTGGGTTTCCTTTGCGGCGTGCAGAACGTCGTCGGCGGCGCCGCCTATCAGGTGCTCCTGGTGCAGATGGCCGGGCGCAACCGGCTGGTCGAAGTGAACGCGAAGATCGCGCTCGGCGAGACGTCCGCCGCGCTGGTCGGCCCGGGCCTTGCCGGCGGGCTCATCCAGCTCGTCACCGCGCCGTTCACGATGGCGCTCGCCGCGCTCACGTTCATCGCTTCGGCGTTGATGCTGCGGCGGGTTCGCATCCCGCACGACATTCCCGATCCGGGCCCGCGGCCGTCGGTGACCTCCGAGATCCACGAGGGGCTCAAGCTCGTCTGGCACAACCCGACGCTGCTGGCGCTCGCATGGCTCGCGGGGTTGTGGCAGATCCTGCATCACATGCAGGTCGCGGTGCTGATATTGTTCGCGACGCGCGAGCTGGGGCTCTCCGCCGGCGCGATCGGGCTCACCTACGTCTTCGGCGGAATGGGCTGCGTGATGGCGTCGGCGTTCGCGCAGCGGCTCTCGGCGCGCTTCGGCGTCGGGCCGGTCATCGTGCACGGGCTCGCGTTGACGGCTCTCGGCTGGCAGGCGTTCGGCCTCGTCTCGGGGCCGGTCTGGGTCGCGACGCTCGCGCTCGGCTGCGCAATGCTGATGTTCGACTTCGGCGCGGTGCTCTACGGCATCAACTATCTGGCGCTGCGGCAGGCGATCACGCCCGACCGGCTGCTGGGGCGGATGACCGCGACGATGCGATTTCTGACCGTCGCCGCCGCGCCGCTGGGGTCGCTCGCAGGCGGCGCGCTCGCCACCGCGATCGGTCTCCGTGCGACGCTGCTGACGATCGGCGTGCTCGGGCTCCTGCTGGTCGCCGGAGCCGTGCTGTGGTCGCCCGTACGCCGCCATCGCGAGATGCCGGCGGTGGCGAACGAATGACTCGGGAACGTCGATCGACGGGCCCCAAGTTCCGCGTGAACCGGGGCCCGCATCCTCACGCGCCGGCAAGCTGGAACGCGTAGACCGCCGGCAATCGCAGAATCCGGGTCAGATCGTCGAGCGCGCGGCGCGATTCGTCGACGAGGGCCGGATCGCCGAGGTCCTCGGACGCCAGCCGGTCGCGGTAATGCATTCGAATCCACGCATCGAGGTCATCGGCAAGCGCATCGTCGAGGAACACGCGGGCGCCGATCGCGGATCGCTCGATCGATGTCAAGGCGACGGCGAGCCGCAGGCACGCCGGACCGCCGCCGTTGCGCATGCTTTGCCGCAGGTCGAACGTCAGGATTTCGGCGATCGGGCCGCCGCCGCCGACGAGCGTGTCGAGATACGACGCCACGCGCGCGTTCTCGCGGCATTCGGCGGGGGCGACGAGCAGGAGCCGCCCGTCCCCGCGCGGCAGCAGCTGGCCGTTGAACAGGTACGTCGCAACCGCGTCGTCGAGCCCGAGCGCGTCCGCGGGCACGACGATCGGCGCGAACCGGGCACCGATTCTCGCGCCGAGCTCCGCGAGCACCGCATCCTGCGCGACCCACGCCTGTTCGTGACAGAACAGGACGTCGCCGTGACCGACGGCGATCACGTCGTTGTGGAAGACTCCGGCATCGATCGCATCCGGATTCTGCTGCGCGAACACGCTGCGCACCGGGTCGACGCCGTGGCGGCGCGCGATGGCGGCCGAGGCTTCGCGTGTCTGGCGGGCCGAGTATTTTTTCGGTGCGGGGGCCGAAGCGTCGTACGCGGCGCGGCCATGGACGAAAAGCTCGATCCCGGGCGCGCCGGGGGCCGGCGCGAACCGGATAAAATTCGCCGCGCCTTCGTCGCCGAACTGCGGCGCGGCGGGCAGAGGGTCGTGGACCTTGAAATGGCGATGGTCGGCGAAGATCGCGCGCAGCACGCGCGTCGTCGTCGCCGCTTCGAGCGAGCGGTGGAAATGCGAGACCAAGTTGGCCGGCGTGAAGTGGACCCGGCCGTCGGCGGTGTCGGCGGAGGGGCTTACCGTCGCGGCGTTGGCGGCCCACATCGCGGCGGCCGACGAGCAGGCGGCGAGAAGCTGCGGCGCTTCGCGTGCCGCGCGGGCGACGATGTCGGCGTCGCTGCCGGAAAACCCGAGCGCGCGCAGCGTGCCGACGTCGGGCCGCTCGTGCGGCGGAAGCACCGCCTGCGCGTATCCGCGCGCCGCAAGCGCGCGCGCTTTCGCCAGTCCCTGCAGCGCTGCCTCGCGCGGGTTCGCGACGAGCCGTGCGTTCTTCTCGGCCGCGAGGTTGCCGCGCGCCAGCCCCGCATAGTTGTGCGTCGGGCCGGGGATGCCGTCGAAGTTGACATCGACGGTAATGGGGTCAGAGACGATCTCTGCGGCGACGGGGCTCCCGGACGCGCGCCGCGGTTCCGCAGAGATCGTCTCTGACCCCATCACCGATCCTTTGGCGACAGCGGCACCGCGCGCACGGTGTCGCCGTCGCCGACGCCCAGCCGTGCCGCGGCGTAAGGGATGAGCGGGAACCGGTCGACGCGCGATGGCGCGTGCGCGAGGATCGCGCGGAAATCGTCGAATCGGCGGTTCGCGACGAGCCACAGGATGTCGTCGGTCAAGCTGTCCGGCACCGGATCTTCCTCGCCGAGATGCGCCGGCAGAACCTCGCTCTGGCGCACCGCGTGGATGTTGTCGCGAAAGCACTCGAGGGTCGGGCCCGCGTCGAAGATGTCGACATAACCCTCGTAGCGGAAGCCCTCCTGCTCGAGCAGCGCCCGCGCGGGGCGCGTGTCGTCGTGCACCTCGCCGATGACTCCCCGCGCCGATGCGGGCAGGAGGTTCACGTAGACGGGATGCCGCGGCATCAGCTCCGCGACGAACGATTTCTGGCCGATGCCGGTCAGGTAATCGGCGGTCGAATACTCCATCGCGAAGAAGTGCCGCCCGAGTCCCTCCCAAAACGGGCTCCGGTTGTCGGCGTCGAGCTTTCCCCGCAGCTCGGCGATCACCTTCGGCGCGAAGCGGCCGGCGAACTCGGCGATGAACAGCAGGCGGCTCTTGGCGAGCAGAGGCCCGTTCTTCGCGTGGCGATAGGCCTGATCCAGGAAGAGCGAGCAAAGCTCGGTGTGGCCCGTGTGGTCATTGGCGAGGAACAGCGTGGGTGCAGCCGTGTAGACGTCGAGCGCGCGCGACGCGTGGACCAGCGTGCCGACGTGATAGTTGTACCAGGGCTCCTTGAGTCCGACCGCCGCCTCGATCGCGGCGATGCCGATCACGCGATCGGCCGCGGAATCGATGAGGACGAAGACATAGCAGGCGTCGGCGCGGGTCGCCGTGCCGGCGAACGAAGCCAACGAGCGCGCGATCCGCCCGGACAGGCGCTCCCGGTTCGCGGGCAGCGTGGTGAGGCCGGTACCGGTGCGCTCGGACAGCGCGAGCACAGCGGGCAGGTCGTCCTCTGCGATCGGCCGGACGTAGAACACGGGTTCCGGCGCCGGCGGCCGCGCGCTAGGTCAACGCGCGGTGGAGGGCGGTCTCGAGGCGCGCGAGGCCCTCGAGAATCTCGTCGAGGCTGATGACGAGCGATGGCGCGATGCGCACGACGTCGGGACCGGCGACCAGCACCAGGAGCCCGGATTCGCCGGCAGCCTTGACGACGTCCATCGCCTTGCCTTTCCACGCGGCATCGAGCTCGCAGCCGATCCAGACGCCTTCGCCGCGCAGGTCGGCGAATACGCGCCGGCGGACGTTGATCGCCTTCAGCCCTTCCATGAACAGCGCGTGCCGGGCTTTGACGCCGTCCAGCACCTCGGTCGTGTTGATCACGTCGAGGACGGCGCCGGCGACGGCGCAGGCGAGTGGATTGCCGCCGTAGGTCGTGCCGTGCACGCCCACCGAAAAGACGCTCGCGATCTCGGCGGTGGTCAGCATCGCTCCGATCGGGAAGCCGCCGCCCAATCCTTTGGCGCTCGTCAGGATGTCGGGGACCACGCCCTTCTGCATGTACGAGAAAAGCGTGCCGGTGCGGCCCATCCCGCTCTGGATCTCGTCGAGGATCAGAAGCGCGCCGTGCGCCGTGCACAGCCGCCGGGCCGCCTGCAGGTACTCCGGCGTGCCGGGCGTCATTCCGCCTTCGCCTTGCATCGGCTCGAGGAGCACCGCGCAGATTTCGCCGCCGTGCGCGGCGAACTCGCGCTCGAGCGCCGCCGTGTCGTTGAAGGCGAGATGCGTGATGCCCGCGGGGTTCGGTCCGAATCCGCGCGCGTACTTTTCCGTGCCGCCCGCGGTCACGGTGAACAGCGTGCGGCCGTGGAACGCATTCTGCGCCGAGATCACCCGAATCTTCTGCGGGCCATGCCGGTCGTGCGCATACCGCCGCGCGAGCTTCAGCGCGGCTTCGTTGGCCTCGGCGCCGGAGTTGCAGAAGAACACGCGCTCGGCGAATGTCGCGTCGATGAGCCGCTTCGCGAGCCGCAGCGCGGGCTCGTTAGTCACCCAGTTGGAGACGTGCCAAAGCTTGCCCGCCTGCTCGGTCAGCGCGGCCACGAGCGCCGGATGGCAGTGGCCGAGCGCGGTCACGGCAACGCCGCTCGCGAAATCGATGTACATCCGGCCGGCCTGGTCCCAGACGCGCGAGCCTTCGCCGCGGACGGGGACGAAGGGCGCCGGCGCGTAGCACGGCACCATCCATTGGTCGAACATCGCGCGCGTCACCGGCAGCGTCGCGGCGCTGCCGGGCGATCCCGTCACGTCGCGGCGCGAGGTCGCGGCGACGATGTCCTTGGCGGCGGTGGAAGACGTCGGCATCGCGGGCAGTCAGGCCGTCGCGGCGATGACCTGGATCTCGACGGAGTATTCGGGCGACGCGAGCTTTGCCTCCACCGTCGCCCGCGCAGGTGGCTGCCCCGGCACCACCCATTTTTCCCACACCGCGTTCATCGCGGCGAAATCGCCGATGTCGGGCAGATAGACCGTCGCCGACAGGATCTTCGTCTTGTCGGTCCCCGCTTCCTTCAGCAGGGTGTCGATCTGCGCCAGCACCTGCCGCGTCTGGCCGGTGACGTCCGCGGTCGGGTCGTCGGCGACCTGTCCCGCGAGATAAGCGGTGCCCGAGGCGCGGTGGATCACGAGCCCGGATAGGCGCTTGCCGACGTGCAGGCGTTCGATGGCCATGGTGCTATCCTCGCAGGAGCGCCTCAACGCGGCGCATTGTTCCAATTGTAATCGAGATGAACGTCCGCCTTGCGCTCGTGCTCGCGGCCGCCTTCCTGTTCGCGGCTGTGGGCCTTGGCGCGTTCGGGGCGCACGCATTGAGGGCGAGGCTCGCACCCGACCTGATGACCGTCTACGAGACGGCGGTCCAATACCACTTCTGGCACGCGCTGGGCCTGCTGGCGGTGGCAATCCTGTTGACGCAGAAACCGGATAACGCCGCCCTGGCCGCCGCCGCGTGGCTGCTCGTCGCCGGCCTCGTGCTCTTCAGCGGAAGCCTCTACGCTCTGGCGCTGACCGGCGTCCGCGGACTGGGCGCGGTGACGCCGGTCGGCGGCGCTGCGTTCCTCATGGCGTGGGCCGCGCTGGCGTGGGCGGCGTGGCGGTGGTGATTCGGATTCGCCGGGACTCGGGTGGAGCCGAGCGGCCGGGCTGGCTCGGGCTTCGGTGCCGCGAGGCGTGTCCGCCTGCGGATACCTGACGCCGCAGGGATAGGCGTGCGCTCAATCGACCTTCGCGCCGGACTCCTTGACCACTTTGGCCCATTTCGCGGTTTCCGCCTGGATATGCCGCGCGAAATCCTCGGGCGTCCCGGCCGCGATGTTCGCGCCGATGGCGGCGAGCTGCTCCCGGGCCTCGGGCGTCGCCAGCCATTTCGCGATCTCGGCGTTGAGCTTGGCGATGATTGCCGGTGGCGTCCCGGCAGGCGCCAGCAGGCCGAACCACGACGATGCCTCGAAGCCGGGCAATCCGGATTCGGCGATCGTCGGCGTGTCGGGCAGCGCGGGCGCGCGCGCCGTCGACGTAACCGCGAGTGCGCGCAGCTTGCCCGCCTTGATCTGCGGCAATGAAGGCGGCAGGTTGTCGAACATCAACTGGACCTGGCCGCCGAGCAGGTCCGCGAGCGCCGGCGCGCTGCCTTTGTAGGGGATGTGCGTCATCTGCACGCCGGCCATCACCTTGAACAACTCTCCCGAAAGGTGGATCGACGTGCCGCTGCCCGACGACGCGAAGTTGAGCTTGCCGGGATTCGCCTTCGCATACGCGATCAGCTCCTGCACCGAATTCGCCGGCACGGCGGGATTGACGACCAGCACGTTGGGCACGCCGGCGACGAGGATGACCGGCGCGAAGTCCTTGACGTGGTCGTAGGGCATCTTCGCGTACAGGCTCGCGTTGATCGCGTGCGTGCCGACGGTGCCCATTTCCAGCGTGTAGCCGTCGGGGGCCGCTTTCGCCACGAGCTCCGAGCCGATATTGCCGCCCGCGCCGGGACGGTTGTCGACGACGAAGGTCTGGCCCCAATTCTCGGTGAGCTTCTGCGCGACGGCGCGGGCGAGGATGTCGGTGGCGCCGCCCGCGGGGAACGGGACGACGATGCGCACGGGTTTCGTCGGATAGGCGGGCGCCTGCGCGCCTGCGGCGACGGCGAGCGCGAGCGCGGCGATTCCGGCGGCCGCGGCGAAGGCGTGATGCAGCGTCTGTCTCATGCGCTCTCCCTGATCAATCGACCTTCGCGCCCGAAGCCTTGACGATCCGCGCGTATTTCGGGATCTCGCTTTGAATGAATGCGGCGAACTGCTCGGGTGTCGTCGGCGCGGGTTCGGCGCCCTGCGCCGTGAGGCGCTCGCGCATCTCGGGCGAATTCAGGATCCTCGTGACCTCGGCATTCCATCGGGCGATCACATCCTTCGGCGTGCCGGCGGGGGCGAGCAAGCCAAACCACGTCGAGATGTCGAATCCCGCGAGCCCCGCCTCGGCCATCGTCGGCAGCTCGGGGGCGAGCTTCGAGCGTTCCGCGGTCGTGACCGCCAGCGCCTTGAACTTGCCTGCCTTGACCTGCGGCGTCGCATTGGCGAGGTTGTCGAACATGAACTGCGTATCGCCCGCGAGCAGCGCCTGCGTCGCCGGTGCTCCGCCCTTGTACGGGACGTGGATAACGTCGGTTCCCGTCTCGACCTTGAACAATTCGCCGGCAAGGTGTCCGGCGCTGCCGTTGCTGCCCGAGCCGAATGCGAGCTTGCCCGGATTGGCCTTCGCGTAGGCCACGAACTCCCTCGCGGAATTGACCGGCAGCGCCGCATTGACGACGAGCACGTTCGGCGTCACCGCGACCAGCGTGATCGGCGCGAAATCCTTAACCGCGTCATACGGCATCTTCGCGTAGAGGCTGGGGTTGACCGCATGCGTCGACAGCGCGCCCATCAGGACCGTGTAGCCGTCGGGAGGGGATTTCGCGACGATCTCGGCCCCGATGTTGCCGCCCGCGCCGGGACGATTGTCGACCACAACGCTCTGGGCCCAGGCTTCGGTGAGCTTCTGCGCGATGGCACGGCCTACGATGTCGAGCGGCCCGCCCGGCGGAAAGGGGACAACGAGCTTCACGGGCCGGTTTGGATAGCCCTGCGCATCGGCCGGCACGGATGCCGTCAGAACCGCGAGCGCCAGCGTCGCGCAGGCCGCAAGGCGCGGGGCCGACGCCGCAAGGTTCCATGTCGCCGGCGATCGGTGGACGGGCATGCGGGAACTCCGTTCGAAAGGGGGGCTCGAACGATTCTAACAGCGGCGAAGCTCGCGGTCGCTTGGACGCCCCGGCGTTTGCCGCCGCGAGGGGCGCCAGCGCATAATGCGCGTTTGCCTGATCCCGGTGGATCGGGACGCGCGTTGCGGTCGATGTTCGCCGTCCGGCATGCGAGCTCGCCGGTCGGCGACGGTCCCCCAATTCAACGGTTTCGAATTTGATGAAGCGAATGGTTGCAGGCACCGTGGGCGCGCTGGTCATCGTCGCCGCAATCGGCGGCGGTTACTGGTTCGGGACCCAGCGCATCGCCCAGCCGGGACAACTCGCGGGCGCGGACGGCGCATCGCCCGATGGCCGGACGAAGGGTGGAGCGGCGCCGTCCGGCAACGCGGGCGGGAGCGTGAGCGTCGAAGCGGTGAAAGTCGAATCCCTTTCGCTGCCGCAGACGATCACGGCCGTGGGCAGCCTGCGTTCCGATGAATCGGTGACGCTGCGGCCCGAGGTGGCGGGACGCATCAGCAAGATCGCGTTTCAGGAGGGCCAGCGCGTGGCGAAGGGCATCTTGCTCGTGCAGCTCGATCCTGCGGTGCCCGAGGCCGAAACGCAGCAGGCGCGCGCGAACCTGACGCTGGCCCGGACCAAGTACGATCGCGCCGTCGATCTGGCGAAGAGCAACTTCATTTCGTCGCAGGCGAAGGACGAGGCCGACAACAACCTCAAGATCGCCGAGGCGTCGCTGCAGCTCGCCCAGGCGAAGCTCGCGAAAACGGATCTGCGGGCCCCGTTTTCCGGGATCATCGGCCTGCGCTCCGTGTCGGTCGGCGACTACGTGAAGGAGGGCGCGGATCTCGTCAACCTCGAGTCCATCGATCCGCTCAAGGTGGACTTCCGCGTGCCCGAAATCTACATGCGGCAGGTGCAGGTCGGACAGGCGCTGCAGATCCAGCTCGACGCGCTGCCGGGAAAGACGTTCGAGGGCAAGGTGCTCGCGGTGAATCCGCTGATCGACGCCGCGGGGCGCTCCGTGGTGATTCGCGCCGTGGTGCGCAATCCGGACACGTCGCTGCGCCCGGGGATGTTCGCGCGGGTGCGCCTCATCACGCGCGACGCGAAGGACGCGCTGGTCCTGCCCGAGCAGGCGCTCGTGCCCCAGGGCGACCAGCAGTTCGTCTACCGGATCGTCGACGGCAAGGCGGTGCGCACGAAGGTGGAGGTAGGACAGAGGCGCGATGCGAAGGTGGAAGTGCTGAGCGGCATTGCCAAGGACGACGTGGTCGTCACGGCCGGGCAGCTGAAGCTTCGCGACGGGGCGGCGGTGACCGTTGCCGGCGTCGACGCCGCGAAGGGTCAGGCGACGGTGAGTGCTCCGGCGCCGATCGCGCCGGCTACCGGGCCGGGCGCCGGGCCGGGCGCCGGCGCCTCGGCGTTCTCGCCCGCCGAAGCGGCGCGCGCGAAGGCGGCAACCGCGCCGCCGGCGCCGCGGAAGTCCTGAGCCGGAGCGCGATCGGCCGTGCAACTGCCCGAGATCTGCATCAAGCGGCCCGTCTTCGCCACGGTGCTGTCGCTGGTGATCCTGCTGATCGGTCTCATCTCGTATACGCGGCTGTCGGTCCGCGAGTATCCGCGCATCGACGAACCGATCGTCAGCGTTTCGGTGACCTACCGCGGGGCCTCGGCGGAGGTCGTCGAATCCCAGGTGACCAAGCCGCTCGAGGATTCGCTTGCGGGCATCGAGGGCGTCGAGGTGATGACCTCGCAGAGCCGCGCGGAAACGACCCGGATCAACGTCCGCTTCACGCTGAAGCGCGAGCCGGATTCCGCGGCGGCGGACGTCCGCGACAAGGTGGCGCGCGCGCGAGGCAAGCTGCCCGACACGATCGACGAGCCCATCATCGCCAAGGTCGAGGCCGACTCGTTCCCCGTGATCTACATCGCGGTGCAGGCGGGAACGCTCACGACGCTCGAAGCCTCCGATTACGTCAAGCGCTACGTGCAGCCGCGGCTGTCGGTGCTGCCGGGGGCGGCGGACGTGCGGATCTTCGGCGAACGGCAGGTCTCGATGCGGATCAACCTCGACCGCACGCGCCTCGCCGCCTACAAACTGACGGTTCAGGACGTCGAGGACGCCATCCGCCGGCAGAACGCGGAAATCCCCGCCGGACGCATCGAGTCGTCGACGCGGGAATTCACCGTGGTCGCCGAGACCGACGTCCGCCTGCCCGAGCAGTTCAACAACATCATCGTCGCCAATGTCGGCGGCTACCCGGTCCGCATCCGGGACGTCGGCGTCGCCGGGATCGGCGCCGTCGACGAGCGCGTCATCTCGCGCTTCAACGGCAAGTCGTCGCTCAACATCGGCGTGATCAAGCAGGCGGTATCCAACCCGCTCGAACTGTCGAAAGCCGTGCGTGCGGAGGTGGAGAAGATCAATCCGGTGCTGCCGCCCGGGATGAAGCTGGTCGTTGCCTACGACACGTCGGTGTTCATCGACCGCTCGATCAAGTCGGTGTTCGAGACGATCGCCGAAGCGATCCTGCTCGTCGTGCTCGTCATCTATTTCTTCCTGCGCAGCCTGCGGGCGACGATCATCCCGCTGGTGACGATACCCGTCTCGCTCATTGGCGCCTTCGGGCTGATGTATCTGTTCGGCTTCACGATCAACACGCTCACGCTGCTCGCGATCGTGCTGGCGATCGGTCTCGTCGTCGACGACGCGATCGTCATGCTGGAAAACATCCACCGGCACGTCGAGGCGGGCATGCCGCGCATGAAGGCCGCGATCACCGGAGCGCGCGAGATCGGTTTCGCGATCGTGGCGATGACGCTCACGCTGGCCTCGGTGTTCGCGCCGCTCGCGTTCGCGACGGGCCGCACCGGCCGGCTCTTCATTGAATTCGCACTGACCCTGGCCGGCGCGGTGCTCGTGTCCGGATTCATCGCGCTGACGCTCTCGCCGATGATGTGCTCGCTGCTGCTCCGGCACGAGGAGCGGCATTCGTGGATCTACAACCGGATCGAGACGGCGTTGACGGCGCTCAACAACGGATACCGCCGTGCGCTCACGGCAACGTTGCATGCGCGCTGGCTGGTCGTGGTTGTCTGGTTCTGCGTGGCCGGACTGGGCGGCCTGTTCTTCACGCTGCTCAAATCGGAACTCGCGCCGACCGAGGACCGCGGCGTCGTCTTCGGACTCGTGACCGCCCCGCAGGGGTCGACGCCGCAGTACACGTCCGATCAGATCAAGCCGATCGAGGAATTCTATTCGCAGATCCCCGAGGCGGCGGCCTACACGGCGATCTCGGGTTTCCCGACGGTGGTCGACGGCAATGCGGTGTTGCGGCTGAAGCCGTGGGAGGAAAGGAAGAAGAAGCAGCAGCAGATCGCCGACGAGCTGCGTCCGAAGTTCGCCGCGATTCCCGGGGCGATCGCCTTTCCGATCAATCCGCCCTCGCTCGGGCAATCGTTCCGCTCCACGCCGGTCGAATTCGTCGTGATGTCGCAGATCCCCTACCCGGAGCTGCAGCGCACGGTCGATCGCTTTCTCGAGGAAGTGCGCAAGTATCCCGGCGTGCAGAACGTGCAGATCGACCTGCGGCTCAACACGCCCGAGGTCCGCGTCAACATCAACCGCGACAAGCTCTCCGACATCGGCGTCGCCGTGGATACCGTGGGCCGCACGCTCGAAACGATGCTGGGCGGCCGGCAGGTGACGCGCTTCAAGAAGGATGGCGAACAGTACGACGTCATCGTCCAGGTCGCGCCGCTGGATCGCACGACGCCGGCCGACATCAGCGACGCGTACGTTCGCGCACGCGACGGCGGCATGGTGCAGCTATCGAACCTGGTCGACGTGCGCGAGGGCGTCGCACCGCAGTCGCTCAACCACTTCAACCGGCTGCGCGCCGTCAAGGTGACCGGCACGCTGGCCCCGGGGTATGCGATCGGCGAGGCGCTCAAGGCGATGAACGAGGCGGCGGCGCGCGCGCTGCCCAATACGGCGCAGACCGACCTCGACGGCCAGTCGCGCGAGTTCCGGTCCTCCGGCGGAGAGATCTATTTCACGTTCGTTCTGGCGCTGATGTTCATCTATCTCGTGCTGTCGGCGCAGTTCGAGAGCTTCGTCAGCCCGTTCGTGATCATGCTGTCGGTGCCGCTGTCGATGACGGGGGCGCTGTTCACCCTTTGGCTTTCCGGGGGCACCCTCAACATCTACAGCCAGGTCGGCCTGGTGACGCTGGTCGGCCTCATCACCAAGCATGGCATTCTCATCGTCGAATTCTCGAACCAGCTCCGCGCGAAGGGCGAGCCGCTGTTCGACGCCGTCATCGACGCGGCAACGCTGCGCCTGCGGCCGATCCTGATGACGACCGGCGCGATGGTGCTGGGTGCGGTGCCCCTCGCGCTGGCCACGGGCGCCGGCGCCGAGTCGCGCACGCAGATCGGCTGGGTGATCGTCGGCGGCATGACGTTCGGCACGATACTCACGCTGTTCGTCGTGCCGACGGCCTACACGCTGCTTGCCGGACGCCGCGTCAAGCTTCCGCATACCGAGGTTGCGCTGGAGACGCTGCCGCACCCGGGCGCCGCGGACTAGGGCTGCATCGTGTGGCGGCTTCCGCGGCGGATCCAGGACGCGCGGCGGACGGCCTCGGCGCACGCCGGACCCGGCGCCCGCGAATTGCACTAGAATCGTCCCGTGCAAACGGCACCATAGTCGTTCGGCCACCCCCGAGGAGGAAACATGTCGAAGTGCGCTTCCGCATTCCGTTGTCTCGCCGTCGTGTCGGCGCTGTCGGCGTTCGCCGCCCCGGCGCAGGCCGTCACCGAGATCCAGTTCTGGCACGCGATGACCGGCGCGAACAATGACCGGATCAACGACTTCGCGAAGAAGTTCAACGAAAGCCAGGGCGAGTACAAGGTCAACGCCGTGTTCAAGGGGAGCTACCCTGAAGCGCTCTCAGCGGCCATCGCCGCGTACCGTGCCGGCAGCGCACCGGCGATCCTGCAGGTGCAAGAGGTCGCCACGGCGACGATGATGTCGGCCAAGGGCGCGATCAAGCCGGTCTATCAGGTGATGGCGGACGCGGGCGAGAAGTTCGACCCAAAAACCTACGTGCCGGCGGTCGCCGGGTACTACACGAACGCGAAGGGGCAGATGCTGTCGTTTCCGTTCAACAGCTCGACGACCGTCTTCTATTACAACATGGACGCGTTCGAGAAGGCCGGGCTCGATCCCAAACGCGCACCGGCAACCTGGCCCGAGGTGATGGCCGCCGCGGCGAAGATCAAGGCGGCCGGAGTGCTGCCTTGCAGCTACACGACCGGCTGGCAGTCGTGGGTGCAGCTCGAAAGTTTTTCCGCATGGCACAACGTGCCGTTCGCCACCAAGGAGAACGGCTTCGCCGGCAACGACCCGAAGCTCGTGTTCAACGGGCCGCTGCAGGTGAAGCACATCGCCAACATGCAGGACTGGGTGAAGAAGGGCTATTTCACGTACGCCGGCCGCAAGAACGAGCCGGAAGCGAAGTTCTACAGCGGCGAGTGCGCGATGATGACCACGTCGTCGGCCGGCTACGGCACCGTGAAGCAGAACGCCAAGTTCAAGTTCGCGGTCGCGCCGCTGCCGTACTACGCCGACGTGACCGGCGCCCCGCAGAACACGATCATCGGCGGAGCCTCGCTGTTCGTGATGGGCGGCAAGTCGAAGGAGGAATACAAGGCCGTGGCCAAGTTCTTCAGTTTCTTGTCGGATCCCGAGCGGCAGGCGATCTGGCACCAGACCACGGGCTACCTGCCGATCACGATGGCCGCCTACGAGCTCACGAAGAAATCCGGCTTCTACGAAAAGAATCCCGGCACCGACGTCTCGGTCAAGCAGATGATCGTCAAGACCACGGACAAGTCGCGCGGGATCCGGCTCGGCAACTTCATTCAGATCCGCGACATCATCGACGAGGAGCTGGAAACCGTCTGGAGCGGCAAGAAGTCGGCCAAGGAAGGACTGGATGCCGCCGTCGCGCGCGGCAACGAGCAAATCGCCAAGTTCATGAAGACCGCGAAGGAATGAGGGTGCGAAGCCTCGCCGTTCTTGGTTAGGCTCGGGGCGCACCGCGTGCCGGCGCCGCGGCGTACGATTTCGCGGGATTGGAACGTCGTGGCCCGCGGCCCCGACGCTCAATCCGGTGCCGGTGGTCTCTCGCCGCCGTCGTTGCAGGGAGCCTGACCGATGGCGATGGAAAAGCGTGCCCGCTTCCGGTCGTGGTGGCTGCCGTACGCGCTGATCCTGCCGCAGATGGCCGTCACCGTGGTCTTCTTCTTCTGGCCGGCGGGACAGGCGCTCTACTATTCGGCGTTCATCCAGGACGCATTCGGCGGCAACGTGCAGTTCGTCGGCCTCGACAATTTTCGTGAGCTCTTCAACGACGAGCACTACCTGGACTCGTTCAAGGTGACGGCGCTGTTCTCGGTCCTGGTCGCCGGCCTCGGTCTCCTCATTTCACTGGTCCTTGCAGTGCTCGCCGACCGTATCGTTCGCGGTGCCGCCGTCTACAAGACCCTTCTCATCTGGCCCTACGCCGTGGCCCCGGCGATCGCCGCCGTGCTGTGGTTGTTCCTGTTCAATCCGACGCTGGGAATCATCGCCTACTGGCTGCATCGCGCCGGCATCGACTGGAACTACCTGCTGAACGGCGGACAGGCGATGCTGCTGGTCATCATCGCGGCGGTTTGGAAGCAGGTCAGCTACAACTTCCTGTTCTTCCTCGCCGGCCTGCAGTCGATACCGAAATCGCTCATCGAGGCCGCGGCGATCGACGGCGCGGGGCCCGTGCGGCGGTTCGCGACCATCGTGTTTCCGTTGCTGTCGCCGACGACCTTCTTCCTGGTGGTCGTCAACATCACCTACGCGTTCCTGGACACGTTCGGAATCATCGACGCGGCGACGTCCGGCGGGCCGGGGCAGGCGACGGAAATCCTCGTCTACAAGCTGTACAAGGACGGCTTCAAGGGGCTCGACCTGGGCGG
>JANMBN010000360.1:0-27506 GCA_031360485.1 Betaproteobacteria bacterium | reverse complement strand
ATGCGCAACTTCTTCGATGCGGGCGGCCGCATGATCGACTCCTCGCCGATGTACGGCTCGTCGCAGGAGGTGATCGGATACGGACTTGCACGACTCGGCAAGCCGGCGCGGCTCTTTTCCGCCGACAAGGTCTGGACCTCCTCCGGTACCAGTGGCAGGAACCAGATCGAGGAGTCGCGCCGGCATTGGAACGTCCCGCGATTCGACCTCGTGCAGGTCCACAACCTGCTTTCGTGGCAGGAGCACCTGCCAACGATTCTCGACATGAAGGCCGCCGGCCAGATTCGCTATGTCGGCATCACGACCTCGGAAGGCCGCCGCCACGGCGAGGTCGAGCAGATCATGCGCAGCCAGCCGCTCGATTTCGTTCAAGTCTCCTACAGTGCCGTGGAACGCGAGGTGGAAGCGCGCATTCTCCCGCTCGCCCGCGACCGCGGGATCGGCGTCATCGTCAACCGGCCGTTCCGCGAAGGCGCATTGATCAGGTCCGTCAAGCGCCATCCGCTCCCCGCCTGGGCGAGCGAGATCGACTGTGCCCATTGGGCTGAATTCCTGCTGAAGTTCATCGTGTCGCACCCGGCGATCGTCTGCGCCATCCCCGCGACCACCAGCGTCGCCCACGTTCGCGAGAACATGGGCGCCGCCTTTGGCCGCCTGCCGGACGAGCCGATGCGCCGGCGCATGGCCGCACACGTCGGGAATCTCTGATGTCCGAGTGGTGGACTTACTCGCTGTCGGATTTTCTGCTCTTCTCGCCGCGCACCTATTACCGCCTCTTCGAGCTCTACAACGCCGACGTATGGCCGGCGCAGATCCTGTCGCTCGCGCTCGGTGTCGTGATCCTGGCGTTGCTGCGCCACGATTGGCCGGGGCGCGGCCGGATGGTCGCGGCGATCCTCGCCGGATGCTGGATCTGGGTCGCGTGGGCGTTTCACTGGCAACACTACGCGACCATCAATTGGGCGGCCGGGTATTTAGCAGCCGCCTTCGCGCTCGAGGCGCTGCTTCTGGTCTGGACCGGCGTCATCCGCAACAAGCTCGAGTTCGATGTGGAATGGCCGGTGTTGCAGAACATCGGACTCGGCCTCTATCTCTTTGCGCTGCTCGTACAGCCGTTGATCGGCATCCTCGCGGGGAGGAACTGGATGCAGGTCGAGATCTACGGCGTGGCACCCGATCCCACCGTGTTGGCGACGCTGGGTATCCTGCTGCTTGCCGCCGGTCGGGCGTCCTGGGCGCTGGTTGTGATCCCGATCCTCTGGTGCGCATTGAGCGGAGCGGTCCAGTGGACGATGGAATCGCCGGACGCGCTGGTGATGCCGCTCGCCGGCGTTGCCGTCCTGTTCCTTGCGGGGACGAGGAAGCCGGAATGACGAGACCCGTTCGCGCAATTTGCTGCTGGGTAGCCGTATTCCGACGAGCGGCGCGGCCGAACGACCGGCGACCAAGGCTCGACGCCCGGACCTAATCGCGACCCGGCAATGCGTCGTGCATCGTGGCGTGCGCGCGGCACGCCATGCAGAGCTTGAGCCGCTCGATTCCCTCCTGCTGAATCAGCGGGTGATCCTTGACCAATTCCATGCTGCGCATCAGCGTCCGCCGGGTGATGAACGGTGATCCGCAATGAACGCACGGGAACCGCTCGTCCGAAGAGAGAACTCTCGGAGCCTCACGCCCGCGGCGCGCGAGCCGAACTTGCGGAACCAGGCGTATCGCCTTTTCGGGGCAACCCTGCTCGCAAAGCCCGCATTGAACGCAGCGGGACTCGGTGAAGTGCAGTTCCGCCAGTGTGTCGCCGGTGCCGGATAGCGCGTCGGTCGGACACAGATTCACGCACGCGAAGCATAGCGTGCATCGCTCCTTGTCGACGTCGAGCGTGCCAAACGACGACTTCGCAGGAAGGCTGATCGGCATCGCGAATCGCGCCCCGTTTCCAGCCAGGTGATCGAGCGCGGCGTACAAGGTCGCACGCTTGGTCTCCATGGGCAGAGCGGTTGCCGGGGCCCCGAGGGACGTGACCGGCGCGGCGGGTGGCACTTGGGCGCCTTCGCTCAGCGTGATGCGTTCCGGCGCCTCGCCGAGCGCGGACAGGATGGCATGCGCTACTGCAAGTTCATCGCGGAGCGCGCGACGCGACGCTAGCGGCGTGGCCGCACCGACGGCGAGCAGAATCTGACCGGTACCCCAGGCCAGCGCTGCGAACCATGCCTCGATTCCGAATGACGCCAAAACGGGGATCCGAAATGGCAGTGAAACGGGCGACGCCAGATTCGCTTCAATCGCCGCACCGAGCGGGCCTTCGTCCGAGACCACAACAAGCCTGGGCGGCTCCACACCGCTTGCACGCCAAGCGTCGAGCATCGCCCGAAGCCGCTCGAGTGTCGTTTCGGGAGGCGGGCTTGAGTAGCGGACGGCTCCGTCCGGACATACCGCTGTGCACGTTGCACACCCTTGGCACAGGAACGCATCGAACGCGACCTCGTCCCCGGCGCTGGCAACGGCACCGGCTGGACAGGTGTCGATACATCGCGTGCAGCCGACGATGCCCGCCGCCGCGTGCGCGCATAGCTCGCGTCGATAGGTGAAGTAGCGGGGCTTGTGCGAAACGGCGGGTTGCGTGCGAATGCGATCGAGTGCCGCTGCGAGATCCACGCCGCCACCGGGCGCGAAATAGCCGATCGGCGGCACTTCATGAGCAAGCAACGGCGGGTCATTCAGGTCGAGAACAAGATCGAAATACCGGTCTGCGCTCCAACCCAAGCGGCCCGCGTCGACCGGCTCGCCGTCGACGGGCACTGTGGTCGCCGTGAATCGCCCGAGATGACCGGACAAGGAGGTGATGGGCGCGGCGACCACCCGCAGGCCGGATCGGACCGCCATGGCATCCGGAGCATTCGGCACGAAGGCGACGACGCGGAGTGGCGCCGGCAGCTGGTCGAGCGCGTCCAACGCGCGTTCCGCCCCGCCGGTGACCAGCACGACGCCGTGCGATGTGTACTGCACCGACTCGGCAGCCGGCGTGTGGACCGCGTCACCGGCCGCAACGGCAGCCCCGCGTGCCGTGATCAGAGATGCCGGATCGTTGGATGACGCGCTCATATTGGCTGGATCGGGCCGGTGCTTCAGCGAACGGCGGGCGCCGACGCGGCTACATGCGCGCCGAGGCGCGAAGCAGATCGTCGACGTTCTGGCGGTCGAGCGCAAGCGCGTCGGCGGTCATGCGCGCCACGGCGGCAAAATACGGTTCACGCGCCTCCGCCACGATGTAGTCGCAATACGCCGGCACCCAACGCAGCAGGTGATCGTCGAGAAACGTCCGTTCGCGCGTCAGCAGCGACGGGGCCCCTTCCGCATCGCCATGGTTCCACGCCTCGCTTTCCTTGGCGCAAAGCAGTGCCATGAAGCGAAGTTCGACCCCCAGGTGATCCTGCGGAACAGCCGGAACGCCGATCCGCTCGAGGCCCGCGTCCCGGTACGCGTCGGTTACGTTGACGACACGATCCTCACGCGGCTCGTTGCCAGCATGCAGTGATTCGTACGGCGGGATGGCGCCATAGGATGCGCCGAGTCCGGCGAAAAGCCGTGCATGCTCGATCGCCAGCGCGCCAGCTTCGGATTGCTCCAATGCCGCAGCGAGTTGGTGCAGACGGTCTTTCAGCGGAAGGTCATCGGGTGACCGTGCCGCCTCGCGAGCCCTTTCGAGAATGCCGGCGATCCTGGACTGATCTGGCGCTTGGAGGAACAGCTCGCTCAGCCACCAATACGTCTGGCTGCGCTGTCTGACGACTTGCGACAGTGCAGCCCCCTTCTCTGCTTCAATCACTTCGTCGCGCCGTACCAGTTCGGCTTGGCCGGCGCCTGGTGACAACCGAGACACACCGCTCGATCGACCGGACCCGGCCCGCTCGCGGAAACCTCTGCGCCGCGCAGAAACAGCACGTCCTTCAACTCGCTCGCATGGCAGGTGTCACATGACATCTTGAGCTTCTGCGTGTGAACTCGATGGAACGCGCCCGTGCCCGGGTCGAGTGACTTGGCACTCGCCGCGGGCTTCGCGGCGGGCTTCTTCGTCGCTTCATCGGCCGCGGCGGCAGGCAACGCCGCCATCGCCAAACCCAGCACGACTGCTGCGATCAGGCGCTTCATGATTTCGCTCCCTCGGCCAACGCGTAGTAGACCTGCGGTCCCGTACCGAACTGCTTCTTGAGCTGCACGGCACCGGTGGCCTTGATCCGCATGGAAACGTCGCTGTTCGGGTCATCGATGTCGCCGAACATCCGCGCCTGGACCGGGCAGACGAGATCGCAGCTCGGTGTGTAGGCCTGGTCCTTGCCGATCCGGTCGACCTTGCCGTCGGTGACCGCCCGGTCGAGCTTGTGCGCGCAGAACGTGCACTTCTCGACCACCTTGGCCTTCTTGCGATGCGTCGGATGGCGATCCTTGTAGGGAATCGTCTCGGCGCCGGACTTGCCTTGCCCCGGATAGAGTTCGGCGACGCTCTTGTTCAACTGCGGCACACCGTACGGACAAACGGCCGCGCAGTAGCCGCAGCCGATGCACTTGTCGTAGTCGACGAGCACGACACCGAACTGGTTCTTGCTGATCGCCTTCGCACCGACCGCATCGCAGGCCGCCTTGCACGACGGCTGCTCGCAATGCATGCAGTTCATCGTGTTGTAGACGCGCTTGACGGCCGGATACGTTCCGACTTCGTATTCCACCATCACGTTCCATGGGGCATCGGGAGTGAAGTAGTTTTCGACCGCGCAGGCGGACACGCAGGCCTGGCAGCCCATGCAGCGATTCTGGTCGATGAGTCTGACTAGCTTGGTCATTTTCGCTCTCTCCCGTTACGCTTTGTAGACCTTGCACTTGGTGTCGTTGAACGAGTTGTGGCCGGAGATCAGGTCGGGGTGGTATTCCAGCACCTGGTTGATCGCCGTCCCCTTGCGTCCCGCGGGAGAGTAGCCCGGACTCCACTGCCCGTAGTGGTACGACACGGCGATCGTATCGGGGCGGATGCCCTGCACGACCTGCGCAGTGCCGTTGATCTTGCCGACGCGAGTCTCGATAGTCACGGTGTCGCCGTTCTTCACGCCGAGCTGCGCGGCCGCGGTCACATTGATTTGCACGTAATTGGTCGCCGCGTCGGGGCCCAGCGCCTGGTTCAAGATCGCGTTGTTGACGGTGAAACCCGACTGGTTGCGGTGCATCCGCTTGTGCGTGACGATGTAGTACGGGTAGCCGGTCGCCTCGCGATGCGGCGTCGGGAATGCATGATCCTTGTTCGGCAGTGGCGAATAGGCGATCTTGTACTTGGGAAGGTCTATCTTCGTGAGATCGTTCTTCTTCGCGATGCCCTCGACCTTGTAATACGTATCGATCAACTGGTCCGCGTAGAGCTTGATCTTGGCCTTGCCGGGGCCTTTGAATTTGTCCTCGGCGCCGCCGAGGTACTTGCTCTTGGCGTTCTTCTTGCTGCCGACGAAGCCCTGCTCGATGGCTACCGAAAAATCCTTCTTCGTCTTGTCGGTCCAGATAATCTCGACGCCTTCCCTTTGCGTGTAGTCGCGCCCGGGCTTGAACGTGACTTCCTTCAGGCCCCAGGACTTGTTGCATTCCTCGGCGAACCTGTCGCGCATGTCGAGCCGCTTCGAGATCTCCCACAGGATCCCGAATGCGTCCCACTCGAGGTTGTACGGATTCGTCATCGGCTGCCGGATCGCATTGTGCCCAGTGTCCGGAGTGCTCCGGGTCGGCGCGTAGTGCCACGACTCCAGGTACGTCTTGTCCGGCAGCAGAATGTCGGCAAACCAACAGCTTTCCGTCATGATCACGTCGATCACGACGTTGAACGTCTTGGCAAGGCCGTCGAATTGCTGTCCCGAGTTCGGGATCGACATCGGACGATTGCTGCCGTAGAAGATCTGCATCTCGGGCGTGTAGGACAAGCCCCACGCTTTCGGATCCTGCACGGTCAGGCAGGGCGTCTGTGCGATATGGTGATTCGAATACGGATAGAAGACGCTCTGCGCGAGGTCGGCACGCTTCGGCGGGTATTCGCAGACGCTGACATCGAAGTACTGAGGCCGCGCGTAGGCGCCGCCGAGGATCAACCCTCCGACTGCGTCGATGTTGCCGACCAGCATGTTGAGGATGAGGCCCGTGCGCCAGCCCTGAACGCCGAATTCCTTCGCCGTCAGGCCGCGGAACGTGTATAGCACCGACGGGCGATAGCGCAGCTTGAGGCCGTCGATGTCGATCGTCTCGCCGATCCGCGCTTCCTTGGCGAACGTCTGCGCGAGGCGGGTAACGGTGGCAGCGGGAATGCCGGCAACTTCCTCGGCGTACTGCGGCGTGATTTCCTTGACGCTGTCCGCAAGCACCTGGAATGCGGTGCGCATCGGCTTCCCGTCGACGGTGTAGTTCCCTTTCAATGCGGGCTTGACGCCGGTGACGTAGGGCTTCGCCGAGTTGGTAACGGTATCCCACACCAACGGCGTCTTGCCGTCCTTGTCCTTCAGGATGATTCCCGCCGCGTCGACCAGCTGCGGCGCGTTGGTAAATTCGACGAGGAACGGCTCGTCGATGGTGTTGGCGTCGATCATCACCTTGGCCATTGCCAGCAGCATCACGACATCCTTGCCCGGACGTACAGGCACCCATTCGTCGGCCTTGCCTGCACAGGCGGAGAGCCGCGGCTCGACGACGACCGTCTTCATCGCGTTCTGCTCACGGCTCATCGTGGCCTGCCAGTCGAGCCAGCGCGATGCCTGCTCGCCCTCGAAGTAGTTGGCGCCGCAGTTCAGGAAAAATTTGGTGTACTTGAGATCGGGCAGGATGCCGGCGCTCGCCCATGTCAATTCATCGGCGACGTGGCGCGCGGCTTCGCAGGCGGTCGTCCGGTGCACCATGTTCGGAGTTCCGAACGCCTTGGTGAAGGCTTCGCAGAACTGTTCCTGGATCAGGTACTTGCCCTGCCCATGCTGCCAGACGAGCTTGGACGGGTTCTCGGCACGGATGCGGCCAAGCCGCACGACGATTTCGTTGAATGCCTCGTCCCAGCTGATCTCGACCCACTTGGGATCCTCGTCGCGACCCTTCTTGGGGTTGGTGCGTTTGAGCGGCTTCTTGAGGCGGTAGGGGTCGTACGTGTTGTACATGCCCGATGCGCCTTTCGGGCAGATGCCATGGTTATAGAACTCGGCGCGCGCCGTGTCAGGGTAGATGGTGCGCACGATCCCGTTGACCACCGTGGCGTCGATGCCGCAGAAGTTCGGGCATATCGCGCAGCCCGACTTGACGTGTCTGACGTCCATGACCGGCACGGCGGCGGCGCCTTTCGCCGATTGCGCAGCCTTCGCGGCCTGTGCCACGGTCTCGAAGCTGACGCCAGACGCCGCAACGCCCGACAGTGCCCCCATTCCCTTCAAGAAACTGCGCCGGTGGAGTTCCATACCAGATGCCTCCCGTGTAATTCTTTGCCGAGTCCACTCGCCCTGCCGGAAGGAGGGCGGCTCCATCGAATTTGAACCGCACGTGGCCGCGGGGCGGTTGACATGGGTCAATAAACTCGTATAGTTGGACAATTATGGAAACGACAAACGTTTTGGTCGCCCTTGCGGCGCTCGCCCAGGAAACGCGCCTGGCGGTGTACCGGTTGCTCGTCGAGCACGCTCCCGACGGATTGCCCGCCGGTCAGGTGGCCGATCGGCTGGATGTTGCCCCGGCGTCGCTGTCATTCCATCTGAAGGAGCTGACGCGGGCCGGTCTCATCGCCCCACGGCAGGATGGCCGCTTCGTCTGGTACAGCGCCGATCTCGACGCGATGAGTGGAGTCGTCGGCTATCTCACCGAGAACTGCTGCCGGTCGAGTGCGGTCTGCGATCCCAAATGCGTGCCGGCGCCGCGACAAATAGCCGCAGTCGCCGTGCCGCCGCCCAAACGTCGCCGATCCGCATAAGCCGCCACGGCCTTCCCGCAAGCATTGCGCCCGCGCGGCTCGCACCCTGCCGTACTCGCTTTCCACGCCAGGAGTTGTTCTGTGACCGCCGATCGGCAACCCTTCAACGTCCTCTTCTTGTGCACCGGCAACTCGGCGCGAAGCATCATCGCCGAGGTCGCGCTGCGCCAGGCGGGCGGTGCCCGCTTCCGGTCGTTCAGCGCAGGGTCGCACCCCGCCGGCCAGGTGAACCCGTTCGCCCTTGAGTTCCTGCGCGCGAACCACATGCCAACGGACGGATTGCGGAGCAAGAACTGGGACGAGTTTGCGCAGGCGGGCGCGCCACCGCTGGACTTCGTCTTCACCGTCTGCGACAACGCGGCGGGAGAGGTGTGTCCGGTTTGGCCGGGACAGCCGATGACGGCCCACTGGGGGGTTCCCGATCCGGCTGCCGTCGAAGGCAGTGATCGCAACAAGCATAAGGCATTCGCCGAGACGGGTCGCATCCTGATGAGCCGCATTCGTCTGTTCGCAAGTCTTCCGCTCGCGAAGCTCGACCGCCTGAGTCTGGCGAAGAAGCTGAGCGACATCGGCAAGACCGCTGCTGCCGGCGACGAGGCCGCCTGACATGGCGCAGCGGCAAGCGATCGGCGCCTTCGAGCGGAACCTGACGTGGTGGGTGTTCGGCTGCATCGTCGCCGGCATCGCGCTCGGGCAGCAGCTGCCCGGGCTCTCCGCTTACGTGGGAAGCCTCAAGATCGCGGAGGTCAACGTCCCGGTCGCCGTATTGATCTGGCTGATGATCATCCCGATGCTGCTGAAGATCGACTTCACGCAACTCGGCAAGGTCGCTCAGCACGCGCGCGGCATCGGCGTGACGCTGTTCATCAACTGGGCGGTCAAGCCATTTTCGATGGCCTTGCTCGCCTGGATTTTCGTGCGCCACGTCTTTGCCAACTGGTTGCCAACCGGCCAGATCGATTCTTACATCGCCGGCCTTATCCTGCTGGCGGCGGCCCCGTGTACGGCCATGGTCTTCGTCTGGAGCAATTTGCTGGACGGCGAACCCAATTTCACGCTGTCGCAGGTGGCGCTGAACGATACGATCATGCTGTTCGCGTTCGCACCGATTGTCGCGCTGCTGCTCGGGCTTTCGAGCATTACCGTGCCGTGGGAAACCCTCGCGCTCTCGGTCGTGCTGTACATCGTCGTTCCGGTGATCGTCAGCCAGCTCTGGCGGCGGCGATTGCTGGCGACGGGCGGACCGGTGCGGCTGGACGGTGCGCTTTCGCGGCTGCACCCGGTCTCGCTCGGCGCCCTTTTGCTCACGCTCGTCCTGCTGTTCGGCTTCCAGGGCCAGCAGATTCTGGCGCAGCCGCTCGTGATTGCGATGCTGGCCGTGCCGATCCTGATCCAGGTGTATTTCAACGCCGGACTCGCATACTGGCTCAACAGGAAGCTCGGTGTCGCCCATTGCGTGGCCGGGCCGTCGGCGCTGATCGGCGCCAGCAACTTCTTCGAGCTGGCCGTCGCCACGGCGGTCAGCCTGTTCGGGTTGCAGTCGGGTGCGGCACTGGCGACGGTCGTCGGCGTCCTGATCGAAGTCCCCGTCATGCTTTCGGTGGTCAAGGTCGTTGCGGGCACCAAGGATTGGTACGAGCGCCGTGCGTTTGCCGACGTCGTCGGGCGAAAGCCGGGGCGTTCGTGACGTTCACCGGCGAACGAGCCCTGCGATTTCGCGCGGCGCAGTGGCTTCGGCTCGTCGCCGGCGCCGCTTGACATCGCTATTATTTCGATTATGATAGAAATACAGAAAAGGTCATCTTTGTGGAAAGGCATTCCGACCATGAAGGACGTTCCGGAAGATGTACCCCGCTATGCGGACATGCTCTCGGCCATGGGAACCGAGCCTCGGCTGCGCATCATGCGCCTGCTGCTTGCCGCGCATCCGGAGGGAATGATCGTCGGCGACATCGGAGATGAACTGGAGATCGCCAGCTCGACGCTGTCGCATCACCTGGAAAAGCTCAAGAACGAAGAGCTCGTGAAGGTGCGCCGTGAGGGCACCTTCCTCTGGTATTCGGCCAATGCCGCAGCGCTGCAGGAGTTGCTGGGCTTCCTCTATGCCGAATGCTGCACCCGCAACCGGGCGATCGAGCCGCGGAAGATCGTCGCCGGCCGTTGACGAAAGGACGTAACGATGACTGCACCCAGCGAATTGAAGGATGTCGTGCGCGAGAAGTACGGCCAAGCCGCCTTGCGGGTAAAGGACGGCCAGAGCAGTTGTTGCGGCAGCGCGCCGAGCGCGCCGAGTTGCTGCGACCCGATCACTTCCAACCTTTACGACGCCGGGCAGGCGGGCGAAGTGCCCGATGCCGCGCTGAAGGCATCGCTGGGTTGCGGCAATCCGACGGCACTCGCCGAGCTGAAGCCGGGTGAGACGGTGCTCGACCTCGGATCCGGCGGTGGCATCGACGTGTTGCTGTCGGCGCGACGTGTCGGGCCGGCGGGCAAGGCCTACGGTCTCGACATGACCGACGAAATGCTCGCGCTCGCCGAACAGAATCGGCACAAGAGTGGCCTGACGAACGTCGAATTCCTGAAAGGCGAGATCGAGCACATCCCTCTGCCCGACAACACCGTGGACGTGATCATCTCGAACTGCGTCATCAATCTTTCGGGCGACAAGGACCAGGTGCTGAACGAGGCGTTCCGGGTATTGAAGCCCGGCGGGCGCTTCGCGGTCTCCGACGTCGTCGTGCGCGGAGAGGTGCCGGCCGCCATTCGAAAGAGCATGGAGCTCTGGGTCGGCTGCGTCGCCGGTGCGCTCTCGGAAGCCGACTACGTGAACAAGCTCGCCCGGGCCGGGTTCGCTGATATCGACATCGAGGTCACGCGCGCCTACAGCCGTGACGACGCGCGGGCGTTCCTGGCGGCCGAGGGGTTCGACGGCGACGCGATCGCCAAGGAGGTCGACGGCAAGTTCGTGAGCGCCTTCATCCGCGCCAGCAAGCGAGCATGACGCCGGGTTTGAGATCCGAGCCCGATCCTGCCGCGGTGTCGAGCCATCCTTCGATGTATCCGGCATAGGACCGCTCGACCGTGACCAGGAAGCTCGCCGGGTCGGCAATCGGTCGCTCGACGACGACGCCCACGCCCCAGAGCTCGGTTCCCGTGGCACTCGCCGGCGCAAATGACGCGGAGCCGACATCGAGCGGCGTCCCTTGGGCAAGGACGTCGGCTGCGCCCGGACCGGCGATTTCAAAGGTCACGACGATGTCGGTGACGCACGCCACGTCGGCGGCGGCAAATCCGGCGAACACCGCCTCCAGTGCGCCGCCTACCGCTTCTTCCCGTTCGAGCGGTGCGCTGATCACGAAACGCCGCGGGCCGAGCCAGTCGATGCGAACGTCCCCGTCGCTCCCGATCGAGGAGTTGTGGCGCTCGGGAACCGGCAGCCCTGCGGCATGCAAGGCGGCGATGAGGTCCTCGGGCGCTCCGCAGGCTTCGAAACGCGCGCGGGGCGCGAGGCGGCGCAACGCGACGGCATAACGCCGCGCGGTCATTGGTGGCCCGGCCGCACTCATGCCTTCACCCGGCTGCGGTCGGCGTCATGGAACACCGGCGCGACGACCTGCATCGGAATGATCTTTCCATACACCCGTGCATGCACTGTCTCGCCGATACGCGCGCGACCGCTGCGCAAGAGTCCGAGTGCAATGCTGCGGTTCAGCGCCACGCTCGTGACGCATGCGGAGACGAAGCCTTCCTGATCCGCGGCGGCACCCCGTGGCGTGATCGGCGCACCCTCGGGGACGGGGCACGCCGGATCGACCGGCAGCAAGCCGACGAGCTCCGGCCGTACCGGATCGAGACGACGGCGCAGCTCCATCGACCGCTTGCCGATGAAGTCGGTCTTGGTCTTCGAAACCATTCCGCCAAGCCCGAGATCGTGCACGTCCGACGTGCCGTCGACCTCGTGTCCGGTGGAAATATAGCCCGCCTCCACCCTGAGAATGTGGTTGGCTTCCGAGCCGATCGGCGCGATGCCGAACCGCGCGCCGGCTGCCATTATCCGATCCCACACGGCGACGGCGTGGCGCGGTGCCGTATTGATCTCATAGCTCAGCTCTCCGGTCCAGCTCACGCGAAACACGCGCGCCGGCACGCCGCCGATCCTGCCCTCGCGGACCGTCATGAACGGAAAAGGCCCTCCGTCCACGTCGAAATCCGGATCGAGCGCGCGCAGCACATCGCGCGCCCGCGGACCGCAAATCGTCGCATTGGCAAAGGCCGATGTCACCGGGATGATCGACACGTCGAGATCCGGCCGATGGACGTTGAGGATCGTTTCGAGGTGCTGATGAACGCGATCGGCGGCACCCGTCGACGAATGCAGGAGCCAGCGTGCCGCGTCCAGGCGAAACGTGACGCCGTCGTCGAGGATCAGTCCGTCGTCGGTCAGCATCACGCCGTATTTGCCGCGCCCCGGTTTCAGCGCCGCGAAATCGTTGACGTACAGAAGATCGAGGAGCGCCGGCACGCCCGGTCCCTTGAGCTGGAACTTGCCCAAGGGCGTGCCATCGTAGACGCCGACCGACGTGCGCACGGTGCGGGCTTCGCGTGTCGCCGCGTCGAGCCAGCCTTCCCCCGCCTGCGGGTAGTAGCGCGGCCGTTGCCAGCGAAGTCCCGCCTCCGCCATCGCCGCGCCGTGGGCCAGATGCCATTCCGTCAGCGGGGTGTGGCGCCACGGATAGAGCCGTGCGCCGGAGCGTGCGCCCGCAATCGCGCCGAACTCGACCGGCACGAACGGGGGACGGAAAGTCGTCGTGCCAATGGCCGCGGGAGCGGCATTCATCAGGCCGCCGACGATGCCGATGACGTTGACGTTGCCGGTCTTGCCCTGGTCGACGCCCATGCCCGCCGTCGTGTAGCGCTTGACGAGCTCAATGGAGTCGAAGCCTTCGCGAACGGCGAGACCGAGATCGGCAGTGGTCACGTCGCCCGACAGATCGATGAACACCTTCTCGCGTTTCCCGCGGGGAGCGACCGCCCAGACCGGCGGCCCGATGCCCGTGGGCTCGCTGCGCGTCGCCGGCAGATTGATCGTTGGTGCGATGCGGCCGACGGCTTCGACGGCGGCACGGCCCGCGCGCGCGCCTTCCTCCAGACATTCCGCCGTGCCCAGATGGCCATTGGCGGCGCCCGCAAGGCGGAAGCTGCCATTGACCGGCTCCGCCAGAAATCCGCCCAACGCCTCGCTCCACGACACGCGCGCCTCGCGGTTATGAGTGGCGAGATGGATGGCGGGATTCCATCCGCCGGACGTCGCGACGAGATCGCAGGCGAGACGCATCATTTCACCGCTGCGGCCAACCACATCGACGGCCGAGACGCGGCGCGAGCCGTAAGCCTTGCATACCCGCGCCCCGGCGTGGCAAGCGATGCCGCGGGCATCCGCCGCGTCGAGGAGGCCTTGACCGGGTTCGGTGCGTGCATCGACGATGGTGACCGACGCGCCGGCGGCGGCGAGATCGTGGGCGGCCGCGTGACCCGAGTCCGTGTTGGTGAACACGATGGCCTTGCGCCCGGGCAGGACCGCGAAGTGGTTGACGTAGGTGCGCACCGCGGACGCCAGCATGATGCCGGGCCGGTCGTTGTCGGCGAAGGCGATCGGACGCTCGATCGCGCCGGCGGCAATGATCACCTGTCGCGCGCGAATCTTCCAGTTGCGAAAATCGAGATCCGGGGCGTCCCGGGGCGCGCGCTCGACGACGGTCAGATAGTTGTGCTCGTGATAGCCCCATACCGTCGAGCGCGGCAACATGCGCACGTTCGCGGTCGCCAGGAGTTCGGCAACGACGCCCGTCACCCAACGGGCCGCCGGCCGTTCGTCGAGCACCGTGCCGTCGCCGGCGAGCCGACCGCCAAATGGGCCGTCATCGACCAGGATCACGCGTGCCCCCGCCCGCGCAGCCACGAGCGCGGCGGCAAGGCCCGCCGGACCGCCGCCGGCGACGAGCGCGTCGCAATGCCCGTACCGGCTTTCGGTCACGGGCTGCCAGGCATCGCGATCGGGAAGTCGGCCAAGGCCGGCGAGCCCGCGCACGGCCGGCTCGAACCAATTCCATCCGGGCCGCATGAAGGTCTTGTAGTAGAAGCACGCTGGAAGCAAAGCGGACAAGAATTGCATCATCGCGCCCACGTCGAAGGCCGCGCTGGGCCATGCGTTGACGCTCGTCAATTCCATGCCTGCTTCGAGGGGCAGCACCGTCGCCAGCAGATTGGTGGCCGGCTGCGGGCGTACGCGGTGCACGAGCGCGCCGGAATCCTCGTAGCCGGCGCCGACGATGCCGCGGGGCCGATGCAGCTTGAAGCTTCGGCCCGTCAGATGCACGCCGTTGGCGATGAGCGCGGAGGCAACCGTGTCTCCGGCAAACCCGATGAGCTGCCGCCCATCGAAGCGGAACTCCAGCGGCCGCGCACGGTCGATCTCACCCCCCGCGGCGAGGCGCGCCGTCGGACTCATTCGCGGCCTCCGGGCGCACTGTCGTTCGCGAGGATGCGATGCGTGGCCGTGTCGCGGCGCAGAGTGAGCCAGCTGCCGCAGCCTCGGACGTGCCACCAGCGCTCGTCGTGCACGCCGCGCACGTTGCGCCGCATGACCAGGTAGTCGGTCCACGCGGCATCGCCGACGGCATTCGGGTCCGCGGGCCTGGGCGGGAGGACCTCGCCGGCGCACACGAACTCGGCTTCCGGTCTCGGACCGCACCACGGGCAGGGTATGAGCAGCATCCGGATGAAGGCTATCGCTGGGCAACCGTGCCGGCTTCGAGCAGAAACCTGAGCCCGGTGAACCGGTCGAGCAAAAACGCCTCGGCCAGCGGATGCGGTGTCCCGGTGGCCAGAAGGTGCGCATACGTCAGTCCGCCGACGGGAATCGCCTTGAATCCGCCGTACCAGCCGGTGCTGACAAAGAGACCGCCGATCGGTGTTGCCGATATGATGGGGCTTGCGTCGTAGGCGAACTCGACCGCGCCGCCCCACTGGCGAAGCATCTTGAGGCTCTTGAATCGCGGGAAGATCTCGAGCAGCGAGGCCACGGTGTCCTCGAAGGTCTGGAAGTGGCAGCCCTGGCGATAGGACGGAATCGGGTCGGCGCCGCCGCCGATGACGAGCTCGCCCTTGTCGGATTGCATGACGTAGAGACCGACGTCCGGAAAATTGGCGATGACGTCGATGACGGGCTTGATCGGCTCGGAGACGAACGCCTGCAGGTTGCGCGTCACCAAGGGCAGGGTCAGGCCCGCCAGCGCGGCGACGTGACTGGTGTTGCCGGCGGTCGCGAGTGCGACCTTGTTCGCGCGGATCGTGCCGCGGTTGGTGTCGACGCCGGCAACACGACCGTCCGGGCCGCGAAGGAAGCCCGTGACCTCGGTCTGCTGGTGGATCTCGACACCGCGCGAATCCGCGGCCCGCGCGTACGACCAGGCCACCGCGTCGTGCCGGGCCATCGCCGCTTCCGGATGCACGACGCCGGCGAGCGGCGGCAGCCGAGCGTCCTTCAGGTCGCCCATGGCGGGAATCAGGCGCCGGACTTCATCGATGTCGACGATGTCATAGGTCGGACCGTGCAGCGCCATCGCCATCGACCGCCGCTTGAGATCGCGGAGCTTGGACGAACTCTGGACCAGATCCACCATGCTGCGCTGGCTGAACAGGATGTTGTAGTTCAGTTCGCGCGTCATGTTCTCGTAGAGGCGCAGCGACGCATCGTGGAAGCGAATGCTGGAATCGCGCAGATAGTTCGCCCGGATCGTGTGCGTGTTGCGCGCCGTGTTTCCACCACCGAGCCAGCCCTTCTCGATGACCGCGACGTCGGTCAGAGCGTGCTCCTTGGCAAGGTGATAGGCGGTCGACAGCCCATGCCCGCCCGCGCCGACGATGACGATGTCGTAGGCCGGCTTCAGCGGCGGGCTGCGCCACACGCGTTGCCAACCCTCGTGATACGAAAGCGCGTTGCGGGCCAGCGACAGAATGGAGTAGCGCTGCATCGGTGTGAGCCGCTCGCGCGCTATCTCGACAGCGGCAGCGCCACGTGAGCACGAGGCCCCCCCGCCTCCTCGATCAGCTGCGTGATGTTGCGGCACGCCTGGTCGGCCTGAAGGCCCGGATCGCCCGGGCCGACGAGATTCCCCTCGAAGTCCATGCCGGTCTGACCTTGAAAGAACACGAAGTCGCCGCTTGCCCGGATGGCCCTCGAATAGATGGCGTCCGCGTGGAACCGGGTCCGATACTTTTGAATATGCTGCTTCCCCATGGGCCTCCCCACCGTCCGACGCCCTGATGACGACGCCAATCCCCGTCTGCTGGTCCCGTGGCTCGGAATGCTCGTACCACATTCTTCCGCGCCACCAGCACTTGTCAAGCGTATTCCGCAACGCGACAATGGCCACGCGCGGCGGGCTGCCGCCAGCCGCGCAGGGCCCGCGGCGTTGTCGTCGGCATTGACGCCAGAACCGGCATCGGGGTTGTGAACGCGGCCGAGTCGCCGCAGATAATTCGGGAGCAACACGTGAACATGATCAAGAAATTGCTCGGGGCGCTGGCGCTCGCGGTTCCCATGCTGTTCCTCGCGGATGCGGCCGTCGCGCAGCAGGACAACCTGGTCGACACCATCAAGAAGCGCGGCAAGTTGCAGGTCGGCTTCAGCAGCTTCCTGCCTTGGGCCATTCGGGACAAGCAAGGCTACTGGGTCGGCTTCGAGATCGACGTCTCGACCAAGCTCGCCAAGGACATGGGTGTCGAGCTCGACCTGATGCCCACCGCGTTCGACGGCATCATTCCGTCGCTCATTGCCGGCAAGTTCGATGTCATCATCGGCGGCCTCAGCGTCACTCCCGTGCGCAAGGAGCAGGTCGACTTCACCGAGCCGTACTCGCAGTCGGGCCAGGGCATCGCGGCGTCCAAGCAGCTGGCGTCCAGCCTCAAGTACCCGGAGGGCTATAACGACCCCAAGGTCACGTTCGTCTGCCGGCGCGGCGCTGCGCCGTGCAAGACGATCGAAGACAAATGGCCGAAGGCGACCGTTCGCCAGTTCGACGACGATGCCATCGCCTTCCAGGAGGTGATCAATGGCAACGCCCACGCCATCCTCACCAGCGAGCCGAAGCCGACGTTCTTCACGCTGCAGAACCCCGACAAGCTGTTCCGGCCGACGAGCGATTACGTGACGACGTCGGCCGAAGGCTTCGCGCTGCGCAAGGGCAATCCGGCAGCGATGGCGTATTTCAACGACTGGATCGGCAAGAACAAGGATTGGCTCAAGGAACGCCACACTTACTGGTTCAAGACTCGCGACTGGGCCGCCAACGTGCCGGCGAGCTGACGACACTTCGGGGAGCAACAGCGCGGGCGGTACGGTGCATCGCGCCCCCCTCGCGGTTCGCTTCAGCGCATCGTAACCGAGCCGTCGGCGATCGTCTCGTTACGCGCGAGGAACACCGATGGAGCGCCGCCGGTATGGAGAAACAGCACTCGCTCGTGTGCCCGGATGCGGCCCTGAACAATGTGGTCGGCGAGTGCCGCTAGCGCCTTCGCCGTGTACGTCGGATCCAGGAGCAAGCCCTCCGTCCGTGCCGCCAGCTGCAAGGCAGCCACGGACGCGGCGGTGAGCGCGCCGTACCCGGCCCCGATGTAGGCGTCCTCATTGCTGATGTCGGCCGGGCGGAAGGTGAGATCCAAGTCGAGGAGTCGGGCCGCTCGCGTCGCGACCTGGGCAATCACCGTTGGCTTTTCGGGGATGAACTGGCTCGCGGAGATGCCCATCAGGCGATACGGCAGGTCGAGGCACTTTCCGGCCAGCACCAGGCCGGCCTGAGTCGCCGCGCCGGAGCAGAAATACACGGCATCCGGTCGCCAGCCGAGCATCTCGAACTGGCCCTCCATCTCGAGCGCAGCCTGGACGTAGCCAAGCGCTGCGACGGCGACGGAGTGGGTGTCGGTCCCGAGAGTATTTATCAGATAGGGCCGCTCGCCCTCGGCGGAGAGCGCGTTTGCCCAGCCACTCGCGACCTGTTCGAACTCTTCGTAGAACCGCTCCGTCGGAATGAACCGGCACTCGGCTCCGAAGATCGTATCCAGCAGGAGGTTTCCCTCCCTGCGAACAGGATGCTCGCCGCGCAGGATCAGGCACGCGCGCAATCCGAGCTTGGCGCACGCGGCAGCCAGCTGGCGGCAATGGTTCGAGTCGACGCCGGCTCCGGTGATGACGGCCGTCGCACGCTCGTGGACCGCTTCGCCGAGCAGGTACTCGAGCTGGCGCACCTTGTTCCCGCCCAGCGCCAACCCGGTGAGATCGTCCCGCTTTACGTAGATCGCGGTCCCGCGCAACGCGCTGCCGAGGCGCGGCGCGGGCTCGAGCGGGGTTGGCAGATGCGCGAGCGGGACGCGCGGCAGCCGTCCGAGCGCGCGTCGCAAATCAGCGATGCGCATGCTGTAGGCCATCCGCCGCTGTCCGCCCGTCCACCCTATCGATCCCCTGGCATTGCCTTGCGATTGCCGATATCCAATGCAGCGGCGCCGGCCAATGCCCGCAAGGCGCGATCGTTTTCCGCGGGGAGTCCGACGGTGATGCGCATGAACGTCTCGAAGCCCGGGTCGCGCCATTCGCGGACGAAGACTCCTTCCGCAGCCATTGCGGCCATTGCGGGGACGGCGTTTGCACGATAGTCGAAGGACACGAAGTTGGCGCGGGAGCGCAGCGTGCGGAATCCCAGGCCTTCGATCCCCGCCGACAGCCGGCGCCGCTCGGTGATCACGCGGGCGATGCAGTCCTGCGAATAGCGCTCGTCGCCGAGCGCCGCCCGTGCAGCCGCCACCGCGACGCGGCTCAGGTTGAAGTTGAGCTTCACCCGCATCAGGCCGTCCGCGACCGCCTCCGACCCGGCGAGGCCATACCCGACGCGCATGCCGGCGATGGCGTAGGCTTTGGAGAGCGTGCGCGTCGAGAGCCATGGGCCGCGCCGCAGGGCCAACTCGTCGAGCGCCCCTGTCCCGCCCTCTGCCGCGTCGAACTCGTAATAGGCTTCGTCGATCACCAGCAGGACATCGTCCGGCACGCCCTCGACAAGCGCCCGGATCTCCTCCTTGGCGAGAGGTGCGCCGCTCGGGTTGTTCGGCGTGCAGGCGAAGACGACCTTCGTGGTGCGGTCGATCGCCCGCAGCAGCCCCTCGACATCGTTTCGGCCGTCTTCGAGGATGCGCACAAGCCGCGTCTCGGCTCCCATCATGCGGGCGCCGATCCGATAGCGCGGAAAGGACGGGGTCGGCATCACGGCGCAGTCGCCGGGTCCCAGCGCCATCTGGCAGACCAGCCCGAGGATCTCATCGGAGCCGTTGCCGATGACGATGTTGCCCGCCGCGATGCCCGTCTTCGAAGCCAGCGCGGCTCCCAGAGCCCCCGGACGCGGCTCGCCATAACGATTGACGCCGGGCGCGGCCCGGCAAATGGCATCGACAACCTCGGGCGAGGGCGGAAAGGGGCATTCGTTAAGGTGAAGAAGAGCCGGTTCGCGGCCCAGCGGATCGCGTGCGAGCGAGTCGGCCGTGGGGACTCCGGCAAAGACAGGCAGTGCGCGGATGGGCGCCGAGAGAAAGCGGGGGCCATCGATCACGAACGTCTCCTTCGAGTCAGGTCACTTGCCCGGCTGCACATCTGGATTGCAACAGTGATTCTGCTGATGAATGCGCATCGCGGGCGAACATCGGAAAGGAGCATCGCGGCATCGGCGGCAACCGTCGGCGCGACATTTTGGCATCGACTGCGCCTTTCTGCTATAAAACCGCGATGGAGATCGGCGTGTTGGGTGCTGCCACTGGCGCGATCGACAGGGCGCCGCCACCGGCGCGCCCTGTGCCGTGGTTTCGATCCGGCTGGTTCGAATTCGCGCAGTTTGCGGTGCTCTCCGGCGCCGCGATGTGGATGACCGTCCGGGGAGCCCGGAGCATGGGCTACGACTGGCAATGGGCCAAGGTCCCTCGCCTCCTCTATCGTGTCGTCGACGGTGAAATGATCTGGGGCCCGCTGATGCAGGGCCTGTTCGTCACGCTCGACATCGCATGGATCGCCATGCTGCTGACGATAGCGATCGGTCTCGCGACGGCCGTGCTGCGGCTGTCGCAGTCGATCGTCGGGCGCGCCATCGCGCGGGTCTATATCGAGGTGATTCGAAATACGCCCCTGCTGGTGCAGATCCTGATCTTCTACTTCATCATCGGGCGCATTCTCGGCATTCCGCGGCTCTGGGCGGGCATCCTCTGTCTCGCGTTCTACGAAGGGGCGTTCGCGGCCGAGATCATTCGCGGCGGGATCATCGCCGTGCGCAAGGGCCAGTGGGAGGCGAGCCGCAGCCTCGGACTCTTGACACGAGATATGTACCGTGATGTGATCCTGCCGCAAGCCATCCCGCTGATGCTGCCGCCCCTGGCGGGCGTGCTGGTGAATCTGGTCAAGCATTCCGCGATCGTCAGCGTGATTGCGGTATTCGATCTGACGACGCAGGCGCGCACAATGGTCTCGGACACCTTCATGCCCTTCGAGATCTGGCTGACGGCTGCCGCAATGTACCTTGTAGTGACGATTTCGCTCTCGCTGGCGGTCCGGTGGCTGGAGCGGCGCTATCGCCGGCGATGAACTGGAAACGGCACCCGATGTGAATGTGGCCAACTCGCAGCAGACCATTCAGGAGCAACCGATGAACATGATCAAGAAACTACTTGCTGCGCTGGCGCTCGCGATTCCCATGCTGGTTCTGGCGGATGCGGCGCTCGCCCAGCAGGACAACCTGGTCGACACCATCAAGAAGCGCGGCAAGATACAGGTGGGATTCGGCAGCTTCCTGCCATGGGCGATCCGCGACAAGCAGGGCAACTGGGTCGGGTTCGAGATCGACGTCTCGACCAAGCTCGCCAAGGACATGGGCGTCGAGCTCGATCTGATGCCCACGGCATGGGACGGGATCATTCCGTCGCTCATCGCCGGCAAGTTCGATGTCATCATCGGAGGCTTGAGCGTCACTCCCGCGCGCCAGGAACAGGTCGACTTCACCGAGCCGTACTCGCAGTCGGGTCTGGGCATCGCGGCGTCGAAACAGCTGGCCTCCGGCTTGAAGTACCCCGAAGGCTATAACGACACCAAGGTGACCCTCGTCTGTCGGCGCGGCACGGCGGCCTGCAAGACGATCGAGGAGAAGTGGCCGAAGGCGACGGTTCGCCAGTTCGACGACGACGCCATCGCCTTCCAGGAGGTGATCAACGGCAACGCCTACGCGATTCTCTCGAGCGAGCCGAAGCCGACGTTCTTCACGCTGCAAAATCCCGACAAGCTGATCAAACCGACGAACGATAACGTCACCACCACCGTCGAAGGGTTTGCGCTGCGCAAAGGCAACCCGGCGGCGGTCGCTTACTTCAACGACTGGATCGGCAGGAACAAGGACTGGCTGAAGCAGCGTCACACGTACTGGTTCAAGACGCGCGACTGGGTCGCCAGCGTGCCGGCCACCTGATGATCCGCGGCGGGCCGAGGTCCGCGGGCGCCGCGAAGCGTCGCACGCGCCCGCGCGCGTTCGACTGACCTCCTTCGCCGGCTCTTGCGACGACCGTGCACTCCGCACCCGAAGACGCGCGGCAGCCGCCCCGAAAGCGTCGTCGGCGCCTGACGTGGCTCGATTGCGTCCTGGCCGCGTTGTGCGTCGCCGCGGTCGGTTATTTCGCCTGGCGGACCAATTCGGTCCTCGATTACCGGTGGAACTGGAGCACGATCTGGCCATTCGTGATCAAGACGGATCCGGCAACCGGCCGATGGGTGCCGAACCTTATCGTCGAAGGACTCTTCACGACGATCCGCCTCGCCGCCTGGGGCATCGTGTTCGCGGGGATCATCGGAACCTTGATGGGGCTCGCGCGAACGAGCAAGCGCCTCCTGCTGCGCCTTGTCGCCGACAGCTACGTCATGCTGATCCGGAATATCCCGCCCGTGGTCTTCGTGTTCGTCTTCGTGTTCTTCATCGCCAGCCAGGTCATGCCGGTGCTGGGGATCGGTGACAGGGTCCGCGCGGCCCCGCCGTCCGCCCAATGGTGGATCTCGATCCTGTTCGGCTCGCCGAAGCTGATCGACAACTTCTTTCTCGGCCTCATCTGCCTGTCCGTGTTCTCGGGTGCCTATGTCACCGAGATCGTGCGCGCCGGCATCGAGTCGGTGCCAAGGGCACAGATCGAGGCAGGCGACAGCCTGGGCATGCCGAGGGTCGACGTGTTGCGCTTTGTCGTGCTGCCGCAAGCGCTGCGCAACGTGCTTCCGCCGCTCGCGGGCCAGTTCATTCAGCTGATCAAGGATTCCTCGCTGGTCTCGCTCGTTTCGATCCAGGAGCTGTCGTTCATGGCGCAGGACATCCAGGTCGCGACACAGCGCGTCTTCGAGGTGTTCGTGTTCGTCGCAGCGCTCTATTTCGTGATCTGCTTCGGCCTGTCCCAGGTGTTTGGCGTTCTCGAACGGCGCGCGGCGCGCGCGCACCACTAGGGCACGGCGCATGGCCCCCCCGACGATCGCGGTCTCGATCGATCTCGATGCCCCGGGCAAGCGGATCGGGCACCTGGAGCTCCTCTGGTCGGACGACGAGCATGCGTACGGCATCATTCCCGTGCCGGTCGCGGTGGTCGCCAACGGGAACGGTCCATCGGTGCTCGTCACGGCGGGCGTACACGGCGACGAGTACGAAGGGCTCGTCATCGCGCGAAAGCTCATCGCCGGGCTTTCGCCCGAGACGACGACCGGCCGCATCGTCGTCATGCCGGGGGTCAACTGGCCGGCGGTGCGCGCGCGGCGCCGCGTTTCGCCGATCGACCGGATGAACATGAATCGGGCATTCCCGGGCGATGGCACGAGCGGTCCGACCGCGATGATCGCCGACTTCATCGAACGTCGCCTGTTGCCGGGCATGGCGTATGCAGTCGATCTGCACTCGGGCGGCACGCAGTCGGTCTACGCGCCCTGCGGTTACGTCTACGGAACCGGCGCGCGCGAATTCCGCGACAGGAAGCTCGCGGCGGCGCACGCGTTCGGAGCGCCCAGGACCGCGGTCGTGACCACGACGTCGTCCGGCGGGTCATTGTCCGCGGCGTGCGAAAGGCACGGCGTCGTCATGATTGCCGCCGAACTCGGCGGCGGCGCCGCGCTGGGTCACGCGGGGATCGGCATCGGCTGGGACGGTACGCTCAATCTCATGCGCCATGCCGGCGTGCTCTCCGGCGCGCCAGGCCCGACACGGACCACGCTTTTCCATACTCCCAGCCGGGCGTCCTACGTGATGGCGACGATCGACGGCCTGTTCGAGCACGCGGCTGATGTCGGTGCCGAGGTCGGCGCCGGTGATCTGGCCGGCAGCATCTGGCCGATCGACGACTTCAATCGTCAATGCGTCGAACTCCGGTTCGCCGCCGGCGGTACGGTGCTGGCCCGCCGGACGATGCCCATGGTCACCCGCGGCGACTACGTCTGCCACGTCGGTCGGCCGATGAGCGACGACCAGTTCCGAAGCGAGGCGTAATGGCCGCCACCGCCGCGATCGGGAGCGCGCCGATGATTGAAATTCGCGGCGTCAACAAGTGGTTCGGCAATTTTCATGTGCTGAAGGACATCGACCTGTCGGTGCGGAAGGGTGAGCGAGTCGTTGTGTGCGGGCCTTCGGGGTCGGGAAAGTCGACGCTGATTCGCTGCATCAATCGCCTGGAACAGCACGACGAAGGCAGCATCGTCGTCGACGGCATCGAACTCGACGAGGACACCAAGAACGTGGCTGCCATTCGCCGCGAAGTCGGGATGGTGTTTCAGCAGTTCAACCTGTTCCCGCACCTTTCCGCGCTGGAGAATTGCGCGTTGCCCCAGATCCGCGCCCGTGGCACGCCCCGGGCGCAGGCCGAAGCGAAGGCAATGGAGTACCTGACCCGCGTGCGCATTCCCGAGCAGGCGCGGAAGTTCCCGGGGCAGCTGTCCGGCGGCCAGCAGCAGCGCGTCGCGATCGCGCGGTCGCTCTGCATGGAGCCGAAGATCATGCTCTTCGACGAGCCGACGTCCGCGCTCGATCCGGAAATGATCAAGGAAGTGCTCGATGTGATGATCGATCTGGCACAGTCGGGAATGACCATGATCTGCGTGACGCACGAGATGGGCTTTGCCCGCAAGGTCGCCGACAACATGGTGTTCATGGACGCCGGCCGCATCGTCGAGCGATCGCCGCCGGCGGAGTTCTTTGCCGCCCCGCGATCCGAACGGACCAAGCTGTTCCTGAGCCAGATTCTGTCGCACTGACCGTGGCCCTCGCGGGTAGATCGAACGAGAGCGGTTCGCGCGGGACAGCCCTCGATAATTGGATGTCGTTCCGGAGATGACCGAATGGGTGCCTGCATAGAAATGATCCCGTTGGAGAGCGCCACGGGCTACCTCCGCGAGATGTACGAGAAGGTGAAGACACCCCACGGAACGGTGGACAACGTGATGCGCGTGCACAGCCTGCGTCCTCGCACCATGGAAGGTCACGTCGTGCTCTACCGCAGCGTGCTGCACAGTCCCGACAACACGCTGCCATTCTGGTTTCTCGAGATCATCGCGAGCTACACAAGCATCATCAACCAGTGCGCGTACAGCCTCGCGCACCACTATTCCAACGTTCGCAGGCTCTTGCAGGATGAGCCACGGGCCGACGCCATTTACGAGGCCCTCGCCGCCAAGCAGCCGGAAAAGCAGTTCGGAGGGAAAGAGCTCGCGATCCTGGGCTATACCCGCAAGCTGACGGAGGCCGTGGCCGAGATGAATCCGGGTGACGTGGCGTCACTGCGCGCTGCGGGTTGCGACGACGGCGAAATACTGGAGGTCAACCAGGTGTGCGCTTATTTCAATTACTCGAATCGACTTCTGAACGGCTTGGGCGTCACGACCGAAGGCGACGTCATCGGCTATTACGCGGACCCGGCGCGGGAGAACCGGGAATGAGTTACGCCGGCGCGAAAGCGATCGAAACAACCGCGATTCCGGTCATCGACATGGCGTCCCTGCACGAAGGCACGGCAGGCGGGGCGCAGCGCGTTGCCCGCCAGCTGCTGGACGCCGCCGAAACCGTCGGCTTCTTCTACGTCCGCAATCATCGCATTCCACGTGACCTGATCGCGCGCACGGATGCCGTGGCGCGGCGCTTCTTCGCCTTGCCCCTCGACGAAAAACAGAATGTCAAAGTGGCGCCGTGGCATAGAGGCTACATCAAGGTCGGCGAAGCGAAGATGTACGACAACGCGAAGATCGACCTGAAGGAAAGCTTCATCTGGGGAGCGGAGGTTGGCCCCGACGAGACCGGAACCGCGGCGGCGAGCAACCTCCGCGGACCCAATCAATGGCCGAGTGCCATTCCCGAAATGCGCGCCACGCTGAATGAATATTTCGACGCTGCCAATCAATGCGGCAAGGTCCTGTTTCGCGCCTTCGCCGCCAATCTGGGCCTCGACCTGGACCACTTCACCCGGCAGTTCGATCGGCCGATTACACGCGGCGCCCTCGTCTTCTACCCGCCCCAGCCCCCCGACCTGGGCGAAGATCAGTTCGGCGTCGCCCCGCACACGGATTACGGCTGCCTCACGCTGCTCTACCAGGATCCGATCGGTGGGCTGCAGGTGCAGGGCCGCGACGGCGACTGGGTCGTCGCACGTCCGATCGAGGACACGCTGGTCATCAACATCGGCGACTTGATGGCGCGGTGGACGAACGAACAATTCAAATCCACCCCGCACAGGGTGATCAATCGATCCGGACGCGAGCGTCTTTCCATCGCGGTCTTCGTCGATCCGAACTATGAAACGATGGTCGTTCCCATCTGCCGCAATGGCGAGCCACCGCAGCATGATCCCGTCACTTGCGGCGACTACATCGTGTCGCGGTTCGACGCGTCGTTCGCATACCGCAGCAAAGGCAACCGCAGCTAGCCGCGGGCACTCCGACTCAGCCCCACGGATGTCGCTCCGGCTCCAACGCGGTTCGAGTGCGCGAGCGAAACGAATAACGCCAGCGCAAATAGCGCTTGACGGCAGCGGCCTTGGAACGTAGGGTCGGGTTCGGTCGCCGGCATACGCTGGGCCAGCATGAAACTTGGGGGTGGAATGACAGATCGAAACACACGCTTGCACGCCTCGGTGGCAGGTTACGTTGCGGCCGCCTTGGTCGGTGCAATCATGCTGGGCGCACCTGCCGTCCACGCCGCTCCATTTGCCTACATCGCTAACGACGGTTCGGGCAATGTGTCGGTGATAGACATTGCGACCAACACGGTGACCGCGACCGTAACGGTGGGGTCTAACCCGCTCGGCGTGGCAGTCACCCCGGATGGGACACGCGTCTATGTCGCGAACGCCAGCAGCAATAACGTTTCGGTGATCAGCACCGCGACCAACACGGTGACCGCTACCGTGACGGTAGGGAGTACCCCGGAAGGGGTGGCAGTCACTCCGGATGGAACGCGGGTCTATGTCGCGAACCTTGGCAGCAATAACGTCTCGGTGATCAGCACCGCCACGAACACGGTGACCGCTACTGTAACGGTGGGGACCAACCCACGCGGGGTGGCAGTCACCCCGGATGGGACGCGGGTCTATGTCGCGAATACAGGAAGCGCTGACGTCTCGGTAATCAGTACCGCCACGAACACGGTGACCGCGACCGTCGCAGGGGGAACCAACCCGAACCTCGTCGCAGTCACCCCGGACGGGACACGGGTCTACGTCACGAACGCGGGCAGCGCCGACGTCTCGGTGATCAGCACTGCCAGCAACACCGTGACCGCCACCGTAGCGGTGGGGACTACCCCATATGGCGTGGCGGTGACCCCGGATGGGACACGGGTCTATGTGGCGAACGTCGGGCCTAACAACGTGTCGGTGATCAGCACCGCCACCAACACGGTGACCGCTACCGTGGCGGTGGGGAGCGGCCCGATTGGCGTGGCGGTCACCTCGGATGGGACGCAGGTCTATGTCGTGAACTCTGGCAGCAATAACGTCTCGGTGATTGGCACGGCCACGAACACGGTGACCGCTACCGTGGCCGTGGGGTCATTCCCTTTTTCCTTCGGGCAGTTCATCGCTTCGGGCGCTCCGCCACCACCGCCTCCCGCGGCCCCGACTCAAGCCATACCGACCCTGAACGAGTGGGGCGTGCTGCTCCTGTCCGTGCTGCTGACGGTCGGAGGTGCGCTTCGATTGCGGCGCCGTTAGGCTCGATTTGTCGAGGGGTAGCCGGGCAATTCATGCGTCGGCGGTCATGCCCGCACAGTAGCGCCGCAGGTCGCGGCCGGGCCGACCGTCAGGACCGGGCCAGCGCCTCGGCGAACTGCCGGCGCAATTCGGCGCTGTGCAACGCGGTGAAATCCTGAGGGTACGTTTCGCCGGCGACGACCTTGAGCGCCACGAATACGGGCCCCTCCTCCTTCAGCACCGCGCCGATCGTCTCCCCGAACGCGGCGAG
>JANMBN010000327.1:0-2015 GCA_031360485.1 Betaproteobacteria bacterium | reverse complement strand
CGGCGAGGACGGGCAGCGCAAGACGGGCATGATGAATCCGCCCAGGATGGCGCTGTTCCGCGTATAGCCAGAACTTCCGTTAGCGAAGTTCATCTGGTTGTAAACGGGAGCCTGATCCATAAATGGCAGCAGATAAACCATCCACGAACTGCCCCAAGTATTGCCGGCACTATTTCCGAAGGGCGTGTTGTCGTTCGCACAGCCGGGCGGCATGCGGTTGTAGGTGTCGTGATGGTTGTGCATGGCCAACCCGACCTGCTTCAAGCTGTTTTTGCACTGCGACCGGCGGGCCGCCTCGCGCGACGTCGGGCGTCATCGAACGCGTGATCGCCAACGTGCCGGCGCCGCGCACGTATGCGACCCCGGATCCGGTGCCCGCCGCGCACAGGATCGCGCGCGGCGCCGCGCGCAACGCCGCGCTGCTTTCCGCGTCGTTCGCGCTGCCGCCGGGCCCGCTCGGCATGCTGACGGTACTGCCCGATCTGTACCTCATCTGGAAGATCCAGCGGCAGATGGTGGCCGACATTTTCGCGCTGTACGGGCGCAGCGCGGAATTGACGAGGACGCACATGCTGTATTGCCTGTTCCGCCACATGGCGAGCCACGTGCTGCGGGACGTCGTCGTGCGCGCGGGCGAACGCGCCGTCGTCCGGCAGATGTCGTCGTCCGCGCTCAGGAGCGCGCTGGGGTCCCTTGGCGCCACCGTGGCGCAACGCGTGGCGGGCACGTCCGCGAGCCGCTGGGTGCCGCTTGCGGGTGCGGCCGCCGTCGGCGCGTATGCCTATTGGGACACGCTGCAGGTCGCGAAGACGGCATGGCGCCTGCTCGACGCGGCACCGCGTGGGACGGCGGGTTTCGCGGCGTCGAAGAGCGCCTCCACGCAAGGCGACTGACGATGTGCGGCCGCTACGAGCTTCACAGCCACCCGGCCGTGATCGCACTCACCTTCGGGCTCGCGCATCCGCCCGACGTGCACGCGCGCTACAACATCGCACCGACGACCGACGTCCCGATCGTGCGCATCAACTCGGAGGGACAGCGCGAGCTCGTCCGCATGCGCTGGGGACTCGTTCCGCGCTGGGCCAAAGATCCGTCGATCGGCGCGCGAATGATCAACGCGCGCGGCGAGACCATCGCCGACAAGCCGTCGTTCCGGATGGCGTATCGACGGCACCGTTGCCTGCTGCCGGCCGACGGCTTCTACGAGTGGATGGCCACCGGACACGGCGAGTCTGCGCGCAAGCAGCCGCAGCACATCGGCATGGCGGACGGCTCGCTGTTCGGATTCGCGGGCATCTACGAGCGTTGGCGCCGCGACGACGACGAAGTGCTCGACACCTGCACGATCGTGACGACGGACGCGAACGCGTTGCTGAGGCCGGTCCACGACCGGATGCCGGTGATCGTGCCGCCGGAGCACTACGCGCGCTGGCTCGATCCGGCCAATGCGGATGTCGCCGATCTGATCGCGCCCTACCCGTCGGAGGCCATGGCGTACTACCCGGTTTCGCCCCGGGTCAACAGCGTGCGCTTCGACGACGCGTCGCTGATCGAGCCCGTTGCGCCGGCTTCCGCCGACCTGGAGGCGGACCACGAGCCGCCTCCGCATCCTCCCGAGCAGGAATCGCTGTTCTGAGCGGGCCGGAGCGGCGCGCGCGGACGCCGGCGCCAGCGCCAGCTATCGGCACACGGTACCCGGGGCGCGGAACACCAGGCGCGTCAGCTGCTTGGTCTGGGTCACGGTGACCGGAGGGCTGCCGAGCGTGACGGTATAGGCGAAGGTCGCATTGTTGCCGCCGCCGAAGGTCATCGTCAGCGTTCCCACCGGCGTGCGCACCACGCTCAGCGGATTGAACGGTACGGCGTCGAAACTCGGGCCCGTCGTCCGGTACAGGGTCCCGCTGTAGACTCCGGCGCCGGCCTTCGGTGCGGTGACCGACAGCCACAACGGCGTGCCGTCGAAATCGTAGGTGAACCAGGTCGCGTAGATGGTGTCGCCCTGGTGCGTGAAGTTG
>JANMBN010000290.1:0-9772 GCA_031360485.1 Betaproteobacteria bacterium | reverse complement strand
CACGGGCGTCATCGCGAGGTGTATACTGATCTTCTGCGGCAGCACCGGCGAGGTGTCCGCGCCGATACTGCTGTACCCCGCGCGCACCAAGACGATCGGGGTGACTTTGTTCGACCGGCGCGAAACCCACGACTGGGGGCCCATCGCCGTGCTGTCCATTACGATGCTGCTGATCACCTTCGTCATGATCGCCTTGATCAACTACTTCACGAACCGGAGACTCGCGTGACGCTGCCCGACAGGAGCGTTCTCCCCGTCATCGGGCTGATGCTGGGCGACTGCACCGGGATCGGTCCCGAGCAGTGCGCGCGGGTCCTCGCCGGCGGGACGCTGGAAGGCGTGGCGCGGTTGCTGGTCGTCGGCGACCTGCGGGCGTTGCAACAGGGCGCGCGCGACGCCGGCGTCTCCGTGGCCTGCCATGCCTGCGCGACGCCCGAGAACGTGGATTGGTCGCAATCCGGCGTGCCCATCATCGATCTCGCGAACCTCGATCCCGCTGGCATCGAGCGGGGACGAATGTCGCCGGAATCGGGACGGATCGCGGGCGAGACGCTCGCCTACATGATCGATCTGGCCCTGACCGCGCGCATCGACGGAATCACGTTTGCGCCGCTCAACAAGGCGGCGCTGCACGCCGGCGGCTGGCGATTCAACGACGAGCACCAGATGTTCGCGCACCTGACGGGGCACCGCGGATTCTTCGGCGAAATGAATGTGCTGGACAACCTATGGATGTCGCGCGTCACATCGCACGTGTCGCTGCGGACCGCGCTTGCACAGATCACGCCGGAGCGCATCGACCAGGCGATTACGCTCGCCGACGAGACGATGAAGAGCGCCGGTTTCGCGAGTCCGCGCATCGCTGTCGCGGCGCTCAATCCCCATGGCGGGGAAGGCGGCCTGTTCGGAACGGAGGAAATCGACCTGATCGCGCCGGCCGTGGCCAAGGCCGCGGCGCGCGGAATTCATTGCCACGGGCCTTTCCCCGCGGACACCGTGTTCCTGAAGGCATTCGGCGGCGACTATGACGGCGTGCTGACGATGTATCATGACCAAGGCCAGATCGCGACCAAGCTCAAGGGCTTCAATCGCGGCGTGACCGTCACGGGCGGCTTGAAGACCGTGTTCACGACTCCGGCGCACGGCACGGCGTTCGATATCGTCGGCAAGGGCATTGCCACCACAGGCGCGCTGGAGGAGGCGGTGCGCCTGGGTGCCCGATTGGCGGCAAGCCGCAAGCGGCGACCTGCCGCCGCTTCCTGAACTCATCTCAACGAAAGTCAACGACATGGCACCCAGCAAGCCTGCGGCCGCGGGAGAACCCCAAACGTCGATCACCGCCTACGTCGCCGATTTCGTCGTCGGGACGCGGGCGCAGGACGTTCCGCCGAACGTCGTACATCTCGGCAAGCGCTCGGTGCTCGACGGATTGGGATTGGCGCTCGCCGGGGCGGTCTCGGAAACGTCCCGCATCGCGCAGAGGTATCTCGCCACGCTCGCGCTCGCGAGCGAGCGGGGCAGCACGCTGATCGGCACCGACATGCGGTTAACGGCACGGTTCGCCGCGTTCGCGAACGGCATCGCGATTCACGCCGACGATTACGACGATACGCAGCTCGCGGTCGCCAAGGACCGCGTCTATGGATTGCTCACGCACCCGACGGCGACGGCGCTGCCGCCGGCGCTCGCCATCGCCGAGCGCGACAGGCGCAGCGGGCGGGACCTGATGACCGCGTACCAGATCGCGGTCGAGGTCGAATGCAAGATCGCCGAAGCCATTCTGCCGCGCCACTATCAGCACGGCTTCCACAGCACGGCGACCTGCGGTGCGATCGGCGCCGCCGCGGGCGCGGCGCACCTCCTCGGCCTCGATCGCGAGACCACGCGCCGCGCGCTGAGCATCGGCGCAAGCCAGGCGGCCGGTCTGCGCGAGAACTTCGGCACGATGACCAAGCCGTTTCACGCGGGACGCGCCGCGGAAAGCGGGGTGGTCGCCGCCGAGATCGCCGCGCTCGGCTTCACGGCCTCGCCGATCGGACTGGAAGCCGACCGCGGATTTTTCCGCGCTGCCGGGGGCGGCTACAGCGCCGAAATGATCGACGGCAAGCTCGGCCATCCGTGGACGTTTGCGTTTCCCGGCGTCTCGATCAAGCCCCATCCGAGCGGTTCGCTGACGCACCCTGGAATGAGCGTGATGCAGGACCTCGTTCATCGGCACGACCTCTCGCCCGAGCGGGTGAAACGCGTCTCGGTCGGAACGAACCACAACATGCCGAATGCACTCATTCATCATCGTCCGGCGAACGAGCTGCAGGCGAAATTCAGCATGGAGTTCTGCATGGCGATCCTGCTCATCGAGCGCCGGGCGGGACTCGAGCAATTCACCGACGCGGTCGTCAACCGGCCGGACGTCCAGGCGCTGCTGCAACGCGTGGAATTCGGCGTGCACCCCGATGCCGAGGCGGCGGGATTCGACAAGATGACGACGATCGTCGAAATCGAGCTGAACGACGGCACGGTGGTCAAGGGATCGGCGGACTTCGGCAAGGGCAGCCCCGCCAATCCGATGACCGACGCGGAGCTCGCGGACAAGTTCCGCCAGTGCGCCGACTGGGGCGGGATCGACGGCGGGCGGGCGCAATCGATCATCGACCTCGTCTGGCGGATCGACGAGCTGCAGGACATCGGCGAGCTCACCCGGCTGCTGCGCGCCGGCGCGGCCCGCTGAAGCCGCAGATCCGCAGGCGCCGCACCCCGTGTTCGAAGGCTTCCGCGAAACCGGGATCGACACCTCCGGCGCGCGCATCCATTTGCGCATTGGGGGCGCGGGTCCGCCGCTGCTGCTGTTGCACGGCAACCCGCTGACGCACGTGATGTGGCACAAGATCGCGCCCCGGCTCGCCGAGGAGTTCACCGTCGTCGCATCCGATCTGCGCGGCTACGGGGACAGCTCGAAGCCCGATGGGGGCGCGGATCACAGCGGGTATTCCTTTCGGGCGATGGCCAACGACCAGGTCGAGGTCATGGAGGCGCTCGGCTTTAGCGAGTGGCATGTCTGCGGGCACGACCGGGGCGGGCGCGCCGCGCATCGCATGGCGCTCGATCATCCGGAACGCGTGCGCAAGGTCGCGTTCCTGGACATCGTGCCGACGCACCACATGCTCACCCACATCAGGAAAGAATGGGCGGTCGATTCGTATCACTGGTTCTTCATGGCGCAGCCCTTCGACTATCCCGAGGAGATGCTGATCGCATACGGGCTGGAACGCTACATTCGGCGGAAGCTCGACAAGAAGGGCGTCGGCATGAGCGCGTTCACGCCGGACGCGCTGGCCGAGTACATCCGCTGCTGCACGCCCGAAAACATCCACGCGGTCTGCGAGGACTACCGCGCGGCGGTAACGATCGATCTCCGGCACGACGAAGCCGATCTCGCCACCCGGCTCGCGATGCCGGTCCTCGTGCTGTGGGGCGAGCGCAGCCACGTCAATCGCAGCTACCGGCCGATCGAGGCGTGGCAGGAGCGGGCCGTCGACGTTCGCGGACGGATGCTGCCCTGCGGGCACTATCCGGCGGAACAGGTGCCGGACGAAACATACGCCGAGCTGCGCACGTTTTTTGCTTGACGGTCTTCTTCGAAAGTAGGGTCAGAGACGCGTCTCTGACCCTACTTCTTGCCGCGACCGGAACCGTCCCGCGACGCCAGGCGGTTGACGGTGAGCGCAGCGATCGACGCGCCGAGCGCCGCGATGGTGACCGTATCGCGCGCGAGCACGTCGAGCAGCTGGCCGTACAGCGGCGGATTGCTTTGCTGGACATAGCGGACGATATCGTAGATCTGGCCCGACGTTGCGCGCGCCGCGTCTTCGATCGACACCGGGATTTCCTGCCACCGCGCATGGGCGACGTATTTGGCGAACGCGCCGCCTCCAACGACCGCCATGGCAAGAGGACCGACCGAAGCGAGGAGGCGACCCAGCATCCGGGCGCGCATCCGGATATTGAGGCGCTCGAAGGTGGCGGCGACAATGGTCGCGAGCGGCGGCGCCTGATTCGCGCCGATGTCGGCTGCAGGCGACGAGTCGTCAATTGGCGACGGAGGTTCGGGTGGGGGTTTCGGGGATTTCGTCGATCTTTTCACGAGGAATCTCCTGGCGGAACTGGCGGAATCGCGACCGCCTGCGAATGCGGGGCCACGAGGGGATCGCGATGCGGCGGAGGTCGCCGTGCCGGCGACAAGGACCAACATGGCACGATGATACTCGCCGTGGAAATCGCGACAACGAAGTGCGACACGCGCCGGTTGCGAAAAGTTCCGTCGTTCGCCTTTTGCCGCCCCAATTCGCGTTTGCCCGAACTTGCCTGTTACGACGCTATGGAGCGCATTTGCCGACGTAGCCGTCGGTGACCGCGGCCTCGGCATCGGCAGGCGCGACTCCGCGTCCGTCGAACATGACCGGAATCTGACCCCCGGTACCGAATTTGGTGTCGGCACGGCGCCGTTCGTTGATCATGCGGAATATGTTCCACTCGTCGTGCGCGCCGCGGCTCACCGTAGCCGAAGCGCGCAGCGCATAGTAGCGGCGGAACGCGGCCTTGGTCAGCCCATTCTGCACGGCTTTCTCGAAGTCGGGGTCGGAGGTGACTCGCTTGTCGAAGTACTGCTCGAGCTTCGCCATGTCCGCGTTGCCGTCGAACCCGAAAAAGCGGGCGAAGTCCTGCGGGCCCGCAAAATACGCAACGTCGAAGTCACCGAGCCCGTCGGCGCCCTCCAGCACGGACGTCCACATCAGCATGTATTCGGCGCCGCCGGCCCCCTTGGGCAAGTCCGCGTCCGGCGTTGCCGGATTCAGAACGAACATGAACTCCGCGCCGAATCGCTTCTCGATGGCCTGCTTCGCGCTCTCCGCCACGTCCCGGTTGACGTTGTAGTTGCCGCCGCCGGTCGACGTCAACGGAACGCTGAGGTAGCCCACGGCCTTCCCGGCCTTGCGTTGCTCGGCGATGATCTGTCGAAAGCGCTCGACCCTGGACGCGATCGCCGGCTTGAGCTCCTCGTTGACGCAGTAGCAAATGCCGCTCTTCGTGCATTCGGTGCTCTTCGCCGCCCCCGTTCCGGACCACGCTGCGAACACGGCCGATAGAACAACGGCCGCTGCCAAAGCTGAAAACCGATGAGTGGGGGGCATGAAATGCTTCCGCAGGCGTTGGAATGCGATCAAAGTATCCTGTTGAACCAAAGCACTGAAAGGAAACCGGAAACCAGCGCCAGCACCGCCGCTGCCGCGACGAACATCGCCGTGACTTCGGTTTCCTTCTGCTCGAAGAAGAGCTTGGTGTTCAAATTCTTGTAGATCTTCTGCAGGTCGGTGGCGGTGCCGGCGTAAAAATACTCTCCCCGCGTGACATTGGCGATCGTCTTCAGCGATTCCTCGTCGAGGCGCACCCGCATCGACCAGCCCTCGGCGCCGATGGTCTCGCCGCCCTGCGTGCCGACTCCGACCGTGTAGACGCGGATGCCGCGGTCGGCCGCCATGCGGGCCGACTCGATGGGGTCGGGGCCCGTCGTCGTCTGGCCGTCGGTCAGGAGGATGATGGCGGCCGACGCGTACGAGCCGGCGGGGACGGGCTTCGGCGCCGCCTTGTCGGCCGGCCGTGACGGGTCGAGCGCGGTGGCCTTCGCGGCTTCGCGCCGCGGATTGAACGAGCGCAGATCGAATTCGGCGTCCGGAAATATCATCTTGAGCGCGACGAGAATCCCGCTGCCGACCGCCGTTCCGCGCTGAAGCTGGAACCGGTCGATCGCGGCCAGGATGTCCTCGCGGCTGTGCGTCGGCGACTGCACGACCGACGCGGTCGCCGCGAACGACACGACGCCGACGCGCGTCGTCTTGGGCTGCTCGGCGACGAAGGCGCGCGCGGCCTCCTGCGCGGCGACGATCCGGCTGGGCTTGACGTCGGTGGCACGCATGCTGCCGGAGACATCCATCGAGAGGATCACCGTCTCGTGCTGCGACGGCAGCGTGACGACCGCGGCGGGGCGCGCGATCGCGATCAGCATCAGCGTCAGGGCGACGAGGAACAGCAGCGGCGGCACGTGCCGTCGGAGCCGCTGGCCCGCGCCCATCGCGTTCTTGACGAGGCTCAGGCTCGCGTAGCGCAGCGCGATCTTTTTCTTCTTGCGCAAGAGGAGGGCGTACGCGATGACCGCCGCGGGAACGAACAGCAGGAGCCAGAGCGTCTCCGGCCACAGGAACGTCATTGGTGCACCCTTGGCGCTGCGCGCCTTCCCTCCGGGAGGGAGCCATTCGCGCCTTGGGACGGCCGGGCGGCGCTCATGTGTGCACGCCCAGATGCTGCGGCAACCCGCCGCCGGTGGCGAGCTGGCTGCGCCGCTTGCGCAGGTCGGCGAAGCGCAGAATGGCATCGACGAGATTGTCGTTCGTAGCGAGCTCGAGCGCGTCCACGCCGGCGGCGCGAAACGCGGACCGCAACTCCGCCTCGCGCTCCTTTGCCGCGGCCTCGAAGCGCCGGCGGAATCCCCGGTCGTGCGTGTCGACGAACAGCTGCTCACCGGTCTCGGCATCCTGGACGACGAGCAGGCCCAGATCGGGCAGGTCCATCTCCAGCGGATCGTAGAGCCGTACCGCGACGACGTCGTGGCGCTGTGCGAGATGGGCGAGCGGCTCCGCCCAACCGGGCGTGCTGATGAAATCGGACACGATGAAAACAAGCGAACGTTGCGGCGCGATGCGATAAGCCGTCTGCAGAAGATCGCTGAGGTCCGTCGCCGACGTCTGCGCGCGTCCGGGCCGGGTCATCATCTTGTGCAGGAGGTGCAGCACCTGCCGGCGTCCGCTGCGCGCCGGGATCACCGTGTCGACGCTGTCGCCATAGAGCAGCGCGCCGACCCGATTGCCGTGGCGCGTCAGGAGCCGCGCGAGCACGGCGACGAATTCCGCCGACACGGCCTCTTTCTTCAGCTGCTCCGACCCGAAATCGACCGACGCGCTCAGGTCGAGCAGGAACCACGCGGCAACCTCGCGCTCCTCGTAGTATTCCCTCACGTAGGGCGTCTGCAGGCGCGCCGTGACGTTCCAGTCGATGTGCCGGACGTCATCCCCGTACGCGTACTCGCGCAGGTCGGCGAAGTCGAGCCCGTGGCCGCGGAACAGCGTGCGATAGTCGCCGTGCAGTATGCCGTCCAGGCGGCGGATCACGGTCCATTCGAGCCGCCGCAGGACCGCGTCAGGCGCCGGGCTGCGGTTTCTGGTCGAATCGGACATGGGTCTCGAGCGGTTTCTCGGGCCTCGGCACGTGCGTCATGATCCGCTGGATGAGCGCGTCCGCCGTGAGCGAGTCGGTCAGCGCTTCGTAGGAAAGGGACAGCCGGTGGCGCAGGACGTCGGGAACGAGATCCGATACGTCTTCGGGCAATACGTAGGTTCGCCCGCGCAGGAAGGCGAGCGCCCGCGCGCCCTCGATCAGGTGGATCGTGGCGCGCGGGCTCGCGCCGTAGGTCAGGTAGCGCGCCAGGTCCTTGACGCCGTACCGTTCCGGATCGCGCGTCGCGGCGACCAGCCGCACCGCGTACTGCATCAGCGACGGGTCCACGTAGCCGGCCCGGCATTCGCGCTGCAACGCCGCGAGCTCGTCGGTCGTGGCGACCGCGGCGACCTGCTGCGCGGCGCCGGTGACGCGTTCGACGATGACGAATTCCTCTTCCTCGCTCGGGTAGCCGACGAGCACCTTCATCATGAAGCGGTCGACCTGCGCCTCGGGCAGCGGGTACGTGCCTTCGGTCTCTATGGGATTCTGCGTCGCCATGACCAGGAACGGCTCGGGCACGCGATGCGTCTCGCCCGCGATCGTGACCTGGTATTCCTGCATCACTTCGAGCAGCGCGCTTTGCACCTTCGCGGGCGCGCGGTTGATTTCGTCGGCGAGAAGCAGATGGGTGAACACCGGGCCCAGCGACGTGTTGAACTCGCCGGTCTTCTGGTTGTAGATGCGCGTGCCGACGAGGTCCGCCGGCACGAGGTCGGGCGTGAACTGTATGCGCTTGAACGTGCCGCGAATGGTCCGCGCGAGGGTCTTGACGGTCAGCGTCTTGGCGAGCCCGGGAACGCCTTCGACCAGCAGATGCCCCTGCGCCAGGATCGCCACGAGCACGCGCTCGAGGAAGTGGTCCTGGCCGACGACGACCCGCTTCACTTCGTAGAGGATGCGCTCCATCAGCGGCGTGACCTCGGTGTGGCCGTTCACCCTGTCGTTCATGTTTTCCTGCCTCGATTCATGCCGCATCAGAACGGCGAGATGCCGACCGCGGCGGCCGCATTTTCGATCGGCACCGCAAAGCCGATGCCGATGAACACATGCTGGTCGGTCGGGTTGAGGATCGCGGTGACGATGCCGACGACTTCGCCGTCGGCGGTGACGAGTGGTCCGCCGGAGTTGCCGGGGTTGGCCGCCGCGTCGAACTGGATGAGGTTGGTCAGCATCCGCTTGCCTTGCGGCGACCGGTATTCGCGCCGCAGCCCGGACACGACGCCCGCCGACACGGACGGGCCGATGCCGAACGGAAATCCCACGGCGACGACCTCGTCGCCCAGCGCGAGGTCGCTGGTCGAACGGAGGGTCGCGGCGGGGAGATCGTCGGGCAGCTTTTTCGCCTGCAGCACGGCGAGGTCGTGTTCGGGGCGCATGCCGATGACGGTCGCTTCGGTTTCGAGTCCGTCGAAGAACTCGACCTGCACCTGATCGGCACCGGCGACGACGTGCATGTTGGTGAGGATGATCCCCGTGTCGACGATGACGACGCCGGTGCCGACGCCCTCGGCCTGGTAGCCGTCCTCGCGCTGGTCGGTTGTCGTGCCGCGGACGCGGACGACGGACCTCCGGACCGCCTCGTACGCCTTCGACGCATGCGACGGCAGCTGCACGGTTTCGAGCGTGTGCAGAACCGCGGCATCGATGTCCTTCTGCGTGAGCGCCGGCTGCGAGGGCGTGAACGCCGCATGGACGAAAACGAGCCCGAAGGCGAAGAGGATGCCCGCCGCGACGAGCAGCGGACGTTGGAAACGCGTGCCGAACCGCCGGATGCGCCCATGGCGAGAGGGTGGTGCGGTCGTCGCAGCAGGGGCGCCAGCCGCGGCGGCAGCGTCGGCGGTCGCGTCAGCGGTCGCGGGCAGCGTCGACTCGCCGCCCCTGCGCGCCCGGTCGGACCTGCTGTACAGCGTGACTTTCCTCATGGCCAGCCCACCCGTTGCCGTCGCCGATCGGTCCCCCCATGTAAACGGTATCACGGGAACCGCCGCGGGCGAAACTTCCGTGCCGATCCGCCTCGCTCTTGACTTTCGCGCGAGCGATGGCGCTCAATGCCGAGGTTCGCTTACCCCTCGGAGGCGCCATTGTCGCTTCGATCGCTCCGTTCCATCGTTGCCCGGCAGCCGCCGGCCACGGCAGAAAAAACCGCGACCGTCCTCGAGGCGGCGCTCCTGATGAAGCAGCAGGGCAAAGGGGCGTTGCTCGTCGTCGACGGCTCGCGACTTATCGGAATATTCACCGAGCGCGACGCGCTTTTCCGCGTCATCGCCGCGCGGCGCGACCCGGGCACCACGCGGCTGGCAGAGGTCATGACCCCGCAGCCCCAGACGATGCATCCGGACGAGCCTTTCCTGAAGGCCCTGCGCATCATGCACAAGCACGGCTTTCGCCATTTGCCCGTCGTCGAGCATGGCCGGCCGCTCGGCGTCGTGTCCGCGCGCGATGC
>JANMBN010000280.1:0-2256 GCA_031360485.1 Betaproteobacteria bacterium | reverse complement strand
CGACAGCTGGGACCGGTGCGTGCCCGCGTTGAACAGCGTGGGCGTCGAGCTCATGAAGTCGAACGTCGACAGCACGTTGTAGAACTCGATGGCGCGCGCTTCGCGCTCGACCTCGTTCAACGCCAGGCCCATCGCAACACGCATGAAGAAGCACTGCGGCAGCTCGAACCGGCGCCCGCCGACGTATTGATCGACGAGGAAGTAGCGGTCGTACAGCGTCTGTAGCCCGAGGTAGCCGAACTGCAGGTCGCGTTCGGGTTTGAGCGCCGCGCCAAGCTTCTTGAGGTCGTATTGGGTCAGCGCTTCGTTCAGGAGCCCGATCTTGACGCCATGCTGGACGAATCGCGGGAAGTATTCGGCGTACTTCGTCGCCATGTCGTGCTGCGAGGCTTCCTCGCCGAGCGCTTCATAGCGGAGCGAATCGAGGAGCAGCCGAGCGGTGACGAACCCGTATGCCGGGTCTTTCTCGATCAGCGTGCGCGCGGCCAACACGACGCACTTGCGCACTTCGTCCATCGGCACACCGTTGTAGAGGTCCTTCAGCGTCGCCTTGAGGATGCGCTCCGGGTTGACGCTGGCAAGGCCTTCGCACGATTCCTTGACGAGCGCCGTCAGGCGTTCGCGGTCGAGCGGCTTCGACACGCCATTGTCGACGACGATGATCTCGACGGTTTCCGCCTTGCCGCGTTTCTGCGATTTTTCGTGCGCGCGCTCCTGCGAGCGGCGCTCGCGGTAGAGGACATACGCACGCGCGACTTCGTGCTCACCGCCGCGCATCAGGACGAGTTCGACCTGGTCCTGGATTTCCTCGATGTGGATCGCGCCGCCTTCCGGCTTGCGCTTCATCAGCGCGTTGACGACGGCGTCGGTGAGCTTCACGACTTCGTCGCGCACGCGGGCGCTCGCGGCGCCCTGGCCGCCGTTGACGGCGAGGAACGCCTTGGTCATCGCGATCGTGATCTTCGCCGGCTCGAAGCCGACGACGGCTCCGTTGCGGCGAATCACCTTGTACTGTGCGAAGCGCGAGTCGGTCGGGGTCATGGCGCTCCCGTTCTCTGCGGCCGGTCGATCACGCGCGGGCTGGGGCGTCGCGGCAGCCGAAGCGCTCGTCAGATGCATGGGTTACTCTCCTGTCGAAATCTTGTCGTTGTGAATGCCATCGGCGTGTTTCGTCCCCGTACCGGCTGTTTCGTGCAAAGCGACGCACGATGCGGTTTTCGGGTCCACGCGCTCGGATCTCCCTGGGGTACCTCGCCGTCACATGGCATGACCGCCATTCGGGCACCCAGTTTCTTCTTGCAAATCAAAATCTACTACATCTTGTGTTGAAGTGCCTGATGAGCACAAAGTTTAGTAGGGCAGCGGGTGGATGGCAAGCGGTTTTTGATGCACAGGACGGGGGTCGAAAAACGACAACAAAAACAGCCCCCTGCGTCGTGGTTTCCGGCATATCCACGCACGTTCCACCGCCAATTCACCGGCTTGTCCACAGGACGGCCAGCCGACGAACGGTTGTCCGTTCGTTGCAGTTTTGCGACACCGCGTTGCGCTGGCGCGGGTCGCTCCGGGGTTGCGCCGCGCGCTGTCGATTCCGTCCTACGCCCCGAGACCAGGGCATGGGCGACGGCACACGCTCGGGCTACCGGCTGGCCGGCAGCGCGAACAGCCGCCCACCGGCGATGGCGATCAGTAGCTCGCCTGCGGCCGGCGTGACGAGCGCCAGACCCGTGAGGCGTCCGAAGGCCGGCAGCAACGCACGTCGCCCGCCGAGGACGAAGCAGGGCAGGCGGACCGATTCGTGCGCGCCGCCCGCGACCCGCACGCCGGGATGGACGTGCCCGCACAGCGCATACCCCGTTCGCGGCGACGCCGGCTCGTGGCAGAGGATGAACGGCGCGAGCGGGTGCGGGTCGGCCACCACGGTGATGTCCCACGCGCGCGGAGGGTCGCCGGCGTTCATATCGTGATTGCCCCGCACCAGCGTGATCGCGAGCGCCGCGTGGCCATCGCGCCAGCGCATGAACGCGATATCGAGCGCGGCGACGCGCCCGGCCGCCGCGTGCAGGAAGTCGCCGAGAATCACCAGCCGCGTCGCCTGCGTGAGTTCGATCAGCGCTGTGAGCCGTGACAGATCGCTCGCCGTCGCCCCGCGCGGAATGGCGACGCCACCGGCGCGGAACGACGCCGCCTTGCCGAGATGAACATCGGCGACGAACAGCGTCCTTGCGCGCGGCCAGTGCAGGGCGCGGTCCGCGA
>JANMBN010000245.1:0-2348 GCA_031360485.1 Betaproteobacteria bacterium | reverse complement strand
GACGATGCCTGGGTGATCGCTGCCGATCACGGTCAACACGAGCGACGTCGTCACGGTCATCGGCCTTTGGTCGGGGTCATCGCAAAATGATAGCCGTTTCGGCTGTGTATGGCTCGTCGCGATCGGGGGCCGGCCGAGCGGGGCGACGACGCAACGCCTGTGGCGACCCGCGCCGGTGTGCGGCTATCGGGTGATGCGCTAATCGAACAAGTACGTCGGCGCCGCGATGATCTGGTTGCGACCGGCCTGCTTGGCTGCGTAGAGTGCGCGATCGGCGCGCTGTACCAGGTCCTGCAAAGTGTTGTCCCGACCGGGCACCTGTTGCGCCACCCCGATGCTCGCGGTGACCCGCCCGAACGGAGAGGCGTCGTGCGAGTTGCCCTGGGCATCGATTGCCGCCTGCACACGCCGCGCAACGTCGAGCGCGCCGTCCGAATCGGTGTCCGGCAGCGGGACGACGAATTCGTCGCCGCCGTAGCGCGCGGCGAGGTCTGCCGGGCGCAGCAGCGATTGGCCGATGGCCTTGCCGACCGCGACGAGACATTCGTCGCCCGCGCGATGGCCGTGATGATCGTTATAGGTCTTGAACTCGTCGACGTCGATGAACAGCACCGCCAGCGGTCGCTGGTCACGACGCAAGCGCTCCCACTCTGTCGCGCTGACGATGTCAAACTTTCGATGGTGCGGCTACTTGAGGTGCCTGGCGAGAAAGTCCATTGTCCGGCGCCAGGCCAGCTCGGCCGCGACCGGGTCGTGCTTCAGGATCGGCAGGTTCTTCGAGTCCGCGGTCTCGTTGGCGAAGGCGTGCTTCGCCTTGTAGCGGTGAAACTCGAAATTCACATTGGCGCCACGGAGCTTCTTCTCCAGCTCGTCGACGTTGGCGATCGGGAAAGGCACGTCCTCGGTGGCCCAGTGGCCCATCAGCGGCGCCTTGATCCTGGACGCATCGACGTACTCGAGCGGCGGGTAGCCATACCAGACGACACAGGCATCCGCCTCCGGCACGTTCACCGCCGAAAGAACGGTGAGCGCCCCGCCCATGCAGAACCCGGTGACGCCGACCTTCGCGCTGCCGGACGCCTTGAGATGCTGGACCGCACCCCGCACGTCCTGGCCGGCGGCATCGCCAAAGTTGAGGTTGGTCATCAGGTGCTCGGCTTCGTTCGCCGCGAGCGCGACCTTGCCGCGGTAGAGGTCGGGCACCAGGGCCCGGTAGCCGGCCGCCGCCAGCTTGTCCGCAACGCCCTTGATCTGATCGTTGAGACCCCACCACTCCTGGATCACGACCATTCCGGGCGCGGCCATCCCGCTCGCGGGCTCGACAAGATAGCCGGCAACGCTCTGGCCGTCCGGACGCTTGTAGCTGATCAGCTTGCCCATCGGTTTCTCCTGCGATAGTTGACACGACGGCGGCCGTCCTCCCACCCTTTCGGCCGGCTTACATCAATGGGGCGAGCGCCGCGTCACTTGGGCGGTGCCGCCTCCGCGGGTGCCGGCGCTGGCGGTGGCGTATCCGAGTTGTAGATGTCGCGGATGATTTGCCACTTCCCGTCCTTCCGCCGAAAGATCGAGACGTACTTGCCTACGTCGACCGTCGCGCCGGATTTGTCCAACACGGTAAAGGTTCCCCATTCCCAGCCGAGATCGCCCGAAACGCCGACATCGGTCTTGGGGCCCGCCTTGAAAGTGATACCGGCCACAGCCGATTCCGCGATGTCCTTCTTGAAATACTCGCGTATCGCGGCGGGGCCGCGCGCCGCCGGCGCCCCCGGCCCGCTGAAAACGGCGTCGTCCGCGTACAGCGCAACGACGCCCTCGACGTCGCCGGCGGTATAGGCTTTGAACCAGATTGGATTGATCGCGCGGATGGCCGCCTCGTCCGCGGCCGTATTGGCCGGCGGCGCGGTTTGCGTGCATCCATTCAGCAGGAGAAAGCTTACTGCAAGGACCACTGCATTTCCGAATCTGGACATTTGCCTTCCTCTCGTCGGATGTCGCGCGCCGATGGTCGCAACGGCGGCGCACAATGATACACGCCGCAATCGCTCGCCAGGTATTGGAAGTCCGACTCTCTACCATCTGTCACTCGCCCCGAACGGGTGATCCGCGCGGAACTCGACGATCTTTACGATCTGGTGAAGCGCCGTTTCCTCCAGGGCGACGCTGATCTTTCGGCCGTTCGGCGTATCGAAGGCGTGCAGTTCGATTGGCATTGAGAATTCAGGTTCATTGAGGATCGCTGGAACCCGCGCGAGGCCGCCGACGATGGTGCCGAGGCGGTTGGCAATGTAGCATCGCGTGCGGATCTCGACGCCGCATTGGAAGGCGGGCTGGACAACGGAGAGGAC
>JANMBN010000198.1:0-5195 GCA_031360485.1 Betaproteobacteria bacterium | reverse complement strand
GGCAACGGGCACGATGGGTGCCGTCGCCAGGAGGGGCGGGGCGGACGTTCCCGACGACGGCGGAGCCGGCACCCGGTGCGCCGGAACCGGCTTGCGACCCGCGATCGTCGCGCCCGTGACCGCGGTCGTGGCACCCGGGATGTCCATGTTCGTGTACCGCGCCGGTGGCCCATGCGGACGTGCGCTCACGTCCACCGCGAATCCGTGGTTGTAGCGGGTCCAGCACTCGTGCGAGCAACCGCGCCACCAGGGTCGGTATGCGTCGCCCCAGCCGAGCGGCACCCAGCCGTAGAGGGGAGCGCCCGCAGTCCCCGTGCGCGCCCAATCTGCGCCGCCATACCAGCCGACGAGCGCCGGCGCCCAATGCGGGCGCGCGACGAACGCCCCGGGGCACCACGCCCATCGCCAGCCGACCCGTACCCAGCGGCCGTAGTGGGACGGTGCGTATCCCCACGGCGCGGAATCGACCCACGTCAGGCCCCAGGCGCCGACCGTGGTCCAGTATCCGTCGCGATACGGCGCCCAGTCCGCCGCCACGGTTGTCGGATACCAGAGCGCGCCGTACGTCGGATGGGTTTCCCACGTTCCGTATTCGTCGAGTTCGGCGTAGCCGACCATCTCCCGCGACACATGGGCGGTCGCGCGCCCGCGCTCGTAGCGGCGGTCGCGATTCGCGCTCCACGTGTCGAACCTGTCGACACCCTGGCCATTCCGGATGTCGGACGCCGTCGGCTCCATTCCGGCGACCGTTACGGTCTGTCCGGGTAGCGCCTGCCGCGCACCCGACGCGAGCCCGATGAAGCCCTCCCCTTCGCGGACGGTCAACGTGGTCACCTGGCGATCGGGGGTGACATCGATACGATAGAGGCCGGGCCGGGCCAGCGTGATCTGCGTGTTCGGCGTGTCGATCCGCGCCCCGTCTTCCGTGTCGAGCACGCGCACCCGCACGATCAACCTGCCCTGGGCGACGAACAACGCGAGCTGCCGATCATCGAGCCGAGAGACGTGCAGGCTGGTGTCGCCGGCCAGCCGGAACTGGCCGCCGCCGTAGTCGACTTCGGCGCGCCCCTCGCTCGACACCCATAGGTTGTCGCCGGACGTGACGGGATAGTTGATGCCGATGGCCGTCCATTCGCCCGCGTTATCCTGCGGCGCGAGATAGAGCTCGCCGGCGAGCTCGGCGATCCGGCCGACGCGACCGGGAAGGTCGTCGTCGGCGCGCGCGGCGACCGGCGCTACGGCGAGCAGCAACGCGGCAAGGCCGGTGACCAACCAAGCGGGTGCGCGCGGACAGAGGATGGCGGGAGCATCCTTGCGACGCAGCAAAGCGGGAACCGTGAGCATGGCCGAGTCTCCGTATCCGCTTCCATCAACGATCCGGGTCCGGCGCGCGTTGACGGGTGCGCGTTGACCGGGGCGCGCGACGCGCTGCGCCAAACGCCCGGTACAGGCAGGGCGATGCCTGGGGTATTGGATTAGAATACGCGTCGGCCGTTCCGCTTCGTTGGTCCTTAGAATGACTCCCCGAGGAGCCTCCATGCAGAATTTCAAGCGCGCCCTGCTCGCCAGCGCTGTCGCACTCGCCGTTTCGGCGCCCGCCGCCGCGCAGTTCAGCAACGTCTATTTCTTCGGCGACAGCTACACGGACATCGGTTCTTTCAAGCCGGTGCTGCCGCCGGGTACGGGGATGTTCACGACCAACCCGGGTCCGGTGTGGACACAGCCGTTCGCACAATATTTCGGCTACTCCGCCAGCCCCGCGAATCAGGGCGGCACCGACTACGCCTACGGCGGCGCGCGCGTGACGCTGTTGCCGGGATACCCGCCCGTCTCCCCGACGGCCGCGGCCGTGCCGATCGCAACGCAAGTCCAGCAGTTTCTCGCCAAGGGACCGCTCGACCCGAATGCCATCTATTCCTACTGGGGCGGCGCAAACGATTTCTTTACGCAGCTCGCGGACCTGCAGGCGGGCAAGGTCACGATCGCCCAGGCGCAGGCCAACCTCACGCTCGCTGCGACTCAGCTCGTCCAACAGATCGGGATACTCCGCGCCGGCGGCGCGCAATACATTCTCTTCTGGAGTTATCCGGCGGCTGCGAATACGCCGGCGTACGCCGGGAATCCGTCGATCGGCCTGGTCAGTCAGTTCGAGTCGGCCTACTACGCCGCGATCCTGGGCGCGCTCGACGCCTCCGGCATTCCGACGATCCGCGTCAATGTCCAGGCGCTCGTCAAGGAGATCCTCGCCAATCCGGCCGCATATGGGTTCGCGAACGTGACGGCCCCCGCATGCGGCACGACCTCGTCGCTGGTATGCACATCCGCCAATCTCGTCACGCCGAATGCGGCGTCGACCTACCTCTTCGCCGACGGCGTGCACCCGACGACGGCGGGCCACGCGATCTACGCGCAGGCAGCGGAGGCGATGATCACCGGTCCGCAGCAGATCGGGGCGCTCGGCGCGGCGCCGTTCGCCGTCGAGCAGGCGAACTTCCGCGCGCTCGACTCGCGCATGTGGTCGAGCTTCAACGCACCCCGGACGCGGAACAGGATGGAAGCGTGGGTCGCCTACGACTACGGCAGCAGTGACATGAATGCGGGCGGCGGTGACGGAAGGTCCAGAACGAACACGATCGCCGTGGGCGGCGACATGAAGGTCTCCGAGAAGCTGCTCGTCGGCAGCATGTTCGGCTACACGGAGAACAAGGGCGATTTCGGCGGCGCGGGCGGCGGCTACACGCTGCGCCAGCCCGTGGGGACGCTGTACGCCGGTTACGGCGAGGGCCCCTGGTACGTCGGCGCGACGCTCGGCGCGGGCGGTCTCGAATATTCCGACGTGAACCGCAATATTCCTCTTGGCGCCACGGTGCGCAGCGAGACGGGACGGGCCCGCGGCAACGAGTTCACCGGGCGCCTGCTCGGCGGCTACTGGTTCAAAGCGCAGGACCTGCTGCACGGCCCGTACGCACGCGTCGCTTACACGAAGACCACGGTCCACGCGTTTTCGGAAACGGGATCGGACAGCCTGGCGCTCAACTATGGCGAGCAGAAGGTCGAGCAGCTGCTGTGGAGCGCCGGCTGGCAGGTCGCGGGCAACATCGGCAGCGTGCGACCATTCGCGCGCGCGACGTGGGAGTACGAATCGATGGACAAGGCGCGCAGCGTGAACGCTTCGTCGATCTCGCTGGGCGGGTCGTACAGCATTCCCGTCGTCAAGCCCGACAGCAATTACGCGTTGTTCAACGTCGGCGCCAGCGCCGATTTCGGGCGCGTGACCGGATACATCACCGGCTCGGGGACGGCCGCGCGGGGCGACGGCAATTACTACGCGGTCACGGTCGGCATCCGGGCCCCTCTGTAGTCGACCCGGATTGAGCGGAGCGACGCGTCGCTCCGCCGTCGCGGCGCCTCCTCCGACGCGCGCCTGCGGCGACGGTCACGCCGCTTGCCGCGGCTTGCGCGGCGCGCGCGCGAACACTGCATCGTAGAGCGGGCGCGGCAGGCAGCGCAGCACGCGGCCCGCGACCGCCATCTGCCACGGCAATACGTAGAAGCGCTTTCGCCGCTCGATGGCGCGCGCAATGAGTTGCGCAGCCTTGTCCGCGTCGAGCCGAAACGGCATCGGATAGGGATTGCGCTCGGTCATCGGCGTCGCGATGTAACCGGGACAGATCGTGAGCACCGCGACACCGGTCCCCCGCTGCTCGAGCCGCAGGCTCTCGAGGTAGACGATGGCCGCGGCCTTCGATGCGGAGTAGGCGCCGGAGCCCGCGAGGCCGCGAAACCCCGCCACGCTGGCAATGCCGACAAGCGCGCCATGCTGCGCGGCGCGCATCGCCGCGATGAACGGCTGAAACGTGTGGACCAGCCCGACGACGTTGGTCTCGAGGACCTCGCGAAACGCGGGCAGGTCTTCCGCATGCTCGGTCAGCGTGCCGCGCGACACGCCGGCGTTCCCGATCACGACGCCGGGGGCTCCGAATCGGGCGATGAACTCGTTCGCCGCGCGGGCGAGCGCGCCGGCATCGCGAACGTCGCCGGCGTACACCGCGACCGCGCCCGCCGGCAGCGTCGCGGCAAGCGCGTCGAGTTCGGCCTGCCGCCGCGCGAACAGGCCGACGATCGCGCCCTGCGCAGCATAACGACGGGCCAGCGCGGCGCCGACGCCGCTGCTGGCGCCGGTGATGAAAACGCTGCGCGGCTTCCACATTGACCCGGCTTCGACGGACGGGCGGATGACCACGCCTGCTGGCCGCGGCCGAGGCGCTCACCCGCTGCCGGGCGGTGTCAGCTCTTCGGCCGTTCGGCGCGCGCCTTGGCGATCAACGCGCTGATCACGGCAGGCATCGCGGCGTGCGAGCCCACCCGGTTGGTCACGAACTTGCCGTCGACAACGACCATCGGCACCGACTGTATCTGGTAGGTCTGCGCGGCCGCCCGCGCGCGATTGACCTTGCCTCCGATCGCGAACGAGTTGTACATGTCCTCGACCTTCTTGCGGTCGAGACCATGGCTTGCCGCCCAATCGAAAAACGTCTTTTCCTGCCACAGGCTCAAGCCGCGGGCATGAACGGCGGTGAACACTTCGGGGGAAAGCCGCGCCTCTTCTCCGAGCGCGTCCAGCGTGTAGTAGATCTTCGCGAGCGGGACCCAGCGGTCCTGATACATCACCGGTATGCGACGAAACTGCACGTCCGCCGGCATCGTCTTGAACCAGCCCTGCAGCACCGGCTCGAGATCGCCGCAATGCGGACAGCCGTAGGAAAAGAACTCGATGACCTCGATCTTCTTGCCCGATTCCACCGGCTGGGGATTCTTGAGCCGCAGAAACTGGTTGCCCTCCTCGACGGCGCCGGATTGCGCGGCCGCCGGGAGCGGCAACGACGCCATCACGACCGCCGCCAGCGGCAACAGCCGGCGCATCAGGGTTTGCAGCAGATGCATGATTGAAGTCTCCATGGGCAGATAACGTTTGTTGGGCCGGTCGCGACGACGCGAGTTCCCGCCGTTTTCGCCCGCCCCTCTTCCGGCGATCGCGGGCGGGCCCGTCAGTACTTGATCACCGCGACATCGAAACCGCGAGTGCCGAGCTCGCCTTTCATGCGGTTCAGCTCGTCGGTATTGTCGTAGGGGCCGAGCCGCACGCGGTAGCGCAGAGCCTTGTCGGGCAGGGTGGCCGGCTGGATCGTCGCGAC
>JANMBN010000175.1:0-39183 GCA_031360485.1 Betaproteobacteria bacterium | reverse complement strand
GCCTTCCTCGAGCACCAGCACCGCGCGCCTGGCCCGGCAGAAATCGGCCAGCTGCTCCGGCACCAGCGGGTACGTCGCGTTGAGGACGAGGATCGGCAGCCGGCTCGCGCCTCGGCGGTCGAGCATGCCCGCCGTCGCCAGCGCGCGATCGAGGTTGTTGTAGAGCCCGCCCTGGACGATGAGGCCCACGTCGCCCGCGTCGCCCGCGAAGATCTCGTTGATGCCGTGGCCGACGATGTAGCGCCGCGCGGCCGGGAGCCGCGCATCGACCTTGAGGCGCTCGTGGATGAACGTGAACGGCGGATGCGACATGTGGCCGAGTTCGCGCACCGGAGCCGTCGCGGCAGGATGGAGCGTCGAAAGCGCGGGGGCGACGTTGTCCTTGCACACGAAGCTGCCCTGCAGATGGCACGCGCGGATCCGCAGCTGGAGCATCACCGGCGTCGATGACGCTTCGGACAGCGCGAACGCGTGCTCGACGATGCGCACGATGTGCGGCAGGTCGGGCCGCGGGTCGAGCAGGCAGACCGACGACTTCATCGCGAACGCGTGCGTGCGTTCCTGCACGACGCTGGAGCCTTCGCCGTAGTCTTCGCCGACGACGATCAGCGCGCCCCCGAGCACCCCGGGCGACGCGAGGTTCGACAGCGCGTCCGATGCGACGTTGGTGCCGACGATCGACTTCCACGTCACCGCGCCGCGGATCGGATAGTTGATCGACGCCGCGAGCATCGCGCACGCCGCGGCCTCGTTGGTGCACGCTTCGACGTGGACGCCGAGCGTGTCGAGGTAGTCGCGCGCCTGCACCATCACGTCGAGCAGCTGCGACACCGGCGATCCCTGATAGCCGCCGACGTAGCCGACGCCCGACTGCAGCAGCGCCTTGGTCACCGCGAGGATGCCTTCGCCGTGAAACGGCTGCCCGGCGCCCTGCTGCAACAGCGCCACTTCGCGCGCGAACGATCGCTCCATCGTCTCCTCCCCGCGCCCTGCTCCACTTCGGCTGCGGATGGGCCATTGTGGGCGTGCCGCAACGACGACTCCTTGAGGCACATCAAGTGCGACCGGCGTGCGCTGCAGCAGAGTGGCGGGATTTCGGTATCCGGATGCAGGATTCGGCGGCGACGGCGTGCGATGCCGGGACCGGCGCAGGAGGCGCGATGCAGCTGCGAGGAAAGACCGCCATCGTGACGGGCGCGGCCCAGGGCATCGGTGCCGCCGTCACCAGGGCCTTTGCCGCCGCGGGCGCTCGCGTGTGCGTCGCCGATCTCGCCCTCGATCGTGCCGAGACGCTGGCGGGCGCGCTGCGCGCCGGCGGGGCCGAGGCCCTGGGCTTCGGCTGCGACGTCTCGCGCCGCGACCAGGTCGAGGCCATGGCCGCCGCGGCCGGCGAACGCTTCGGCCGCGTCGACATCCTCGTCAACAACGCCGGCATCGTCCGGCCCGCGATGTTGCACCGCATGACCGCGGCCCAGTGGGACGATGTGCTCGCCGTTCACCTGACCGGCAGCTTCAACTGCCTGCAGGCCGTGGTCCCGGGGATGATGGAGCGGCGCTACGGGCGCATCGTCAACGTCACGTCGGCCGCCGGAATCCTGGGCACCATCGGCCAGATCAACTACAGCGCCGCCAAGGCGGGGATCGTCGGGCTCACGATGTCCGCGGCGAAGGAACTGGCGAAATTCGGCATCACGGTGAATGCGATCGCGCCGGGCGCCGCGACCCCGATGACCGAGACGATCCGCACCGACGAGCGCTTCAAGGCGAAGTACCTGGAGCGCATACCGCTGGGCCGCTGGGCGGAGCCCGACGAGATCGCGCCGGTGTTCGTCTTTCTCGCCTCCGACGCGGCGTGCTACGTCACCGGGCAGATACTCGCGGCAGACGGCGGCATGACGATGCGCTGATCCCGTACGCGCGCACGGCGGCGCGCGATGGCGGCGTGCGCTGCCGGATCATGCGAGCATGATCGCGCGGCGCGCTCCTTCCAGGCAGCATGCGAGCTCTGCGATGATCGGCGCCGGCACCGGCATTTCGCCCGCAAGCGCCTGCGCGATCCAGGCCGCCGTGGCGGGGGCATCGCCCATCGCCGGCGGCGCCCGATCGCATTCACTTTTCTTCTCGGCGAACACCGCGCCGTTACCCTTGACGAAGGTCTCGAACTCCGGCGGCCGGCGCGGATTGGCGAACGGCTCGCCTTCGGTTCCGCGCAGGAGCAAGGCGTCGGCGTGCGTCGCGGCGAGAAACGCGCGCGTCCGCCGGAGATTCTCCGGGTCCGTGGCACTGACCACGCGAAAGCCGTCGCCGCCGAACGGATCGATCAGTTTCGCCAGCGAACCCGCGAACGCCCGCGCTCCCGGCGGCGCGCGGTCGTGCCGCAGGGGTGCGAGCCCCGGCGCCAACACGGCGAAAGGGACGTAGACGATCTGGTTCTGCACCAGCCGGGCCTGCGCATCGGCAAGGCCGGTCGCGGGCTCTATCCCCAGTTCCAGCAGTATCTCCAGGGTCGTGACGCGCCCGAAGCGCGCGGCGCCGGCCGCCGGCTCGGCCCCGGCGGCGCGGGCGGCGTCGCCCGTCCCGTCGACCTCGCTTCGCCCCGGGCCATGCAGGAGCACGGGCACACCGTAGCGCTTCAGCAGCAGCGCGAGCAGCGCCGTCAGGTTCGGGTGGCGCCGCGTGCCGCCGCAAGTCGGCAGGACGACGGGGCGCGGCCAGTCTGCCGAGGCGTCGAGCCGGCCGACGTGGTCATCCAGCGCGCGCATGGCGCCCCGCATGGCGCCGAGCGACGCGCCCTTGATCGGCAGCGCGCCCAGGACCGCGTCCCGCTCGACCGCAGGAATCCTGCCCGCGAGGATCGCCGCGAACAGCGCACAGGCGTCCTCGTCGCCGAGATCGAGGGTCCCGCGCGCAGCGCCGCCGATGTCCCCGATCAGCAGGGCGAGACCCGCGCTCATCGCAATCGGCGCCCGGCTCACATCCCCATCCATCGCGTCGGGGCGCAATTCAATCCTTGCGCCAGATCGTGATTTCGTACAGCGCCTCGGTGCCGGGCGCTTCACGATAGGCGAAGCCGTTGCGCTCGAGAATCCGGAACAGCGGCAGAGGATGGCAATCTATTACCAGCTTCAGCATGTCCCCCGGAACGAACCCGTCCACGGCCTCGAGCACGCGCTCGAGCGGCTCGGGCGGCTCCATCCCGCGGACGTCGAGCACGATCTCCCGGCCCATCAGTGCCCCTTTCGCGATGCTGTCCGACATGCAGTGGCGCCCATCGCCGCATTGTTGGAACGGCGGCGTTTGCGCTCCTTGATGCGCATCAAGCCGGGCGAATCCCGTGGCATCGGAACGGCACCTTGGAGGACGTGTTGCATTTCCGTTCAGCGCGGGGCCCGAACGAAGTCGAGCCCGGCATCCGGGTGCCATGCCGACTTATCTTGATGCGCATCAAGTTGCCGAAAATGTCGCCGCCGTAGAGTCTGCCGCACGAACGAAGCGACGACGGTGCGTGCGGATGTTGCAGCGAAGCGCGCAGGTCGAGCGCCGACCGCCACCGAGTCGGCCTTCGTGCAACGCGTCCCCGGGGCGGCCGCAAGGCCGGCAACGTTGGGCATCACCAGGAGCAAATGCCATGGCCACCGCGAACACCAACAATCCGATCGCCGAAGAAGAAATGCCGGACGAGCCGATTCCGGCGATGCAGCAATTGCTCGACAACCCGTTTCTGCTGCTCTTCATCGGCATCGCCATGCCGACCGTGCTCTACATCGTCTGGGGCGTGATGGAAATCGTCGGCATCCCGATCGCGAAGTAGGCCGCATGCCTACCCCGCCACTGCAGAGCCCATACCTATGAGCGCCATTCAACCGCCGGCAAGCCGTCTATGGTGGAAGCAGCCGCTGGACCGCGTCGAAGGCTCGTGGATCGCCATCGCGTTCGTCTGGTGCCTGGTGATGTTCTTCATGATGCCGTACTGGCACGTCTACGGTAAGCAGAACCTGTCCAACGAGGCTTATCGCACGACGCCGGAGATGTTCACCGGCAAGACGCAGGCGATGGTCGACAAGCACAAGGTGCGCGAAGAGACCGACCTGAAGATTCCGGTCGTCCATCCGCCCGCCGGCAGCGACGTCTACCTGATCGCGCGGCTGTGGCAGTGGTGGCCGATGCTCGAGCTCGAGGAGGGCAAGACCTATCGGCTGCACCTGGCGTCGATGGACTGGCTCCACGGCTTCTCGCTGCAGCCGGAAAACATCAACATCGAGGTGCACCCGAATTACGAGCACGTCGTCACGCTGACCCCGACCCGGGCGGGCACCTATTCGATCATCTGCAACGAGTACTGCGGGATCAACCATCACACGATGGCGAGCCGGCTGTACGTCGTGAAGCCGAAATAAGGGGACGACGATGGCCGTCAACCGGATGTTCCGCACCTGCCCGTCCACGGGTCTCTCCTACCACGAGCCGGCGGAGAAGCTGATCCGCTGGAATGCCGTCGCCGGCGTGGTGTCGCTGCTGGTCGGCGGCATCCTCGCGCTCCTCGTCATACTGACCCGCTGGCAGGCCGTGCACCTGCTGCCGCCGGACTGGTTCTACCTCGTGCTGACCGCGCACGGGCTCGACATGCTCGTGTTCTGGATCATCTTCTTCGAGATCGCGGTGCTGTACTTCTGCGCGTCGACGCTGCTGCGCTGCCGGCTGGCGGCGCCGCGCTGGGCGTGGACGGCGTTCGTGCTGATGGTCGCCGGCGCGATCATCAACAACTACTCGGTCACCCGCGGCGACTCGAGCGTGATGTTCACGTCCTACGCGCCGATGGGCGCGCATCCGACCTTCTACCTCGGGCTGATCCTGTTCGCGGTCGGCGCGCTGATCGCCTGCTTCGTGTTCTTCGGCACGCTCGTCCTGGCCAAGAACGAGAAGACGTACACCGGCTCGGTGCCGCTCGTGACTTTCGGCGCCATCACCGCGGCGATCATCGCGGTCTTCACGATCGCGTCGGGCGCGATCATCCTGATCCCGACGTTCCTGTGGTCGCTCGGCCTGGTGAACTACATCGACTCGCTGATGTACCGCACCGTGTGGTGGGCTTTCGGCCACAGCTCGCAGCAGATCAACGTCGCGGCGCACGTCTCGGTGTGGTACGCGATCGCGGCGATCGTCTTCAATGCGAAGCCGATGTCGGAACGGGTGTCGCGCACGGCGTTCCTGCTCTACATCTTCTTCCTCCAGCTCGCCTCCGCGCATCACCTGCTGGCCGATCCCGGCCTGACGTCGAACTGGAAGATCTTCAACACCAGCTACGCCATGTACCTCGCGGTGCTGGCGTCGATGGTCCACGGTCTGACCGTTCCGGGCGCCATCGAAGTGTCGCAGCGCGAGAAGGGGTTCAACAACGGCCTTTTCGAATGGCTGCGCAAGGCGCCGTGGGGCAATCCGTCGTTCTCCGCGATGTTCATCTCGCTGATCGGCTTCGGATTCCTCGGCGGAATCTCCGGCGTGATGATGGGAACCGAGCAGCTGAACCTCATCATCCACAACACGATCTACGTGCCGGGCCACTTCCACGCGACGGTCGTCATCGGCACCACGCTGGCGTTCATGGGGCTCACGTACTTCCTGATTCCGACGCTGTTCCGGCGCGAGCTGATGTTCGCCGGAATGGCCAAGTGGCAGCCCTACGTGTTCGGTCTCGGCATGTGCGGCTTCTCGCTGTTCATGATGGGCGCCGGGACGCTCGGGGTGCCCCGCCGGCACTGGGACATCACGTTCGCCGGCAACGCGCTCGGGTACGAGTTCCCCGGTACGGCCTACCTGATGATGGCGCTGATGGGGATATGCGGCCTCGCGGCGATCGTGGGCGGCGTCATGTACCTCCTCATCACCGTCGGCAGCGTGTTCCTCGGCAAGCGGATAGAGACGCCGGGATTCGCGTACGTCAAGGCGAAGGATGGCGTGGCGCCCACGACGCGGCCCGTCGAAGTCGCATTCGAGGCGCATGGCACCAACATCGGGACGGCGGGATTCGCCGCGCCGGGCACCTTCCTGCTGGCGATGGTCTTCCTCATCGCGTTCGTCCTTTACTACTTCGTGAACTGGAAGTATCTTTCGACCGTGTGGCCGCTCTCATAAGGAGTGGCCGGGCGCGCGCCGGCCGCAAGGGTCGCCGCGCGCTTTCCACGGCCCGCCACCCGCCCGAATCGAGGCATCCATGACCCCGGGCACCGACGCAACGTTGCCGCGCACAACCCCGCACCCGATACGTGCGCGCGTGCGGCTCTGCTTCGACCTGTTCAAGCTGCGGATCGGCCTCGTCATCGGCTTCACCGCGGTGGCCGGCGCCGCCGTGACGCCAGGGCCGGCCGTTCCGGCAGCGGACTTCCTGCTGCTCGCGTTCGCGGTGACGCTCGCCTCCGCCGCGGCCGGTGCGTTCAACCAGTATGTCGAGCGCGATCTCGACGCGCGCATGGGCCGCACGCGCCGCCGCGCGTTCGTCACCGGCCGTCTCGTCGCCGGACCCCGCTGGCTCGCCGCGATCCTCGGCATCGGACTTCTCGGGGTCGCACTCGCCGGTTTCGCGTTCAACGCGAGCGCCGCGCTGTATACGTTCCTCGGCGCATTCACGTATGGCGTCGTCTACACCGTGTGGCTGAAGCGCCGCACGTGGTGGAACATCGTCGTCGGCGGGCTGGCGGGAAGCTTTGCCGTGCTCGCCGGTGCGGCGGCCGTCGCGCCGGGCGGGGCATTCGAACCGTTGCCGCTGGCGTTCGCGGTCGTCCTGTTCCTGTGGACTCCGCCGCATTTCTGGAGCCTCGCCATCGCGTTTCGCGAAGACTACGAGGCCGCGCGGGTCCCGATGTTGCCCGTCATCGTCGGCGATGCGCGTGCCGCGCGCGCCGTGCACGCCGGCGCGGGCCTGCTGGTGGCGTCCACACTGGTGCCGGCCTTCCTCGGCATGGGCTGGCTCTATCTGGCGGTCGCGATCGGCAGCGGCGGCTATCTGCTGGTGAGGAGCGCCCAGCTCGCGCTGGCGCCGGACCGCCGCAGGGCGATGGTCAATTTTCACGCCACGCTGATTCAGTTGACGCTGCTGCTCGTTGCGGCGATCGTCGACAGCGCGCTCCGTGCATAAGCCGCGGCAGGAAGTCGACGCAAACCTCCTGCTTCTGGCGGCGGTCATCGGATTGCTGCTGTTCATTGCCGCCGGCGCGTTGTTCGCGCAAGGCTTGCCGCAGGGGGCGAAGCTCGACCCTCGCGACGCGCTCGACCGCTCGCAGGCCGTCATCGGCAAGCCGGTCGGCGACTACACGTTGCGCGACGGCGCCGGCAAGGAGGTGCGCCTCGCCGACTACCGCGGCAAGCCGCTGCTCGTGTCGTTCATCTACACCGGCTGCTTCCAGGTCTGCCCGGCGACGACGAAATTTCTCGGAAGCGCCGTCGAGGAAGCGCAACGCGTCTTGTCCGCGGATGCTTTTCGCGTGGTCACCGTGGGCTTCAACCTGCCGTTCGACACGCCCGGGGCGATGCGCGAATTCCGGAAGCGCCAGGGCATCGATCTCGCGAACTGGGACTTTCTCGCCGCCGACGCGGCCACGGTGGACGGTCTCGCGCGCGATCTCGGGTTCGCGTGGGTGCCGACCGCCGCGGGCTTCGATCACCTGACCCAGGTGACGATCCTCGACGGGCAAGGGCGCGTATTCCGGCAGGTCTACGGCGAGTCGTTCGAGCTGCCGGTCCTCGTCGGGCCGCTGCGCGAACTCGTCACCGGTGCGCCGGCCCCGGCGCAGAACCTCGTCGGCCTGCTCGAGCGCGTCCGCATCCTGTGCACCGTCTACGATCCGCGCGCCGGCAAGTATCGGCTCAACTACGGACTGTTCATCGAGATCTTCGCCGGGCTCTCGATGCTCGGCGGGACTGCCTGGTACCTGACCGCGGAGTGGCGGCGCCAGCGGCCGACCCGCGTTTGATGACGGCGCGCGGTTGCGGATCGGGTTGACGCGCACGGTTTCGCCGGCATGCTGAAGCTCGTTCAGCGCGTCGGGCAGGCCGCATTCCTGGCCGCCGAGCGCGTCTTCAACGTGGTCTTCGGCGACAAGCTGAATCCGTTCTACTACCTCGGCGCCATCGCGTACTACCTGTTGTGGATCGTCGTCGCGAGCGGCCTCTACCTCTACATCTTCTTCAAGACCGGCGTTCACGAAGCCTACGATTCGGTCGAGTACATGACGCACGAGCAGTGGTGGCTGGGCGGAATCATGCGCAGCTTCCATCGCTACGCGTCCGACGCGATGGTGCTGGCGATGGTGCTCCACCTGGTCCGCCATTTCGTGTTCGACCATTACCGCAGCTTCCGCTGGTTTTCGTGGATTTCGGGCGTGATCCTGCTGTGGCTCGTGTACATCGCGGGCGTGAACGGCTACATGCTGCCTTGGGACCGCACCGCGCAGTTCGTGACCGTCGCCACGGCCGAATGGCTCGACTGGCTGCCGGTGTTCAACGGCGCGCTGATCCGCAACTTCATCACGCCCGACACGGTCAACGACCGCCTGTTCTCGCTGCTGTCGTTCCTGCACATCGGCTTGCCGCTCGGCGTGCTGGGCCTCCTGTGGATCCACACGCAGCGGGTGCCGGGGGCGAAGACGCATCCGCCGCGGCCGATCTGGATCGGGGTCACGCTGGCCCTTCTGGTGCTGTCGCTCGTGAAGCCCGCGGTGTCCGGAGACCCGGCGGATCTCGCGTCGGCGCCGACGACCGTCGCGTTCGACTGGTTCTATCTGACCGTATACCCGCTGCTGTATCGATGGTCGCCCGGCGGCATGTGGGCGATGGTCGGCATCCTCACGCTGCTGCTCGCGATTCTGCCGTGGCTGCCCCCGAAACGCCGGGCGAAGGACGATCTCCACCTGATGGTGCGGCCGGACAACCGGATCATCCCGGCGCGCCCGGGCGAAACCATCCTCGAGGCCGTGCTGCGCGAGGGCATCGCCTTCCCGTACGAATGCCGCAACGGCGGCTGCGGCCAGTGCAAGTGCACGGTGTCGTACGGGTCCGTCGAACAGGGTCCGCACCAGGAGTCCGCACTCTCGGCGCAAGAACGCGCCGGCGGCCAGGTGCTCGCCTGCAGCGCGACGCCGCTGTCCGACGTCGAGCTCGAATACGTCCCGCAGGTCCTGCCGGGCGGGATTCGTCCGCGCGAGTACCGGGCCAAGGTCGCGTCGATGCGCAAGGCGACCGACGACGTGATGATCGTCAAGCTCGAGGTCGAAGGCGATCCAATACGCTTTTACCCGGGCCAGTACATCAACATCTGCCTGCCCGACGGTCAGCGGCGCAGCTTTTCCTTCGCCACCGCCCCGCATGTCGGCGACGCGATCGAGCTGCAGATCCGGCTGATTCCGGGTGGGCAGTTCACGACGCACGTCTTCACCGCGATGAAGGTCGGGGACACGATCACCTTCGAGGGGCCGCTGGGCGCGTTCTTTCTGCGCGACGATTCGGACAAGCCGATCATCTTCGTCGCGGGCGCGACCGGCTTCGCGCCGGTCAAGAGCATGGTCGAGCATGCTTTCCACGTCGGCATGAAGCGCAGGATGATCCTGTATTGGGGCGTGCGGTCGCTGCGCGATCTCTATCTCCCCGACCTGCCGAAGCAGTGGGCGGCCGAGCATCCGAACTTCACGTTCGTGCCCGTGCTCTCGGCGCCGGCACCCGAGGATCGCTGGACGGGCCGCACCGGGCTCGTCCACGAAGCGATCCTGGCCGATTTTCCCGATCTCGGCGGCCACCAGATCTACGCGTGCGGCTCGGTCAAGATGGTCGAGGCTGCGCATCCGGCGTTCATGGCGCACGGAATGACACAGGACGACTGTTTCTCCGACGCGTTCAAGCTCACCCCGCACCTCGCGCGGAAAGTCGCCGAGGCGGACATGGTCAAGCTCGGCGGCATGTGAAGGCGAGGACGGCGAAATGTCTGCGATGCCCGTGAACAGATGGTTGAGCTACCCGCTGCAGGCTCTCTGCTATGCGGCGTTCATGGCGGTCGTCGGCTATTTCGCGACCTCGCCCGCGTACGTCCACCTGCCCGCGAGCGATGCGCTCGTGAAGCTCTCCTTCCAGCACGCCGGGCAACGCAAGGTCGCCTGCCGCGAACGCACGGCCGAGGAGCTCGCGAAGCTCGCGCCGAACATGCGTGCCGCCCAGGTCTGCGAACGCGAGCGGGCGCCGGTCACCGTCGAAATCGACATGGACGGCAAGCCGCTCTTCGCCGTGGTCGCGCCGCCGACCGGGTTGTCGCGTGACGGCGCGGCGACCGTGTACCGGCGGATCGCCGTGCCGGCGGGGGAGCACCGGTTCGTCGCGCGGCTCAAGGATGCGGTGAACGGCGACTTCGCCTTCGTCGGCGACCGCGCGATCGACCTCAAGCCCGGCCGGGTGCTCGTCATCGACTTCGACGCCAAGGAAGGCGGCTGGGTATTCCGCGGGTGAATGCCGCCTTTCCGCGGCTCGAATCGCGACCCGCCGCGAGCGCCGTTGCGACGTAAATGAAGCGGTCACTCAGCCGCGATCAACTCGATGCTTTCGGCTACTGAATCGCCTCGTCCGCGCGTCACTTCGGCTTCCACTCTTGCACAAGTTTCTGTGCGTCGGCAATCTGCGTGGACGTCATTTTCCAAGCCACGTTGTCGCGGTTCTTGACGGCCAATTCGCGTTGGGATTTATCCGACAACCGTGACACGGCGAGGGTGTACCACTTGTGCGCCTCGACGTAATTCCGTGTTACGCCTTGGCCCTTTTCATACAGTCTGCCTAGGTTATTCTGGGCGTTCCCAAAGCCTTGATCAGCCGCTTTGCGATACCACGTTAGCGCCAGAGTGTAGTCTTGTGATGCGCCGTGACCTTGCTCATACAACACGCCGAGATTGAACTGCGCGATCGCTATGCCTTGCTCGGCCGCCCTTTTGTACCACCCGTGCGCCGCGACGTAATTCTGTGGTACGCCTCGACCGAACTCATACATTACGGCTACGGCCTTCTGGGCGAGAGGATAGCCTTGCTCGGCGGCTTTCTTGTACCACTTAAACGCCTCGCTATAGTCTTGTGGTACGCCTTCGCCGTGGTCATACAACACGCCGAGATTGTTCTGCGCGGCCGCGTTGCCTTCGTTCGCCAACTGGCGCGAGAGCCGTAGAGCGGTCGCGTAGTCGCCGGTTGCGTATGCCCGATCCGCGTCCTCGGACGGGCCTGCAAGCGCGGTTCCAGCGAGCATCCCTGCAATCAGCGATACGGCGAGCGACGCATACAACGCCGCGAAGGTCATACTTCTGCGTTGCTTGCAGGGAGCAGGCATCTAACAATTATTCGCCAATGCCCGCCGCCGTCAATACGTCCGCGACCGCGCCGTCGGCTGGAATCACCGACTCGGAAATCCTTGCGCCGATGGAAGCCACTTACAAGTCGACGCGGGCTGCGCCGAGAGTGCTGACCTGGAGCGACGGCGCGGCCGAACGGCTGCTTATGGGTGCCGACCCCGACCGTCCGGTGGTGGCCGAACTGAAACCGTCAAGGTTCAGTCCGATCCGACACCGGCTGCGAGATCAAATCTGGGTTAGGACAGATTAACCCATGTCAATTCGCCGCGGGGCGCGCGCCGGTAGCATCGGCCGATGGACAAGCCGTCGTCGGCGACCGCGCCCGCCTCCTGGAGCACGCCGCTCCCCGTTGCACTGCTCGGCCCCGTCGAGCGCGCTTTCGACCGGGCGTTCGGCCAGGCCGGCAATCCATGGCGGCACCTGGGCGGCCTCGCGTTCTTACTGTTCTGGATCGTCGCGGCGACCGGAATCTACGTCTACGTCGGCTTCGACACGCGCGCGGATGGCGCGTATGCGTCGGTCGAGCGCCTCTCGTCGAACGCATTTCCGCTGGGCTCGCTTGCGCGAAGCCTCCATCGCTACGCGTCCGACGCCTTCGTCCTCGTCGCGCTGCTCCACGTCGCACGCGAGTGGACGCTCAGCCGCTTCGCGCATTTCCGCCGCTTTTCGTGGCTGACGGGCGTGCTCGCGCTGTGGCTGGTGTTCGCGTCCGGCATCGGCGGCTTCTGGCTCGTGTGGGACCGGCTCGCGCAGTACAGTCTGATCGCGACCATGGAGTGGCTCGACGCGCTGCCGGTCTTCGGCGGCACGCTGATCCGCAATTTTGTCGCGCCCGGCGCGGTGAGCGATCGGCTGTTCTCGCTGCTCATTTTCCTGCACATCGGGCTTCCGCTCGCGCTGCTCGCGACGATGTGGGTGCATCTGCAGCGGCTGTCGCGCCCGGCGGCCCATCCGCCGCGCGCGCTCGCGTGGGGCACGCTCGGCGCACTGGCGCTGCTCTGCCTCGCGCGACCGGTCGCGAGCGACGTAGCCGCCGATCTTGGCGTCGCGCCGGGAACGCTTCGGCTCGACTGGTTCTACCTCGGCGTGCACGCCTTCGCCGACAGGTCCTCGCCAGCCGCGCTCTGGTCGGCCGCCGTTGGCTTCACTTTGCTGCTGCTGGCGCTGCCGTACTTCGCCCGGTCCGCGCGCGCATCGCGGCCGGCCGCGGCCGTGGTCGATCTCGCCAACTGCAATGGCTGCGCGCGGTGCTTCGCCGACTGCCCGTACGCCGCGGTGACGATGCAACCGCGCACCGACGGCAAGCCGCTTCCGCGCCAGGCGGTGGTCGACCCGGACCTGTGCGCCGGCTGCGGCATTTGCGCGGGCGCCTGTCCGTCGTCGACGCCGTTCCGCTCGGCGGGCGAACTCCTCACCGGCATCGACCTGCCGGAGTCGCCCGTGCACGCGATGCGGGCAACGCTCGAAACCGAGCTCGAGCGAATCTCGGTCGACGCGAATCGCGCCGATGCGCGCCCGCGCGTTGTCGCCATCGGCTGCCTGCCGGAGCACGGCGGCGCCGACGTGAGCGCGCTCGCCGACGCGCGAACGGCAACGCTCCCGCTGCTCTGCGCGGCGCAACTGCCGCCGTCGTTCATCGAATACGCGCTGCGCGCCGGCGCCGACGGCGTGCTCGTCACCGGGTGCCGCGACGGCGACTGCGCGTTCCGCCTCGGCAATCGCTGGATGGACGAGCGTCTCGCCGGCGTCCGCGAGCCGCACCTGCGCGCTGCTGTTCCGGCCGGGCGGGTCCGCGTCGCCTGGGTCGGACGCGGCGACGTCGTGGCGCTGGCCGCGGCGCTGCAATCGTTGCGCGACGACCTGGCCGCCCCTGACCGGCCCCGCTCGATCCAGGCGCCACCTCCAAAACGCACGGAGCTCTCCCATGCCGGCGACGCTGCCCACTGACTCCCGACTCGGGTATTCGGCCACCACCCCCGCCGCGCGGCTCGACGCCGCCGTGGCGTTCGGCCGGTTCACGCTGGCGGTGCCGCGCGACGCCCGGGCGCGGCTCGCCCTCGGCTGGTTCGGGCTGTGTGTCGCCGCACTCGGCGCGTCGGGCATTCTCGCAGTGCTGCTGGTGCTGTCGCGCACGCCAGGGCTTGCCGAGCTGTTTCCGGTCGCGAATTTCTTCCATACCGCGCTGGTCGCGCACGTGGACCTGTCGGTGCTCGTCTGGTTCATCGCGTTCGCCGGCGTGCTGTGGAGCCTCAACAGCACGCCGCGAATGCTGCCGCTGGGTTGGGCCGCGCTCGGTTTCGCCGCCGCGGGCGCCGCGACGATGGCCGTTGCGCCGTTCGCCGGCGGCACGCCGATCATGTCGAACTATGTGCCCGTCATCGAATCGCCGGCATTCCTCTGGGGCCTCGCGCTGGTGGGGATGGGCGCTGCGCTGCTCGTCGTCCGCGGGCTGTTCGCCTCGCCGCTGGTCGGGATCCGTCTCGACGGCGCCGGCGCGCTGCGCTTCGGCCTGAACGCCGCGATCGTGGCGACCGCCGTCGCGCTGCTGGCGCTGGCCTGGTCGTACGCGGCGCTTCCGCGCGAACTCGACGGCAAGGCGTACTACGAACTCCTGTTCTGGGGCGGCGGTCACGTCCTGCAGTTCTCGTGGACGCTGCTCCTGCTCGTGGCCTGGCTGCTGCTCGCCGATGCGATCGGCGCCCGCGTGCCGCTGTCCCCGCGGGTGATTGCCCTGCTGTTCGGCGTCGGGCTGTTCTGCGTGTTCGTGACGCCGCTGATCTATTACGCCTACGACATCGCGTCGGTCGAACATCACCGGCTGCAGACGTGGCTGATGCGCTTCGGCGGCGGACTCGCCATCGCACCGGTCGCCGTGGCGGTGTGCTGGGGGCTCGTGCGCCGCGGCCGAACGGGGATCTCATCCAACACGCGCGAATCGCCGCTCTTCGCCGCGTTGGTGACCTCGATCGCGTTGTTCGGGGCCGGCGGGCTCATCGGCTATGCCATTCATGGCAACAACGTCCGGATTCCGGCGCACTATCACGGCGCGATCGTCGGCGTGACGATCGCGCTGATGGGGGTCGCCTACTGGCTGCTGCCGCGCCTCGGATACGCCGCGCCATCGACGCGACTCGCGACCTGGCAACCTTATGTCTACGGCGGCGGCCAGCTGCTGCACATCGTCGGGCTGGTGTGGTCGGGCGGATACGGCGTGCAGCGCAAGGTTGCCGACGGTGCGATGGTCGCGCGCTCGTTCGAGCAGACGGTCGGGATGGGCCTCATGGGCGTTGGGGGGCTGATCGCGATCGTCGGCGGCATGCTGTTCGTAGCCGTGGTGGTGGTCGCGGCCGTGAATCGTCCGCGCGCGCGCCGCGCCGGGGCGACGACGCCATGATCGGTGCGCGGTCGGCCGATTCCACCGTGCGTACGCGCCGCCTGTTTGGTCGGCTCGCGCTCGCCGCGGGCTTGCTGACCCTGATCGTGATCGTCGCCAGCGCTTTCATCCGGCATACACAGGCGGGGCTCGCCTGCGCCGACTGGCCCGCATGCTACGCGCGGATCGACGCGCACGCGGAAGCGGCGGCACCGTCGACCGGCGTGTTCGTCGCGCGCCTTCTCCACCGGCTCGCGGCGTCGGGCGCGCTGGCGCTCATCATCGGGATGTGGTTGACGGCGCGCGGGCTGCGCCCCGCCTTCCGGCGCGAACGCACGCTGGGGCTCGCCGCACTCGTCATCGCCGCGGGGCTCGCCGTGCTCGGCATCGCGACTCCGGGAGCGGAATACCCCGCAGTCCCGCTCGGCAACCTGCTCGGCGGATATCTGATGCTCGCGGTACTGGCAGCGCTGACCGGAGTTCTCGCGAGCCCGGACGGCGCCACGCCGCAAGGGCCCGCGACGACAAGCCTGCGCCCGCTCGCGCTCGCGTTGCTCGCACTCGCGTTCGCGCAGGCGGGCGTGGGCACGCTCATCGGCGCGAAGTTCGCGTTGACGGCCTGCACGGAGCTCGTCCGATGTCCCGACTTTGCGGGCAACGAGCTCGCATTGGGCGCCGCGCTGGATCCCTTCCGCCGGCTCATCATCGTCGATGGCCACGCCGTAGCGCCCGCGGGCGCAGCCGGCATCCACGTGACGCACCGGCTGCTGGGCGCGGCCCTGGCCGCCGCAGCCCTCGTCCTCGCGTACGCATCGCGGTCGACGGACCGCCGCGCCGCGCGGCTTCTGATGACTCTGGCACTGGCCACGCCCCTCCTCGGCGCAACGGCGGTCGTGGCGATGCCTTCACTGGCCGTCACGGTGCTGCACAACGCGGCCGCCGCGGCATTGATCGCCACGCTTGCGTATCTCGCGGGGAGGCGCTCAGCCGCCTGAATCGTCGCGATTCAGCGCGAAGTCCCCGCGGAATGCATGATCTTGTTGCACACGTCCTTGCGCGCGGCGCGGATGACGAGCGCCTAGCGACCAGCAACTTCTGCGCCGCCAGCCGGCGCAGTCATGCGCGAAACCCCGACAGGTCGATCGGATTGTCGAACGCAGTCGGGACAAACGATCGGAAGGCGTCGATGCGCGACGCGGACCAGCCGCCGACAGCGGCGTTACGCGCGAATTTTTCCTCGAGCTCGCTCCGCGTCAGCCGCTCATGCGCGCCGCCGCGCAAATGAGGCTGCCTCGCCTCGACCTGCCGGCCGTCGTTGAGCGTGATCCGCATGTGCCCGGTGTAGTTGTTGGGGTAGGGGTTGTCGGGGTCGATCTCGTAGCGCACTTTGCCCGCGAGCTCCAGCAGATGCGGGTCGCGGACCGCCGCTTCGGTGAACGCGTCGAGCCCGGCGCTGCCGGTGAGAAATGCGCTCGCGACGCAAAACGGGATGCTGAATTTGGCAGCGTAGGCATTCGGTGGGCGCTGCTTTCCCGCGAGCGGCTCCCACAGGCGGTGCACGATGCCTTCCGCGGTTTCGCACACCACGGTGGCGATGTCCGCGGGACGCACACCCTGCGCGGCGAGCTTCCGCGCGCAGTCGATGTACGGATGGATCATCGTGCCGCAGGCGTAGGGCTTGAATGCGATGGTCTGCATCAGCCAATCTGCGCCGAAGTCGCGCGTCAGCGCCGGAAAGTCGCCTGCCACCGTGTGCGCGAAGCCGTTGAAGAGCCCGTGCGTTCCCTCGAACACGAGTTCCGGACCGACGAAGCCGCGCTCGGCCATCAGCGCCGCGCGCAGTCCCGCCTGTGCCGCCCATCCCGGGTGCATGCGCTTGGTCCACGCGCCGCTCGACAGATATTCGATGATGCCGCTCGCCATGCTCCCGGCGATTCCCATTGCGTTGACGAGCTGGCCGGGCGCGAGGCCGAGCGCCGCGCCGACCGCGATCGCCGCTCCGATGGTCCCGAAAACGCTCGTCGGGTGGAACCCGGCCCGGTGCACCGCCTTCGGCACGACGATGCTCAGGCGGCACATCGCTTCCGATCCGACGGCGATGCCGAGCAACGCACTGCGGCCACTCCGCTGGTAGCGCTCGCAGGCGGCCAGGACGGCGGGAACGATGACGACGCCGGTGTGCACCGGTCCGCCTTCGAAAGTGTCGTCGAAATCCTCGCCGTGGGCCGCCGTGCCGTTGATCATGGCGGCCGCCGCCGCGCCAAAACCGTTGGCATGACCGAACGCGGTGCAGGGGCCGGCGTCATCCCAGCTTTGCAGAAGCGCATGGACGTAGTCGGCCTCCCTCGCCGCAAGACAAAGGCCGACGATGTCCAGCAGCATCTCCTCGGCGCGCGCGCGCACGACGGCCGGAAGGTCCCGCGGGTAGAGCTGCACAACGCTGTCCGCAAGCGTGGCGGCGACCGGAGCGGCGGCTTTGGTCATCGAGCCCCCGGGCTGGCGGTGGAGGGCGCTGCCTTGCGCCGCTCGCGCCACAGCGTGAACATCAGCATCGCCAGCGCAGTCACGAGCAAGCCCAACGAAACGGGGTCGCTCAGGAAGACGGCGTGATCGCCGCCGGAGAGCAGCAACGAACGACGGTAGTTCGACTCGACCATGAAGCCCAGCACGACGCCCAGCACCATCGGCAGGATCGGCACGTCGTAGCGGCGCATGCCATACCCCAGCAATCCCGTTGCGAACACGATGCCGACCTGAAAGAAGCTTTGTTCGATCGAATATACGCCTGACACGATCAGCGCGAAAATGAAGGCGAGGAGATACGGCTGCGGCCGGTTGACGAGCCAGATGCAAGGCGACAGGATGACGAAGCCGACCAGCAGCATCACGACGTTGGCGACGAACAGTCCCGCGTACAGCCCGTAGGCGACTTCCGGCGTCCGCTCGAACAGCATCGGACCCGGAACGAGGCCGTGGACGAGCAGTCCGCCCAGCAGCACGGCCGCCGAATTGGAACCCGGAATGCCGAGGCTCAACAACGGGACCAGCGCGGTGCCGGTGACCACGTTGTTGGCGCACTCGGGAGCCGCGACGCCTTCGGGCGAGCCATGGCCGAACTCTTCAGGATATTTCGACCAGCGTTTGGCTTCGTTGTACGAAAGAAATGCAGCGATCGTGCCTCCGGCGCCGGGGGTGATCCCCTCGACCGTGCCGATGGCGCACCCGATGGCCTCGCATTTCCATAGCCGCTTCCACAACTTCCAATCCGGAAGTCGCAGGCGCATGTCGCTGCCGCTCACTTTCTTCCATTGCGGCTCGACCACCTGGACCAGCAACTCGCTCACCGCGAACAACCCGACCATGATCAGGATCGGCTTTACGCCGCCGATGAGATCGGGAACGCCGAAAGTGAAGCGCGAAGCGCCTGACAGCGGATCGGTGCCGATGGTTGCCACCATCAGGCCCAGAACGCCGGAGAGAAGCCCCTTGCCGAGCGAATTGCCCGACAGGCTGGCGATGACGCTGAGGCCGAGCAGCCCCAGAGCGAAATACGCCGGGGGCGTGAAAGCCAGCGCCAATTCGGCAAGCGGCTCCGTCAACATGACCAGCATCAACAGGCCGAACAGTCCGCCGACGAAGCCGGAGGTGAGCGAGATGCCGAGCGCGAGCCCTCCCTCGCCGCGCAGGTGCATCGCATAGCCGTCGATCGTGGTCGCGGCGGCGGAATTGGTTCCGGGGGTGTTGATGAGTATCGCCGGAATCGATCCGCCATATTCGGCGCCGACATAGACGGAACCGAGCAACACGACCGCCGTCACCGGATCCAGGCTGTAGGTGAACGGCAGGAGCAGCGCCATCGCGATGGAAGGAGAGATGCCCGGCAGGGCACCGCCGAAGATGCCCCAGATCACGCCGATGATCGATGCGGGAATGGCCCACGTCGACACGATGGCGTGCCAGCCGATCGCGAGCTCATGCATCGGGGACCACCGCGGCTGTCAACGGAAGATTCCCGCCCAGACGGATCCCGGAGGAAGCGGAATCTTGAACAGCATCACGAAAGTCACCCACATCGCCGCCGCGCCCAGGGCACTGATCGATACCAGCGCGAGGTTCAGTCTCGCGCCGGCGTAGAGCGCGACGGCAGCGATGAGCAGCAGGATCGTGGCGAAATACCCGAGGCTCGAGACCAGCAGCAGATAGGCGGCACCCGGCAGCAGCAAGCCTATGGCGCGGAGATGCCGTCCGGCGTTCGAATGCGCCCGGCTCGATGCAATGGTATCGCCGGCCGGCGCACGCGAGCCCGGCGACCGGGCGATCAGCACGCAACCGATCAACGCCAGTGCGATCGCGTAGGCCATTGGCAGGCCGGAGGCGCCCACGGGATCGGCAAGAAGGGTGTGCGGAATCTCGAGCGAAAAGAACGCATAGATGCCCGCGATGACGAGCGCCGCCATCCCGACCACCGTGTCGCGCGCGATCGCAATCGACGTCCGGAAACTCACTTGATGACGCCGAGTTCCCGCAGCGACGCCGCGACGTCCTTCACGAACTCGGTGGTGAATTCCCGCGCCTCCTTCTGATTCCTGTAGGCGGGGATCAGATTGTCGGTTTCGTAGAGTTTCCTGTATTCGGGCTTCGCCAGCACCTTCTGAACCGACTGCTCCCACGCCTGCACGATCGCGGGCGGCAGACCCTTCGGCGCCGCCAGGCCGCGAAACTTGGTCACGGACACGTCGAACCCCTGCTCGCGCGCCGTTGGCACGTCGGGGTAGCGTTCGATGCGATTGTCGTCGAACACACCAAGCAGTCTGACCCGGCCGGCCTGAAGCTGCGGCAGAATCTCCTGAATCTCGCCGGTCCCGAGGTCGAGGGAACCGTTGAGCACGTTGATCATCATGTCGCCGCCGCCTTCGTGCGGGACCACCGCCGCGCGTGCGCCGGTGACCCGGGTCAGTTTTTCGAGCGCCATGCGCTCGAGCGACGTGGGATTTGCCGCGCCCCATTTGCCCTTGCCGCTCTGCTTCGCGTAATTGACGGCGTCGGCCAGCGTCTTGAAGGGGGACTGCGCGCGGGTATACAGAATTTCAGGATCGCGAAAAAGCGTAACCAGCGGATCGAGACTGTCGTACCCGTAGTCGAGCTTGCTGAGAAGCGTCGTCTGTATGTAGGTGGGTGTCGTGACGTAGAACACCGAGCCGTCGGCCGGCGACTGGGCAACCTTGGCGATCGCTTTCGCACCGCTTCCGCCCGGCCGGTTTTCGACGACAAAAGTGACGCCCATCTCCGGTCCGAGATGCCGCACCAGTTCGCGCACGAAGACATCGCTTCCCCCGCCGGGACTCGAGTGCGTAACCAGGGTGACGGTTTGCCGCGGATATTTGTCCTGCGCGCCTGCTGCGGCAGGGACGATCGCGACGACGCCCAATAGTGCGAAGCCGATTGCCGAGCGGACTGTCATTGGTCTCCCTCGCGTTCTCGTTGCGCATCCTTCTGCCGAATGGTGAATTATCACGCATTTCCGAGCGGGATTGAGGCTGCTTGATCACGTCAAGGTGAGCGGCCTGAGGGACTCCGCGGTCTGCGGAGCGACCTCGCGCGATCTGCGTGCAAACGATCGGCAAGATTCGGCGCTGGCCACGCCCCTGCCCGGCGCAACGGCAGTCGTCGCGATTCCTTCGCTGGCCGTCACGGTGTTGCACAACGCGGCCGCCGCGGCATTGTCGCCCGGTAGCGGCCATTCGCCAAAGTGGCGTTCCGCCTGCCTGGAACCGCCGACACCAGCGATGAGCCTCGCGCCGCAGCCGATACGCTATCGGATGCTCGGTGGCATCACTCGTTCTTCGGTTTCTTGGGTTTGTCCGGCTTCTCCTTGTGCTGCTTGGCCTTGACCTTGCCGTACTCGGGCACGTACACCCCGTTGTACCAGGTCTCCTGGACGAAATAGACCGGTTGGCCGCATGCCTTGTACTTCTTGCAGTACTTGCGCCATTGTTTTGCCTCCGCTTCGGGAACGTAGACATAGACCGGCTGGCGCACCACGCCGACAGGCACCCGCTCGACGACGATCGGCTCGGGAAACAGCAATTGCGGCGGCGGGAAATTGACGATGTCGATACGTCCGCGGTAGCCGGGCTCGCCTATACGGACCGAGACGCCGACGTTGGTCGCGAGCGCCGACGTGCTGGCGACGGCCAGCGCCAGTACCACAAGAAGTGTTTTCATGGGCGGGTTCCAAACATGGGAATGAACACTTAACGGAAGTTTGGGTGCAGGCCCTACTGTAGCGCAACATATCTCCGTGCGGGCGCATCGAGGGTGGTTACGTTCGGCGCCACATCGGAATCCGGCCAATTTCGCGGAGGGACTTTGCAAGTCATGAGAACCCCTGAAGCTCGCCGTGCCTGGACATCAAATGTGAATTTGCCTTATCCCAGCGATTTCGTAGATCGATCCGATTAAGAGTGATTCTCGCCTCTCGCCGGAATCGATACAGCTCAAGCAATCCGCGCCGACACACCTTTGACGTTGCGCGCCAGTATTCGTCTCCCGCACCGCACGCATTGCGCGTATGTCTGAGAGGTGGCACCAGCGCTACGCTGCTCGTTTCACCTGGCCGCCAACCGTAGACAACAATTTCTCCTTCCGCGCGACGAAGTCCGCACCCATTGCGTCGCGTTGCTTGTCAGTGAAATGCTCACCCAGTTCTTCAAAAATCCCGCGCTCTTCTTCCTTGATGTGATGGTCGAGCATTTCTTGCAGGACTTGCGCGTGCGCCTTCCATGCGTCGGTTGCCGCCAGATTGGTCTTGCTTAGACGTTCCATCAACACATCCACAAGGCTGTGCTCAACAAATCCTTCGTTAGCGTCCGCTCGCGAGTCTGGAGATCCACGGACCTTGACTAACGGCGCATAGACCGCCTGTTCTTCCGCTCGGGCATGCGCTGTCAAGAGGGGTTTCAGACGATTGAACGCGCCAACGCGCTTCTGTGTGGATGCATCGCTACTGATCTCCTCCGTTAGCGCACTGAGATGCTCGTGATCTTCGTGCAGTATCGATCGGATGTCCGTGGCGTTGTACACGCCAATATAGGATTTCACTTTTTCGACGACGCTCATGGATTTTTCCTGTGCGTTTGGCCCACCCGGTCAGGGGGCAATTGCTTGTATTGGGCACGTAGCCTTCTCGACTCAATGCCGACGATCCGCGCCGAGGCGAGGCGCACCTCAATGCATAAGTATGTAAATGGCCACGAGTACTATCGCCGGCACGCCCAGAATCCAGCCCAAAAAATACTTTCCCATAACCTGCTCCTTGAAACATTGATCAAAGAAGGCCCCAACGACGCATTGGGACGACGGCGAACGCATTGCCCGGATCGCATACGGTGCGGCTATCCGGTTCGCATCATCGGCCTTGCTGCAACACTTGTCGGTGCGCTGACTAACAATTGGGTGTTGGTTGCGAGGGTCGCCCATGTGCCTGACGTTCGTAAGTCTCGAGGATGCGGCAATCAATGACATTCGGTCCGACACGCCCTACGAGCGCAGTACGGCCAGCTGCGGTCGTGACGCATTGCGCTTTACAGCGATCGTGTCCTAGCGCACAGACAGCGTCTCACACAGGTGCTGAAATTCCTGGCGCGTCGTGTTGTTACGCCCGCGAAGAGCGGGGGTGTTTGAAATAGCCCATGAAATAGCCTGAGCGAGGGCAATCATGGGCCAGTCGTCCGCTGTCACATTGAACTTCGTGGGCGAATGCTCTTTCCCATCAACCCTAAGGCAGTCAATGATGAATAAGGTATCGCGATCCATTTTCGCTGGCGCAGCACTTGCAATGGCGTTGGCCGGTTGTCAAAAAAGTGACGCGCCGGCCATCATCTCAATCGGCGTGCCACCAGAACCCGTTACCAACGCAACGCCCATTCCGCAATTCCCTAAGGGCGATCCCTCGCTGCCTGACGCGGCCACTGCATTCGCAGCACGGGACGCCGTGGAAAAGGCCAAGGCGATGCAGGAAACCACCGCGCTGCAGCAAGCGCCCGCTCCACAGGAAAGGATGACCAAGGCCGAGGAGTCGAAGGCAATGCCATTGCCCGGTCAGGCCAACGACCACTCGACCACCGCCCTCGACAAGAACAAAGGCGGCTAAGAAATCGATTGGCGACCCGGCGCGTTGGACACGTCCGCCGTGCCCGCAGACATCCATCGCGCAGAACGAAGCCCGACAATTGGGATCTTCGGTCTTCGGTATCCCCGAACTCGGCCATCTGACTTCGCTCCGTTTCCTGTCGTGTTCCGACAAGCCTGATGCGGTGGGCGGTATCTTTGTGCATTCCACATCAACATTGGGAAACAAGAATGAAACGAAGCAGAACTGCGTCCTTCACCCACCCATTCCTGGCCTGGTCCCGTCTCGCGTGGAAAACCGGCGAGATGATGCTGGCCTCGGCGCAGGTCATCCACCACCGTACGGGCCGCATGGCCGCGGCGGGCACCACGCCAAACGCACGCGATCGCCGCGAGTTCGCCCTGATGGGACAGGAAAAGATCGAGGCTGCCCTCGAATCGGGCAGCGCCATAGCCGCGCAGATGATGACATTGAACCCGTTGCTCGGGCCGCGGGCATTCAAGCACATGATGACGGGCGCGGCGGCGGTCATGTCGCTCGCGGCAAGCCGCACCGCCGGTGAGGCCATGGCCCGGCACGCGAAGCTCGTCCGCACCATGATGCAGTCCGCGGTCACCACCGCGCAGCTCTCCGGCACCACGGCCCGGATCGCCCACCGCGGGCTCAAACCAATCCATTCACGAGCGACGGCCAACGCCAAGCGGTTGGGAAAGCGTTAACGATGAATGCGGGTCTCCTGCGCCATGCGATCGAACGGCCGAACGATGGTAGCGTGGTTACGGTCTGCAATCAGATCGACGGAACGCGCAGGGTCGCCTGAACGCCGTCGGCGAATTCCACGAACGTCCGGTACTTTGCGGCACGACGGGGAGCGACGGGTCGAACTCGGCCCTGCGCGTCGGCACGAGAATCGACGGGGGTGGCTCAGTGCGAAGTCCCCGCGGAATGCATGATCTTGTTCCACACGTTGTACTTGCCGACCGGTTTGTTCGCGGGAATCCGCTTCACTTCCAGCAGCGTCGCGGCGTCGTAGACGACGATGGCGCCGTCGTTCTCCCACAGACTCACGAGCGCGTAGCGGCCGTGGCGGTCGAATTCGACGTGCGCGGCGACCTTGCCCGGCGCCGGCGTCAACGCCTTCACGACTTCGAGCGTGCGCGTGTCGATGACCTGCAGCGTGTCCTTCGCCGGGCTGTTCATCGCGTCGACCCACGCATAGTCCGATTTTTCGTGGCCGCGCAGGAAGAACCCCGGACCGTTGGTCTTGATCGTGGCGATCACCTTCCAGTCCTTCATGTCGATGACGGTGACGATTCCATCCCGGAGATTCGTCGTGGCGAGCACCGGCTTGCCGTTGCGGATCCAGGTGATGCCCGATCCCAGATGCGGCAGGCCCGGCAGGTCGACGGTGGCGATCCTGCGGCGGACGTTCAGGTTGACGACCTGGCCTTTTCCGGCTTCGCGCGAAGCGCCGATCAGGTGATCGTAGTTCTGGTCGAAGAAGAAATCGTCGAGCACGTCGTCGAGCACGATGCGCCGGACCGGGAACGGGCCCTTCTCCGCAACCCCTTCGCCGTAGCGGTAGTCGTGGACCAGGCCTTCGTAGACCGGCGGTGCCTTAGGGTCGTAGGTCAGCTCCCACACCTCGGGAACGTCCTTCAGCGCGACGACGAAACTCTTGCGCGGGGCCGCGTCGTACACCGCCGACACGCGCGAGGATTTCCCGGACCGGTCGGCAACCGCGATCAGCCTGACGAGCGCAAGGTCGCGCGCGTCGAAGACGGCGAGCGTATGCGGAAGGTAATTGCCGGCGATCACCCATTTGCCGTCCGCGGAGACCGCGATATTCCGCGTGTTGAGCCCCGCCCGCACTTCGGCCACCGTCTTCAGGTTCCACAGATCGTATTTGGCGATCCACCCGTCGCGCGACGCGAAGAACACGTAACGTCCGTCCGGCGTGAACTTCGGCCCTCCGTGCAACGCGTAGCGCGTCGGGAACCGGGCGATCCGCTCGAGCTTGTCGCCGTCGAGCACCGAGGCGTGATGGTCGCCGGCCTCGACGACGACGAAGAGATTGAGCGGATCGGCGGTGAACTGCGGCCGGTCCGGCAGCGTGCCGTCGGCGTGGTGGACGACGCGCGATGCGGCGATCTCGGCGGCACCCCACACCGGCGCTTGCGCAGGCGGCGCGTAGACGAGCGCGACCAGCGCGTCGATCTCGGTTCCCGTGAGCGTCGCCCCGAATGCCGGCATCTGTGTGGCGATCCTTCCATTGGCGATCGTCTCCGCCGCCGCGGGCTTGCGCAGCCGTTCGAGGTTTTCGGGGAGCAAGGCGGGACCGGCGCCGCCGAAGCGGTCGGCGCCGTGGCACGACGCGCAATGCATTCCGTAGAGGCGCAGGGCGTCCACCGGCGGCGTCTGCGCGGCCGCGGCGCCGGCGACGAACACGACGATGGCCGCGACGGCGAGATACAGGGTCCAGCCGACGGCACAGCGCCAGCGCGCGATCCAGCCCCGGAGGAACGGACGGGCGTCGGCGCCGCATGAAATGGGGTCAGATACGACTTTCTGCTCGACGCGCTTCCGCACCTCGAAGTCCGGGTTGCGGAAAGTCGTATCTGACCCCATTTCAGGCCGCGGCATCCGCGCGCCGAACACGAATGTAGGGCTTGAGCTGCACGCGCTCGCGGCCGGGTTCGATGCCGAGCTCGTCGTCGTCGAGGTAACACCCGGGATCCTCGGCCCACGGATCGCCGGTCAACTGCCAGGCGCGGACCCGCGTGTTGCCGCCGCATACGTCGAAATGGGTGCACACGCCGCAGCGTCCCTTGACGGCGCGCGGCACGGCCTTCAGCCCCGCGAGCAGCGGATCCGAGGTGTCCTGCCAGATCGCGGAAAAAGGCCGCTCCCGGACATTGCCGAGCGAGTAATCCCACCAGAACGTGTCCGGGTGCACATTGCCGAGATTGTCGATGTTCGCGATGTTGACGCCCGAGGAGTTGCCGCCCCACTGGGCGAGCTTCGCCCGCAAATGCGCCTCGCGGTCCGGGAACCGGCGGCGCACCCAGTGCAGCAGGTACGCGCCGTCGGCATCGTTGTTGCCGGTGACGAACTCGCGCGGGCGCCCGGCCTCGATGTGCCGCCACGCCGTGTCGAAGATCAGGTCCATCGCCGCGCGGGTCGTGCGAAACACCGCGTCGGTCTTGCGATTGATATTGCCGCGTCCGCCGTAATTCAGATGCGACAGGTAGAACTTGTCGACGTGCTCCTCCTCCATGAGCTCGAGCAATGCCGGCAGATCGTGCGCGTTGTCCTGCGTGAGCGTGAAGCGGAGACCTACTTTGATGCCGGCGTCCCGGCAATGGCGAACTCCGGCGAGCGACGCCGCGAAGGCGCCCTCCTTGCGGCGGAAGCGGTCGTGCGTCTTTTCCATGCCGTCGAGGCTGATGCCGACGTAGTCGAAGCCGACGGCGGCAATTTTCGGCAGCAGCGCCGCGTCGATCAGCGTGCCGTTCGTGGAGAGCCCGACGTAGAACCCCATCGCCTTCGCGCGATGCGCGACCGCGAAGATGTCCGGATGGAGCAGCGGCTCGCCGCCGGAGAGGATCAGCACCGGCACGCCGAACGCCTTCAGGTCGTCCATCGTGCGATAGATCTCGTGGGTCGCGAGTTCGCCGGGAAAATCGACGTCGGCGGAGATCGAATAGCAGTGCTGGCAGGCCAGGTTGCAGCGGCGGATCAGGTTCCAGATGACGACGGGCCCCGGCGGCGTGCGCTTCGCCGCCATCGGTGTCGGGGCCTTCACTTCCTGCAGGTATTGTGTGACGCGGAACATGCATGCCCTCGATTCGAAGTGCCGTCTAGCCGCCGAAGCGCAGCCCGGTCTTCTTGAGGATCCGGGTGCTGTAGAGAACGTCGTGCGCGCGCGCCGCGCCGCCCAGGACGAGCGCGATCTCCGCGACTTTTTCTTCGACCTCCGTGCGCGCACGCCCGTGCACCATGGCGAAAAGGTTGTACGGCCACAGCGGGAGCCGGCGCGGCCGGCGATAGCAGTGCGATACGCATTCGAGCGCGCCGACTTCCTTGCCGAGGGCATCGACGAGCGCGTCGTCGACGTCCCAGACGCTCATCCCGTTGGCGATCCAGCCCAGCCGATAGTGGTTCGGCACGACGCCGATGCGGCGGATGGCTCCCGCGGCGAGCATGGCGCGAAGCCGCGCGAACACGATGTCGGGCGCGATGCCCAGGCGCTCGGCGACCGCATGGTACGGCTGCCGAACGCGGGGCAAGCCGTCCTGCAGCGCGCGCACGAGGGCGCGATCGAGAAGCTCGTCGCTGGGATGGGCCGTCATGGGTCAGGCAGGCAGTTTGAGCTCGACGAAGAACTCGCGCTCCTTGGGGAAGGCGAAGACCGCGAGACCGGTCGCGCGCTCGATCCGGCCGATGACCGGCGCGATCGCCTCCGGCGTCTCCGTGGCGACGACGAACCACATGTTGAGCGGATGCGCGCGTTCGTAGTTGTGCGCAACCTCGGGCAAGGCGTTCACCTGCGCCGCAACGCGCTCGAAGTCGGCTGCCGGCACCTGCATGGCCGCGAGCGTGAACGCTCCGCCCAGTTTTTCCGCGTCGAACAGCGGCCCGAACCGCGTCAGCGTGCCGTCGGCGAGCAGCCGATCGACGCGGGCGATCAGCTCGTCCTCGGCGATGCCGCATTCGGCCGCAGCGGCGGCGAACGGGCGATCGCACAGCGGAAAGCCGCCCTGCAGCGTGCCGATGATCAGCCGATCGATATCGTCCATGGCGGATTTCACGCGGCGACGCCCAACCGGTCTGCGGCCGTCGCCAGTCCGTAGCGCGCGCCTCGCTGCTTGAAGGACTGGCGCGAGAACAGCACCGCATGCGCGAATCGATCCAGGCGGTGTTTCGCGCAAAGCTCCGCGAGCCGCACCGTCACGGCGCCGCGGTCCCGCCCGTGGATCATGCAGAACAGGTTATAGCGCCACTCCGGTTGCGCGCGTGCGCGGCGGTAGCAAAGCGTCACGCCCGATTCCATCGCCAGCGCTTCGCCCAGCGCATCCGTCCCGGCGTCGGGGACATCCCACACGCACATCGCATTCGACGTGTAGCCGAGCGCGCGATGGCGGACGACGATGCCCAGACGCTTGATGACGCCGCGGTTCAGCCATTCGGCGAGCCGCACCTGCACATACGCTTCGCTCGTTCCCGCCTGCTGCGCGAGCCCGGCATACGGGTGCGCCGTCATCGTCAGGCCGCGCTCCAGCGCGTGCACCAGCCGGCGATCCGTCGCGGAGAGCGCTTCGTGTCGCGGTGCGCGCCGCGCAGCGATGCGCCGGCGAACGTCGTTGCGATCGCGCGCCAGATCGGCGCCCAGCGCGAAGGAAAGATCGATCCAGTAGTCGGCGAGGAGCGGGAGGGAGATGGCGGCGTGGCCGCTCGCGCGCTCGATCTCGGCCAAGGTCATCGCCAGCGAATCCGCGTCGGCGGACGTGACGACAAACCAGAGGTTGTACCGGTGTTCGCGCTCGTAATTGTGGTTGACTTCCGGGCGGGCGGAAACGATGCCGGCGATCCGCTCGAGATCGTCGGCCGGCACCGCCATGGCCGCCAGCGTCGACACGCCGATGACGCCGGGACGGAACACCGCGCCCACACGGCTCACCTTGCCCTCCGCCGCGAGCCGCGACAGGTTTTCGATGACGTCCGCCTCGCCGACATCCAAGTCCCGCGCGATCGCCGCGAACGGCGCTCTGACCAGCGGAAAATCCGACTGGTAGTCGTCGAGCAGCCGCATTTCCAGTGCCGGCGTCGGCTGCAGCATCTCAGAACCCCATCCGCGCGGCGCGCGCGGTGAAGAAGATGCCCGACGGCTTGTCGGCGTGCAGCGTGGCAAGGCGTGCGAAGCTCGCGGTGTCGAAGACGACCACACGGTCGTCGTCGCGCGCCGAGATCCATACGGCTTCGCCTCGCGGCGTGAATTCGAGATGCAGCACGGCGCGGCCGGGCTCGAGCGTCTTCACCACCTGCCGCGATTCGGTGTCGATGACCTGCACCTGCCCGTTGTCGGGAAAGGCGAAGTTGACCCAGACCTGCCGCGCGTCGGGCCGCGCGATCACGAACACCGGCTGGCCGGCAACCGGCACGCGCGCGACTTCACGCCAGTCGCGCGTGTCGACCACGAGGACTTCGTGCCGCCCGATCGCGGGCAGAAACGCGTAGCCGGCAGCGATCGCCCAGCCGCGCAGATGCGGCATCTTGTAGACGGGAAGCTTTTCCTCGCCTTTGCCGTACTTGTCGAGAATGCGCCGGACGCCGCGCTCCGGATGCCAGAGGTCGACCAGCGCGAGCCCATCCTCGCCGAACAGACCCGCGAGATACCAGTGCCCGTCCGGCGTGACGAGGCCGTCGTAGGGCTGCTTGCCGACGTTGGCGATCCGCTCGACGGCGGGCCGGCGCGGGTCGCGCGCGTCGATCACCCAGATCTCGTTGGCGTCGAACAGGCTCGCAACGAACCGGCCGCCCGGCGCATCCGCGAGGCCGACCACCTTTGAGGGCACGCCGTTCGGCCCCGGCGTGGCGCGCAGGTCGGCCAGCAGCTCGAGCGTCGCGGCATCGAACAGCTTCACGCCGCCCGGCGTGTAGTTCTGCGCGGCCACCACGCGGCCGTCCTGGCTGATCGCACCGCCGATGGAGTTGCCGGCCTGCATCACGCGGCGCTCGATGCGCTGCCCGAGCAGGTCGACCTTGGTGAGCCCGCCGTCGCGGCCGAACACGTACGCGTAGCGGCCATCGCGCGAGAAGACCACCGATGCGTGCGACAGGTCGCCGAGGCCGTCGATGGTGGAAAGCGAAGAGAGCGTGGACGTGTCGACGATCTGCACGCGACCGGCTTCGCGCTCGATGACGACACCGAGATCCCCGGTGCCGCGCAGCGGTTGTGCCTGCGCGAGCGCGGCCGATCCAGCTGCAAACGCGAGCGCGGCCGATCCGGCTGCAAACGCGAGCACGAGACCGCGACGGCTTTCAGCGCGGAACATCGACTTCACCCGATGCCATCCGGGCGACGAGCCACACCGCCTCGTCCTCGGAAAGAAAACGCCGCCACGGCGGCATCGCGGTCCCGGGCCGGCCGAAGAGGATCGTCGCGACCAGGCTCGCCGCCGGCCTGGCGCGCAACGCGCCGGGAGTGAGCGCCGGACCGAGGCCTCCGGTCAGGCGCAACCCGTGGCAGGAACCGCAGTCCTGTTTCAGCAGCCGGAGGAGTTCGCGCGCCCGCGCGGGCTCCGGACCCGGCGTCGGCGCGAAAGCGACGGCGACAGCGTCCACCGCGCTCGTGCCGCTCCCCGGCACGCCGACGCCGGCGCCGACCGCCGCCGTGGTGCCCAGCGCCGCCGCGACGATGGCGGTGAAGGTCCGGCGTGCGGCCGCGGTCATCGCGTCGTCACATCGCGAGAACGTAGGCGACGAGCTTCTCGCCCGCGTCGTCGGCCAGCGCCGGCGCGGACAGCGCCCCGGCGAGCGCGGCGGCGGCCGCGAGTGCGATCAAACGTGCTCTCATCACAGTGGCTTCCCCTTTAGTAGACGTCGTGCTGCGTGTTGTAGACGTTGAATTTGCCGGTGGGCGTGATCAGCCTCGGGTCCTTGATCACGGCCTTGAGCTTGCGCGTCTTGTCGTCGACGATGACCAGCGCGGACTGCTGGTTCTTGGCACTCCACACCGAGAACCACACCTCGTCGCCCGCCCTGTTGTACTCGGGCTGGACGACGCGCTTGGCGCCTTCGCCCACACCCGCCCATTCGGCGATTGGCAGGACCTGAAAGCCCTTCTCGAGATTGTTGATGTCGTACACGGCGATCGACTGGCTGATCTTCGGGTCGGGGTTGAGCGCTGTGTCGATCCACAGGTTCTTCGATTTTGGATGCGTCTTGATAAATAGCGACCCGCCGCCTTGTCCTTTGAGCGCGCGCACGACCTTCCACGCATGAACCTTGTTCTTCACCGGATCGGTTCCGATCAGCGAGATCGACTCGTCGCCCAGGTGCCCCGTCGCCCAGACCGGCCCGTATTTCGGATCGACAAAGTTGGCACCCCGGCCCGGATGCGGCGTCTTGCCCACGTCGATCAGCGCGGCGAGCTTGTTGTCCTTCGTGTCGACGACGGCGATCTTGTTCGATGCGTTGGCCGCCACCAGGAAGTACCGGCCCGTGGCGTCGAAGCCGCCGTCGTGCAGAAAGCGCGCGGAATCGATGCTCGTGATCTTCAGGTTCCTGAGATCCTGGTAGTTGACGAGGTTGATCTTCCCCGTTTCCTTCGACGTGACGATGAACTCCGGGTGGAAGTGCGACGCGACGATCGACGCCACGCGGGGCTCGGGATGGTACTCCTGCGGATCGACGGTCATGCCCCGCGTCGATGCGATCTTGAGCGGCTTCAGCGAATCGCCGTCCATGATCACGAACTGCGGCGGCCAGTACGATCCGGCGATCGCGTACCTGTCCTCGTACCCCTTGTACTTCGACGTCTCGACGGATCGCGCCTCGAGACCCACCTTGATCTCGGCGACGGTGTCGGGCTTCTCCAGCCACAGGTCGATGAGGTTGATCTTGGCGTCGCGCCCGATCACGTAGAGGTAGCGTCCCGATGCGGACAGCCGCGAGATGTGCACCGCGTAGCCGGTCTTGACGATGTTGATGATCTTCTTCGAAGCGCCGTCGATCAGCGCCACTTCGCCGGAGTCGCGCAGCGTGACGGAGAAGAGATTGGCGAGGTCGTACTTGTTCATCGGCTTCTTCGGCCGCTGCGCGACCGGAACGATGACCTTCCACGATGCTTCCATCTCCTTCATGCCGAATTTGGGCGGCGTCGGCGGCTCCTGCTGGATGTACCGCGCCATCATGTCGACTTCGGCCGTGGTCAGCTCGCCCGACGTGCCCCAATTGGGCATGCCCGCGGGAGAGCCGTAGCCGATGAACACCTTCAGATACTCGGTGCCTTTCGCCAGCGTGAGGTCGGAGGTCAGCGCCTTGCCGGTCGCGCCCTTGCGCAGCACGCCGTGGCAGCCCGCGCAGCGCTCGAAATAGATCTGCTTGCCCTTGTCGAACTCCGCCTTGGTCATCGGCGGCGCCTTCGGATTGATGCTCTGGTACATCTCTTCCTGAGCCAGCGGCGAACCGCCCGCCTGGTACTTGAGCTCGGCGGGTTCGTGCGCGGCATCCGGCTTCTTCTCCTGCGCGAAAGTGTTGCCCGTGGCAAACGGCAGCACGGCCAGCGCGAACATTCCTGCGGCGATTCGACGATTCACGTTCCGCTCCTCAAGCATGGACAGGGTCATGCGGGCGCGATCGAGGATCCGGGGGCCCGCACTGGGAACGAAGGATGCGCCCTTAGGGGCAATCCGTGCCTTGATCAGGATTAAGGTTTGCTTGCGGCTCGCCACCCGGAACCGGTCCCGCCGCCGGGAAGCGACGCGCCGAGCGCGCGGCGGAAATCTAGGCGCGAACTTCGACGAACGGGATGTGCGACGACACGCGCGCCAGCAGCCCATCGTCCAGCGTTGCGCCCGCCGGGGCGGCAGCCACGACGTCGGCGTTCGCACAACCGGTCGGCCGGAAGGGCTGGAGAATCCAGCGTTCGACGCCGCGCGCGGCGAGTTCGCGCGCAAGGCGCTCGATCGCGTCGGGGGGCGTCAGGACAGGGTGCACGGTGGTTCGCACCTCGCAGGCCGTGCCGGCGGCGAGAACCAGATCGAGGCTCTCGAGTGCGGCGGGCCCGCTGCCGGGGGCTCCGGTGACGCTCGCGTAATCGGCGACGGGCGCCTTGATGTCGATCCCGATCCAGTCGGTCTCGCCCAGCACGCGGGCAAGCTGACGCGGATACGCGCCACCCGTGTGGATGCCGATCGCAAAGCCCAGCGCGCGCACCGCGCCGATCGCCTCGGCGAGCGCGGGCTGCGCCGTCGGCTCGCCGCCCGAGAACACGACGGCGTCGAGCAGGCCGCGCCGGTCCGCCAGCCAGTCGAGAATCCGGCCGAAGTCGCGCTCGTCGTCGCCGCGAGCCGGCACCAGATGCGGGTTGTGGCAGTACCCGCAGCGCCACGGGCATCCCTGGCAGAAGACGACGGCGGCGAGCGACCCCGGATAGTCGGTCGACGTGAAGGGAACGAAGCCGCCGACGCGCAGGCGCATGGACGTTACGCAGGCATCCGCATTCACAGATGCGGCTGCGCGCGTTCCTCGCGGAAGAACCGGCGCTCCCCGTGCTCGCCCTTCTTGCCGATGTTGAACGACGCGACGGGACGGTGGTAGCCCATCACGCGCGTCCACACCTCGCAGCGCTGGCGCTCCTCGTCGGTAAGCGTGATCGTTTCGGCAACGCGCTGCATGTCGGTCATCGTGTTCATGCGTCCTCCTTGAATGTTGCTGTGCGATGGTGCGGGAGACCAAGCGTCCGGTTCGGCGGCTCCGTGGATTCAGGGGATGGCTGCCCGTCCTGTAATCGCTTCACGCCGCGCGCTTGCGCAGCTTTTCCGCCAGTTTTTCCTCGTCGCACCTCGGGCAGAACGGGTGCTCCCCCGCGAGGTAACCGTGCTTTGGGCAGATCGAGAAGGTCGGCGTGATCGTGATGTACGGCAGCCGGAAACGCTCGAGCGACCGGCGCACCAGCGCCTTGCACGCCGCGGGCGTCGAGATGCGCTCGCTCATGTAGAGGTGCAGCACCGTGCCACCCGTGTACTTCGCCTGCAGCTCTTCCTGCCGCGTGAGCGCCTCGAACGGGTCGTCGGTGAAGCCGACCGGGAGCTGCGAGCTGTTCGTGTAGTACGGCGTCTCGGGCGTTCCGGCCTGCAGGATGTCCGGCCAGCGCTTCCGGTCTTCCTTCGCGAAGCGGTACGTCGTGCCTTCGGCGGGTGTCGCCTCGAGGTTGTACATGTGGCCGGTCTCCTCCTGGATTCCGACCATTCGCGCCCGCAGGTGGTCGAGCAGCCGCACGGCGAACGCGTGGCCGCGCGCCGTCGTGATGTCGTCGGCGTCCCCGGTGAAGTTGCGGATCATCTCGTTGATGCCGTTGACGCCGATCGTCGAGAAGTGGTTGCGCAGCGTGCCGAGGTAGCGTTTCGTGTACGGAAAGAGGCCCTGGTCGATCAGGCGCTGGATCACCTTGCGCTTGACTTCGAGGCTGTCCTTCGCCCAGCCGACCAAGAGATCGAGGCGCTCGTAGAGCCCGCTCTCGTCGCCGGCATGGAGGTAGCCCAGCCGCGCACAGTTGATCGTGACGACGCCGAGCGAACCGGTCTGCTCCGCCGAGCCGAAGAGCCCGTTGCCGCGCTTCATGAGTTCCCGCAGGTCGAGCTGCAGGCGGCAGCACATCGACCGGATCATGTTGGGTTTCAACTCGGAGTTCACGAAGTTCTGGAAATACGGCAGCCCGTATTTCGCCGTCATCGCGAACAGCGCCTCGCAGTTCGGATGGTCCCAGTCGAAGTCCGGCGTGATGTTGTACGTCGGAATCGGGAACGTGAACACGCGGCCCTTCGCATCGCCGGCCGTCATCACTTCGATGTACGCGCGGTTGATCATGTCCATTTCGGCCTGCAGGTCGCCGTAGCTCCACGGCATCTCCTCGCCCGCGATCACCGGTATCTGCTCGCGCAGGTCCTCGGGGCACACCCAGTCGAACGTGAGGTTGGTGAACGGCGTCTGGGTCCCCCAGCGCGACGGCACATTGAGGTTGTAGATGAGCTCCTGCAGGCACTGCTTCACCTGGTCGTACGCCATCGCGTCGCGGCGGACGAAGGGCGCCATGTACGTGTCGAACGAACTGAACGCCTGCGCGCCCGCCCATTCGTTCTGCAGCGTCCCGAGAAAATTGACGATCTGGCCGACCGCGCTCGACATGTGCTTCGGCGGGCCCGCTTCGACCTTTCCCGGAACGCCGTTCAGCCCCTCGTGGAGCAGGACCCGCAGCGACCATCCGGCGCAGTAGCCCGCCAGCATGTCGAGGTCGTGGATGTGAACGTCGCCGTCGCGATGCGCGCGGCCGATTTCCGGCGCATACACGTGCGAAAGCCAGTAGTTGGCGACGACCTTGCCCGACACGTTGAGGATCAGCCCGCCGAGCGAATAGCCCTGGTTGGCGTTGGCGTTGACGCGCCAGTCCTCCTGGTCGAGGTACTCGTTGATCGACGCGCCGACGTCGACCACCGTCTTGTGGTCGCGGCGGAGCTTGGCGTGCTGCTCGCGGTAGGCGATGTACGCGCGCGCGGTCCGAAGGTAACCGGCGGCAAGCAGCGCGATTTCAACCTGGTCCTGGATTTCCTCCACCTGCGGCGCGCGACGGCCGAATTGCGGTCCGAGGACCACCGCCAGCCTGGAGGTCAACTCGTGCGCCCGAACGGCGTCGAACTCGCCGCTCGCCGCGCCGGCCCGCCGGATCGCCGAAGCGATCTTCGCCACGTCGAAATCCACCCGGCGCCCGTCGCGCTTGATGACGGCGGGCGGCAACGCGCCGAGTTTCTCCACCGAAACACCCTCCATCCCGATTCCCCTGGGCCACAAGATCTTGCACAAAAAGCCACCACACCCACTGCCAATAGTGGCCCGCACGCCGAGTTTCCGTCCGCTCTGCCGCCCATTCCTTGATGTGCGTCAAGCTGCGCCCTGATCGGGCGACCGCCGCGCACCCTCTGGTCGGGCACGCCCTGCCCTTCGACCATCCGGTCCGAAGCGGCTTGTGCGACCTCGTCACCCCCGGGGATTGATCCTGACGGAGGGGTAACTTCACTGTGCTACGCTGCCTGCGGCCACACTCAGGCGACCCCGACCGTGTCCCGACCGAAGATCAAGACTCAGGCGTTTCTCGCCAGCCTGCCGCTGTTCAAGGAACTCGCGCCGGCCGAACTGGAACCGATCGCCGCCGGCACCACGGAATTGCACGTCCCGCGCGGGGAAATCATCTTCAACCGGGGCGATCCGTGCGACGGTTTCCACCTGGTCGTCTATGGCCAGGTCAAGCTCGCTTTCATCTCTCCGCAGGGAAGCGAGAAGGTCGTCGAGATCGTCGCCCCCGGGTACTCGTTCGGCGAAGCGCTGATGTTCATGGAGAAGCCGTACATCGTGATGGCGCAGACCCTGGCCGATTCGTTGCTGTTGCATGTCGCGAAAGCCGTGGTCTTCGCGGAAATCGAACGCGATCCGAAGTTCGCGCGGAAGATGCTGGCCGGCCTGTCGCGGCGGCTGCACGGGCTGATCAGCGACGTCGAGGCGTATTCGCTCCAGTCGGGAACCGAGCGCGTCGTCGGCTATCTGCTGCGCCAGGATGCGCAGGAGACTGCGGAGCCCGGCCCGTACGTCGTCACGCTGCCGACGTCGAAGGCGATCGTCGCGTCACGGCTCAACGTCACGCCCGAGCATTTCTCCCGCATCCTGCACGACCTGGTCGAGGCGGGGCTCATCGCCGTCGACGGACGCGATGTTAGGATCCTCGAGGCCGGGAAACTCCGCGACTATCACGGCTGAGGCCACGCGCCGAGGCTCGCACACCTCTCCTGCGTCACCGGCACGCCCGGAGCCCGCACGTACGGGTCAGGGCGCCCCGGGGCGCCGGCATTGCGTCCATTCGATTGCGCGGATGCGGGCACGGGGATGGGCGTGGCGCCCACATCTGCCGCGTCAGGGTGCGATCGCCGCTTTCGGATCCACCGCCAGGTAGACTTTACGCAGCAGGCCTTCCATTTCATCCGCCGGGACCGGAACGCTGAACAGGAACCCCTGCAGCTTCGGGCATTGCGCCTTCAGCAGGAACGCGCGCTGCTCGTTCGATTCCACGCCTTCCGCGATCACGTCGAGTTCCAGGCTCCGCGCCATCGCAAGAATGGCTGTCGTGATGCCCGCGTCATTGGCATTGTGCGGCAACCCGCGCACGAAGCTCTGGTCGATCTTCAGCATGCCGATCGGAAAGCGCTTTACGTACGACATCGACGAGTAGCCGGTGCCGAAGTCATCGATCGCGAAATGCACGCCAAGCGCGCGCAGCTGGTGGAGACCCTCGATCCGCTGCGCGTCCGGGTCCATCAGGATGCTCTCCGTCAACTCGAGCTCCAGCAGGTCGGCGTCGATTCCGGTCTCGGCGATGATACCGGCGACGATGCCGACGAACGACGGTGCGCGAACCTGGCGCGCCGACAGATTCACCGCGACCCTCGGCGTGGTCACGCCGGCGTTCTGCCATGCGAGCACCTGGCGGCAGGCCGTCCGGATGACCCATTCGCCCATGGGCACGATCAACCCGCTCTCCTCCGCCACCGCAATGAACTCCGCCGGCGCGACGAGGCCGCGCTCCGGATGCTGCCAGCGGATCAGCGCCTCGATGCCGACGATCTTCCCGTCCTGCGCGAGGACCTGCGGCTGGTAGACGAGGTAGAACTCGTTGCGTTCCAGCCCCTTGCGGATGTCGTTCTCGACGCTCAACCGCGCCATCGCCGCGTTGGTCAGCGTCTTGCTGTACATCTGCCAGTTGTTGCGGCCTTGATCCTTGGCGAAATACATCGCGGTATCCGCGTGCTTGAGCAGCGCGCCGGCATCCTCGCCGTCGTCGGGGAAGATCGCGATGCCGATGCTGGCGGTGATCGTGATGGTCTCGCTTCCGATCTGGAACGGCCGGCTCAGCACCGATTGCACGCGCTGCGCGATGAGCCTCACCACACCGGCGTCTTCGATGTCGGGCAGCACGATGGTGAACTCGTCGCCGCCGAGCCGGGCGAAGTGCAGGCTGAAATCGTCGATCCCGGGCCGCGTGACGATGTCGCCGGCGCGCAGCTTCTCCTTCAACCGCTCCGCGACGGACTGCAGCAGGAAATCACCGGCGCTGTGCCCGAGCGTGTCGTTGATCCGCTTGAATCCGTCGAGATCGAGGAACAGGAGGGCCAGCTGGCGATTCTCCCGGCGCGCGCGCAACAATTCGCGATCCACCCGCTCGATGAAGTGCTGCCGGTTCGGCATACCGGTCAGCGTGTCGAAGTACGCGAGGCGCCGGATCTTCTCCTCGTTCAGCTTCTGCGCGGTGATGTCGCGCACCACGGCAATGGCCTTGTCTATTCCGCTCGGGGCGATCCGCGCTTCGTAATGGTGGAAGCCGTCCGGCATCGGCAGCTCGTAGACGACCGACTGCAGCTCGCCCAGGTCCAGCGCGCGCTCGATGCCTTGCAGGAGGATCCCGGCGACATCGGCCGGAAGAACCTCGGACACCTTTCGGCCGAGGAATTCCTCGGGCGCGACAAGCGGCCGCAAACCATAGCCGTCCTTGTAGTCGAGATAGGTGCCGTCCCGGTTCAGGAGGAAGATCATGTCGGGCATGGCACGCATGATCGCCGCCTGCTTTTCCTCCAGGTCGTGCAGAGTCCGCGCCGCCTGCGCGGAGCGCAACACGTACCGCGCCCGGTGGCCGAGGATCGGCCAGTTGATCGGCTTGGCGATGAAGTCGTTGGCGCCCGATTCGTAGGCGCGGTTGATCGAATCCAGATCGTCCATGCCGGTCACCATGAGCACCGGGACCACGGTCGCGTCCCAGCGTTCGCGAATGCGACGGCACACTTCGAAGCCGTCCACGCCGGGCATGTCGACGTCGAGCAGGATAAGGTCCGGCGGCGGGCCGGCGAGCCATTCCAGCGCCTCTTCGCCGTTAGCCGCCTCGTGCACGTCGAAATCGAAGTGCGTCAGCGTCTCCCGCTCCAGAAGGCGCATCACGTGATCGTCGTCGACGATCAGCACCTTCCGCGAAGGGGTCGACTTACGTGAGTTCATGCTCCGGCCTCTTTGCGAGCTGTGCGTCGAGCGCGGCGATCACGCGCGCGAGCTCGTCTTCGGCGCTTGCGATGAGCCGCGACGCGCCGTCGATCCTGCCGCTGCGTCCGATCGTTTCCAGCTCGTTGCACACGGTCGCCAGACGTTCCGCGCCCACGTTGGCGCTGCTCGACTTGATGCCGTGGGCGGCCTTGCGCATCGCTTCGATGTCGCCGTCGTTCACGGCGGTCCGCATCTGCGCCATTCGCGCCGGCGCGTCGGCAAGATAGGCGCGGATCACCTTGTCCACCAGCGCCAGCCCGTTGGCGCCCGGAAGGTGGCGTATCGCGTCCAGCGCGCGCGGATTGATCGGATCGTCGAGTGCCGTGGCGACCGGCTGCGCGGTGGCGGCGGCAACCGACGCGGCAGGCGGCGGCGCGGCCCGGGACGCGCCCGGCATCGTGGCTGCGGGCGCGCTGCCGCCCGCGGGCAGCCAGCGGATCAGCGCGGACGCAAGC
>JANMBN010000170.1:0-5508 GCA_031360485.1 Betaproteobacteria bacterium | reverse complement strand
GCCGATCGACGGCTCGTCCAGCACATACATCACGCCGGTCAGGCCCGAGCCGATCTGCGACGCGAGCCGGATCCGCTGCGACTCGCCGCCCGAGAGCGTTTCCGCCGAACGGTCGAGCGCCAGGTAGTCGAGGCCGACGTTGTTGAGGAACGCGAGCCTGCTCACGATCTCCTTGATGATCCGGTCGGCGATCGCGTGCTTCTGGCCCGTGAGCGTGAGCCGCCCGAAATGCGCGGCGGCTTCCTTGAGGGGCAGGCCCGAAACCTCGAAGATCGCGCGCGCGTCCGGGCCCTCGCCGACCTTGACGTGGCGCGCCTCGCGCCGAAGCCGCGTGCCGCTGCATTCGGGGCACGGTTGCGAATTGAGGTACTTCGCGAGCTCCTCGCGCACCATCAGCGAGTCGGTCTCGCGATAGCGGCGCTCGAGATTCGGGATGATCCCCTCGAACACGTGCTCGCGCACCATCGCCTTGCCGCGGTCGGACAGGTACGTGAAGGGAATCTTTTCGCTGCCGCTGCCGGACAGGATCACCTGCTGCACGCGCTCCGGCAGCCGGGCGAACGGTCGCTCGAGATCGAAGCCCATGTGCTTGGCGAGGCTGCCGAGCATCTGGAAATAGAACTGGTTGCGGCGGTCCCAGCCCTTGATCGCACCGGACGCGAGCGAGAGCTGCGGAAACGCGACGACCCGCTTCGGATCGAAGAAGCTGATGCTGCCGAGCCCGTCGCAGCGCGGGCACGCGCCCATCGGATTGTTGAACGAGAAGAGCCGGGGCTCGAGTTCGGCGAGCGCATAGCTGCAGATCGGGCAGGCGAACTTCGCCGAGAAGAGGTGCTCGCGGCCCGTGTCCATTTCCACCGCGATCGCACGGCCGTCGCCGTTGCGCAGCGCCGTCTCGTAGGATTCGGCAAGCCGCTGCTTCAAGTCCGCGCGGACGCGCAGCCGGTCGACCACCACCTCGATCGTGTGCTTGGTGCTTTTCGCGAGCTTCGGCACCGCATCGATTTCGTGCACCTTGCCATCGGCGCGGACGCGGACGAAACCCTTCGCGCGGAGCTCGACAAAGAGATCGAGCTGCTCGCCCTTCCGGTTGACGACGACCGGCGCGAGGATCATGAGCTTCGTGTCCTCGGGAAACGCGAGCGTCGCGTCGACCATCTGCGAGATGGTCATCGCCGAGAGCTTCTGCTCCGGATGGTTGGGGCAGTAAGGATCGCCGACCCGCGCGTAGAGCAGCCGGAGGTAGTCGTGGATCTCGGTGACCGTGCCCACCGTCGAGCGCGGATTGTGCGACGTCGCCTTCTGCTCGATCGAGATCGCCGGCGACAGCCCTTCGATCAGGTCGACGTCCGGCTTTTCCATCAGTTGCAGGAATTGCCGCGCGTACGCGGACAGCGACTCGACGTACCGGCGCTGGCCCTCGGCGTAGAGCGTGTCGAAGGCGAGCGAGCTCTTGCCGGAGCCGGAGAGGCCCGTGACGACGATCAACCGGTGGCGCGGGAGATCGAGATTGACGTTCTTGAGATTGTGCGTGCGCGCACCGCGTATGCGGATGTATTCCATACCGTTCGTATTAGGCCGTCCGGCGCATGCCGGGCGAAGGGGCAACCTGCTACTATACCGTCATTCCGCACGTGTTTCTAAGCCGCGCATTCGCGTAACGCGCTTCCGCCCCTCAGCCTCCCGTCCGCCCCATGCCGCACGAGCGCCCGTCCACGGTTGCCGCGCGCGCCGCACACGCCGCGGCGCCGCGAATGACCCCCGCCGAACGCGGCGCCACGGCCGGTCTCGCCGGCATCTTCGGGCTGCGCATGCTCGGCATGTTCATCGTGCTTCCCGTGCTCGCGCTGTACGCCGAGGCGCTCCCGGGCGGCCGCGACCACGTGCTCGTCGGCCTGGCGCTCGGCGCGTACGGACTCACGCAGGCGGTGCTGCAGATTCCCTTCGGCTGGGCGTCCGACCGCTGGGGCAGGAAGCCGGTGATCATCGCCGGGCTCCTCATCTTCGCGCTCGGCAGTTTCATCGCCGCGTGGGCGCCGACGATCCTGTGGACGATCGTCGGCCGCACGGTGCAGGGCGCCGGCGCGATTTCGGCCGCGGTGATCGCGCTCGCGGCGGACCTGACCCGCGACACCGTGCGCACCCGCGCGATGGCCGTGATCGGAATGACGATCGGCGCGACGTTCGCACTTTCGCTCGTCATCGCGCCCGCGCTCACCCCGCTCATCGGCGTGCCGGGCATATTCGTGATGACGGGCGTGCTCGCGCTGGGCGCGATCGCGCTGCTCGAGTACGCGGTGCCGAACCCCGCCGCGTCGCCTAGGCGCCAGGACACGCGCAAGCAATGGAAGCTTGTCCTCGCCGACCACGAGCTGCTGCGGCTCAATTACGGGATCTTCGCACTGCATGCCGCCTTGATGGCGCTCTTCGTGCAGGTGCCGTTCATGTTGCGCGACAACGGCGTCGCGGCCGAGCGGCACTGGCTCGTCTATCTGCCGGTCCTGGCCGCCTCGGTCGCGTTGATGCTTCCGGCACTCTGGCAGGCGGACCGTCCGGGCCGCGGAAAGCCGGTGTTCATCGGCGCGGTGGCGCTGCTCATGGTGGGGCAGGCCTTGCTCGCCGTCGCCGGCCGGTCGCTGCCGATGACGATCGCGGCTCTCGTGGTTTTCTTCACCGCGTTCAATCTGCTCGAAGCGACGCTGCCGTCGCTCGTCTCCAAGTTCGCGCCGCCGGCGGTCAAGGGCACGGCCGTCGGCGTGTATTCGAGCGTGCAGTTCCTCGGCACGTTCGTCGGTGCCGCCTTCGGGGGCTGGCTGTCGCAATGGCACGGCGCGGCGGCGGTGTTCGGGTTTTGCCTCGTCCTGACGGCGCTGTGGCTTGCCGTCAGCAGCACGATGGCGGCGCCGCCGGTTTACAATCAAGGCCACTATTCGATGGGAGAAACGTGAAATGGCCTCGGTAAACAAAGTGATCCTGATCGGCAACCTTGGCCGCGATCCGGAAACCCGCTACACGACGGGCGGCGATGCCGTGACGAATCTGCGTATCGCAACGACCGAAACATGGAAGGACAAGGCCGGCGAAAAGCAGGAGAAGACCGAATGGCATACGGTCGTGCTGTTCGGACGCCAGGCCGAGATCGCCGGCGAGTACCTGAAGAAGGGCCGCCCCGTCTACATCGAGGGCCGGCTGCAAACGCGCAAGTACACCGACAAGGAAGGCGTCGAGAAGTACTCGACGGAAGTCGTCGGCGACCGGATGCAGTTGCTCGGCGGTCGTGAGGGTGGTGGCGGCGGCGGCGATGCCGAGTTCAACTCGGGCTCCGGCTCGCGGTCGGGCGGGGGCAGCGGAAGCGGCGGAAGTGGAGGCGGAGGCGGTGGTGGTGGGGCCAGCGGGAAATCGAGCGGTGGCGCGGCGAAGAAAAGCAACCCCGACGATCTCGACGACGATATACCGTTCTGACCTGCGGCCGGGCCCGATGCCTGTAATTGGGAACGCCGGTCAAGCCGCCGCAACGGCCACCGCCGGCGCGGGAACCATCGCGGACGCCGTGATGACGCCACCGCCCAGGCAGACGTCGCCTTCGTACAACACGAGATACTGGCCCGGCGTCGGCGCCCACTGCGGCGCGTCGAACGCCGCGTGGCAGCGGTCGTCGTCGCGCAACTCGACGCGGCACGCCGCATCGGGCATTCGGTAGCGCGTCTTGGCGCCGACAGGGCCGAACGTCGATCGACCGGGCCCTACGCCGGCGATCCAGTGCAGTTCCTGCGCGTCGACCGTCAGCCGATATAGCAGTGGATGATCGTGACCCTGCACGACGACTAGCGCGTTGCGCGCCGGATCCTTCCCCGCGACGAACCAGGGCAGATCGGAACCGGCCTTCGTGCCGCCAATGCCGAGTCCCTGCCGCTGGCCAAGCGTGTAATAGGCGAGACCGTGATGGCGGCCGATTCCCTGCCCGTCCGGCGTCTCGATCGGTCCAGGCGTCTTCGGCAGGTACTTCGCAAGGAAATCGCGGAAGGGGCGTTCGCCGATGAAGCAGATGCCGGTCGAGTCCTTCTTCGCCCACGTCGGGAGGCCTTCGCGCTTCGCGATCGCGCGCACGTCCCGCTTGGCGATGGCGCCGAGCGGAAACAGCACCGGTGCGAGCTGGTCCTGCGTCAGACGGTGCAGAAAGTAGCTCTGGTCCTTCGTCGCATCGACGGCCTTCAGCAACTCGATGCGTCCGCCGACGTCGCGCACGCGCGCGTAGTGGCCGGTCGCGATGTGATCGGCGCCCAGCGTTCGCGCGTGGTCGAGAAACGCGCGAAACTTGATTTCGCTGTTGCACAGCACGTCGGGATTCGGCGTGCGTCCCGCCGCGTATTCGCTGAGGAACCGCGCGAACACGCGTTCGCGGTACTCGGCGGCGAAATTGACGGCTTCGAGATCGATGCCGATGACGTCGGCAACCGAGGCGGCATCGACCAGGTCCGCGCGCGACGTGCAGTACTCGTCGGTGTCGTCATCCTCCCAGTTCTTCATGAACAGGCCGACGACGTCGAAGCCCTGCTGCTTCAACAGCCACGCCGCGACCGACGAGTCGACGCCACCGGACATGCCGACGATCACGCGCGGCTTGCGCTCCATCACAGTTCCGTGATTTGGTCGAGCGGCCGCCGCGACCCGGCTCGATAGTCATCGACGCAGCGAAGCACGAGCGGGCTCCGGTGCGTCGCACGGCGCGCGACCAGTTCGTCGTACGGGAGCCACAGCGCGCGCAGGATGCCCTCGTCGAGCGTGCGGCGCGGATCGTGGCCGACGACGTCACCGGCGAACGCGAAACGGATGAACGTCGCCGCGGTGTCCGGGGCCTGCCAGCGGTAGATGCCCACCAGCGCGGTGGGGTTGACGCGGTAGCCTGTCTCTTCGACCGTTTCGCGCACGGCCGCGTCGACCAGCGTTTCACCGGCTTCCAGATGGCCCGCCGGCTGATTGAGGCGGACGCCGGCGCGCGTTTCCTCTTCGACCAGCAGGAAGGCGCCGTCGTGGACGACGATCGTCGCGACGGTCACGACCGGCCGGGAGACTTGGATTTCGCGCATCGCGTCAGAGTGGCCGACGTTACCGGGTTCAAACGGCAAAAAAGGCAGGGTCGAAACCCTGCCTTCGTGGCCGAATCGGGCGACGCCGGCCTGTTGTCCGGCTTCGTCCTGGTTGGGTTATTTCTTGGGTGCGGCAGCCTTCTTTTCGGCGGCCATCTTGTCGGCAGCCATCTTGTCGCTCGCCTTCTTGTCGGCAGCGGCCTTCTTGTCGGCGGCCATCTTGTCGGCAGCGGCCTTCTTGTCGGCGGCCTTCTTCTCGGCGGCGGCCTTCTTGTCGGCGGCCTTCTTCTCGGCGGCGGCCTTCTTTTCCGCAGCGTTCTTCTCCGCGGCGGCCTTCTTGTCCGCAGCCTTCTTGGCCGCGGCCGTCTTGGCATCGTCCTTCGCCATCATGCCGTCCTTCTTCATGTCGGCGGCCGGCATG
>JANMBN010000366.1:0-6574 GCA_031360485.1 Betaproteobacteria bacterium | reverse complement strand
GCGGGAAGCTGATCGCGGTGACGATGAGCAGCAGGATCTGATCGCGCCAGGTGTGGTGGATGATGTAGCGGAAAAGGGAGCGTTCCATGCAGAAGGGTCTCGCAAACGACTCGATCTCCTCTCCGCGTCCGGCGGTCGCGGGGGGGAGGGCAGTGGCGATCGAAAATTCAGTTTCGATGTTAACATCTGCCGCTCGCACCGCAAGCCGACAAGGCGGCGAGCCCCGTTCGATGGCCGCGCCGCGGCTCGGGGGCAGGCGAATCGGAAACGGGATGGATGGTCCGCTCGCGGCCGGCGTCATCGCAGTGATCCTCAAAGGCTATCCGCGCCTGTCGGAAACCTTCATTGCGCAGGAGCTGCACGCCCTCGAGCAGAGGGGGCTTTCCCTCGCGCTCTATTCGCTGCGCCGTCCCACCGACGCGGAGACGCACGCGATCCACGCGGAGATATTGGCGCCGGTCGCCTACCTGCCCGAATACCTCCATCGCGAGCCGGTCCGGGTGTGGCGCGCATGGCGCGCCGCGCGCCGCCTCCCCGGATACCGTGCCGCACGTGCGCTCTGGCGGCGCGATCTGCTGCGCGATTGCACGCGCAGCCGCATTCGTCGCTTCGGCCAGGCGCTGGTGCTGGCCGCCGAGCTCCCGCACACCGTCGCGCACCTGCATGCGCACTTCCTCCACACGCCGGCGTCCGTCACGCGCTACGCTGCGGTTCTGCGCGGACTTGCCTGGAGCTGCTCCGCGCACGCCAAGGACGTCTGGACGACGCCCGAATGGGAAAAGCGCGAAAAGCTCGATGCGTGCGCCTGGGCGACGACGTGCACCGAGGCCAATGCCCGCCATCTTCGTGCCCTCGCGGGTGTCGAAGGGAAAGTCGATCTCGTCTACCACGGAATCGACACCACGCGCTTTCCCGCGCCGGGCGACGCACGGCGCGCGAACGACGGACGCGATCCGGCATTTCCGGTCGGCGTTCTTGCCGTGGGGCGGGCCGTGGACAAGAAGGGACTCGACGACCTCCTCTACGCGCTCGCCGCGCTTCCGCCCGGGCGCCATTGGCGTCTGGTCCATGTCGGCGGCGGGCCCTTGCTGCGCAAGCTCGAGCGCACCGCGCGCAAGCTCCGGTTGGCCGAGCGCGTTCGCTGGCTGGGCCCCCAGTCGCACGCGGCCGTGCTCGATGCGTATCGCGCCGCCGACATTTTCGCCCTTCCCTGCCGCGTCAGTGCGGATGGCGACCGGGACGGGCTTCCCAATGTCCTACTCGAGGCACAAAGCCAGAAGCTCGCGTGCGTGTCGACGCGCGTTTCCGGCATTCCCGAACTGATCGACGACGGCGTTACAGGGCTCCTCGTCGAGCCACGCGCCCCCGCCCCGCTCGCCGAAACCCTGTCGCGCCTGATCGCCGATCCCGCGCTGCGGTATCGCTTGGGTGAAGCCGGCTATCGGCGCACGACCAGTGCGTTTTCGATGAACGCGGGTGCCGACCGGCTGGCGACGCGATTCCGCGCCTCGCTCGCAGCCGCCAAGAGTATTGCGACGGCGTTGCGATGATCGTTTCGTTCATCCGGCACGGAAGCACGAGTTGGAACGAGCAGGGCCGGATGCAGGGCCGGCGCGACATCCCGCTGAGCGAACGCGGGCGCGCCCAGGTCAATGCGTGGCGCGTGCCCGCTGAACCCGCGGGAACCGCACAGTGGATCACCAGCCCGCTGCGCCGCGCCGTGGAGACCGCGCAAATCCTCTGCGGCAGCACGCCGCCGTCCGCTAGCGCGCTGATCGAGATGGACTGGGGCGATTGGGAAGGCTTCAGCCTCGAGGAACTCCGCAACCGCCATGGCGCGGAATACGCGCGCAACGAAGCGTTGGGCCTCGATTTTCGGCCCCCGCAGGGCGAAAGTCCGCGCGACGTGCTCGGCCGCGTGCATCCGTGGCTCGTGTCGGCGGCCACGAGCCACGAGCGCATGATCGCCGTGACGCATCTGGGCGTGCTGCGGGTCGTCCTGGCCGCGGCGACCGGCTGGGACATGACCGGCAAGGCACCTGTCCGGCTGCAAAGCGACACCCTGCATCGGTTCGCCATCGATGCGCAGGGCCGCATCTCGATCCTCGAGTGCAATGTCGCGCTGGTCGGCGGACCAGGCGCCGTCTTGGCGTAAGACGCACCGCTCCGGCGGCGACTCTCGCGTGCGCCGCCGACAAATCCGGACGCACCACCGCAGGAAAGGGAAACCCACGTGGCCCAGGCGATTGCACTCCCTTGGACGAGCCGGCTCGCGCGGCTGACGCAGCGGGTGCAACTGCCCGCGCGCATTGCGGCAAGATGCCGGGAGGAGGAGGAGGACAGCGAGAGCCTGGTCGGCTGGGTCCAGCTGGTGGTGGTGCTGGGATTCTCGATCGTCTATCTGTTGGCGCCCAAGACGTTCAGCGCCGCCGCGCCGTTCCAACCCGTGCCCTGGGCGCTGGGCGCCTATTTCGCCTTCACCGTACTGCGCCTCGTCCTCGCCTTCCGGCACCGGTTATCGGAATGGCTGCGCTATCTTTCCATCGTCGTGGACATGACGCTGCTGCTGGGCATGATCTGGAGCTTCCACCTGCAGTACCAGCAGCCGCCGTCGTTCTATCTCAAGGCGCCGACGGCGCTCTACATCTTCATTTTCATCGCGCTGCGTACGCTCAATTTCGACGCGCGCAAGGTGCTGACGGCGGGCTTCGTCGCGGTCATCGGCTGGGTGCTGCTGGTCGCCTACGTGATCACAATCGATCCGCGCGACACGATGATCACGCGCGATTACGTTCGCTACCTCACCTCGAACAGCGTCCTGATCGGCGCAGAAGTCGACAAGGTGATCTCGATTCTGGTCGTGACGGCCATCCTGGCGTACGCGATCATGCGCAACCGGCGCCTGCTCACCTACGCCGTCACCGAAAGCGCCAGCAATCAGGACTTCGCACGCTTCATGCCGGCCGAGGTCGCCGATCTCATCAAGACCTCCGAGGACGGGGTGCAGGTGGGGTTCGGCGAGCCCCGCGATGCGACGATCCTCTTTCTCGACCTGGAGGGCTTCACGTCGTTGTCGGAGCGCCTGCGCCCGGAAGACCTCGTGCGCACCCTCAATCGATTTTACGCGGCCGTCGCGGAACCGCTGTCGCGGCACGACGGCGTCATCAACCAGTTCCAGGGCGACGCCATACTCGCGACCTTCAATGCGCCGCGCCTCAATCCCGATCACGCGGCAAACGCCATCCGCGCGGCACTCGAGATCCAGACGCTGCTCAAGACCCGAACCTTTGGCGAAGGACTCGTTCTCAAGGCGCGCATCGGCATCAATACCGGTGTCGTGATCCACGGGCTGATCGGAACGCCGGACCGGCTGGGCTATACGGTGATCGGCGACGAGGTCAACATCGCGGCCCGTCTCGAGGCGCTGAACAAGCAGTACGGAACTTCGGTCATCGTCTCGGAGCAGACCCGCATCCAGGCGGGGCCCGACCGGTTCGACTTCGAAATGCTCGACGAAGCGCTGGTGCGCGGCCGGACCACGCCGACCCGGATCTACAAGGTGGGCGGCACACCGTCCTGATTGGCCAGGCGGCCCAGCAGGCGGCGCAGGTTCTCCTGCGCGGTCGCCTCGTACTTGTCCCGGAAATAATCGGTGGCAAAAAATCGCCGCCGCCGCTGCAGGCGGCTCAGGAAGAAGATTTGCCCGGCGGAATATTGGGCATCGGAGATGGCCGAGGACTCCTCGCGCAGCCGCGAGCTGTTCTCGATGAACGCCTCCCACGGGGCGCCGAAACCGGAAAGGTCGATGTCGACCATGAACGACCGGTCGTTGCCGTGCACCATGCGGGCATGGCGCGTCGCCATGATCAGGCTGCACACGCGGTGGCGAAAGCCGAAACTCGCTCCCGCCGAGAGCGCGAGAAACATCTCGGCGCTGCGCCGCTCGTTGTCGGCGGCGCCCACGTCGTAGACGGCATCGTGAAACCACAGCGCAAGCTCGACGGCGTCGGGATTCTCCAGCCGCGGCGCGACCTCGTCGGCGCGGCGCACGCAATCACCGATGTGATCGAGATTGTGAAATCGCCGGTACGGCGCCGTATACAGCCGATGCAGGTCGGCAAAGACCGCGGCGCCGTCTGGGGACGGCGGCGAAGCGACGCAACGCCGCCAAAGGGCGTCGAAGCGCGCCGCGCCGTTCTCGACGGCGGTCATCGACCGCCCGCTGTGCCCGTCGCCGCCGAACGATAACTCACCCGATACGCCGGGGCGGACATCACGCGGGCGTGTCGCGGCCGGGCGCGGACTGTGCCTTCTGCAACTGCTCCTTAAGCGATTCCAGCTCCCGTTGCGCGGAGGCCAGGCGCGTGTTCGACGCGGTGACGCGCCCGCTCAGCTGGCGCATGACATCCAGCGCGCACTCCGGATTCTCGGTGATCAGCCGCAGAAAGACATCGCCGGAGATGCGCAGTGCCCGCACCGCAACCTTCGCCCGCACCGTGGCGCCCCGTGGAGCATTCGTGATGACGCCCATCACGCCGATCGACGCATTGGGGCCAAGCACCGCGACGACGAATTCCCGCGCGCCCGTCTCGCCCATGATCTCGACTTCGCCCTCCAGGATGACGTAGGCGCTGTCGGCCGAATCGCCCTTGCGCATGAGATTTTCGCCCGCCGCGAACTTGAGCGCATGGCTGGTGAAGGCCAGGAGCTTCAGCTTCGCGGAATCGAGCCCGCCGAAGAACGGCACCCGGCGCAGCATCTCCGCTTCTTGAAAGACGTCCAATCGGATCCTCCGTTACCCGGCCTTCGGAGCGGCGATTCCCGCGGCACTTCACCGTGCCATCCGAAACGGCCGGCAGGCCCATTGGGTGCCGCCTGCGCGCCGATGCCATCATCGATCGCGCCGAAAGCGACGCCTTTTCAGGGCATTCTCGCGACAGAATACGACATCGACGGACGGGAGGAAAGACCCGATTCAGGTCGATCGGACGAAAGTCGCCCCCGTCGCATGGCCGATGTCGAACGCTGCGCCGACGTCGAGCCACGCGACCGCGCCGTGTTTGCGCGTGCGCGCGATCGAGTCGAAAAGGAAGTCCCATGCCTCGTCGGACATGACGAGATGATGGGTCAGAATTCCGGTCGGCTCCGATGCGTCGGCGCGACCCTCGCGCCGCGCCTTCAGATGGTCGACCAGCCGGTCGATCGCGGCGTCCGCTCCGACGAATGTGCGGTCGCGGCGCCACGCGACGAGGTCGACGTGCGTGTTGCACTGGGTAACGCCGGGAGCCGGGCAGGCCGCCGTGCGGGGACCGAAGGACGACAGGCCGTGGAACCCGGCAAGAGGGAGATGCGGGATGATTTCCGGATCGATGCGGTTCCACGGCGGGACCAGCACGGCGGAGAAGCGCACGCCGAACGCCCGCTCGAGCGAGTGGAAGCCTTGCTGGAGCTCGGCCAGGGTCGTATCCAGAGGCCGGTGCGCGCCGAGCTCCCGCTTGCGCTCGCCGGGAGGGGCATGGTTGCGGTGCGCGTAGCCGTGCTGGACAACCGTTGCCGATCCTGATTCCAGCACGGCGTCGACAAGACTCGACTCCATGGCGGCCGGGATGGCCGCAAGCGCCACCGGCACGTCCAGCGCGCTCGCGACACCGAACAGGCGCCGCAATGCGGGCGAGTCGCGGCAGGCATCGTCGTCGCGCAGCCACAGCGCAACGCGCCGGCCGCTCGCGCCCCATGCGTCGAGCTCCTGATCGAGGCGGCGCCAATCGGTCACGTCGCGCGCCCAGTCCGCTGCCCGGTGCGGGTCTCCAGCATGGCCCCGACGATCGCTGCCGTTCGCGCCGCGCCGTCGCAGTCGAAATCCCAGCGCCCCCACGTTTCGCGCGATCCGGCGGCATCGATGGCAGCGGCGAGCGCTGGCGGCGAAACGATGCCATCGTCCACGACCACGGCCAACTCCAGATCGCGCAGACGGCGCGCGCGCATGCGCTGCTCGGTTTCACCTTCTTCGGCGAAGGGGACCAACACCGGTCGCGCGCCGCTCCGGAGCACGTCAAGCACTGTGTTGTAGCCCGCTTGCGACACCGAGATCAGCGCCTGGCCCAGCAACGCCGCGAAATCCTCGCGCGCCCGCTCGACGATCGTGCCGGGACCCGGCGTGCCCCGCAGACGTTTAAAGACATCATCTGGAATGTTGGGTCCCGCCAGCACCCGCCACCGCAAGTGGCGGAAACGCGATTGCTGCTGTGCGGCAAGCGCGGCCGCGAGCAGGTCGACGCCGACCGTGCCCCCGCCCGCCGAAACGACGACTTCGTGCCGCTCGCGCATGCTCGGCAGAGACGGCGGCTCGGCGTCCGCTGCGACAAAGCCCGTGTAATGAACGGGCATCCCGAGCTCGGGCGCCAGCGGGAACGTCTCCTCGAGGCGGGAAAACCGCCGGTCGCCGTGGACCAGCACCGCGTCGAACCAGCGCCGGGCCGACTCCAGCATTTCGCGCTCGCGCAGGACGTTGTTGCGCCGCTGCAGGATATCGCGAACGGACGCGGCGACCAGCGGCCGCCGGCGCGCCGCGCCG
>JANMBN010000085.1:0-4382 GCA_031360485.1 Betaproteobacteria bacterium | reverse complement strand
GAGAAGGACATGGAGAGGGAGCTGAAGCAAATCGAGAAGGAAATGCTCGACGCCGCGCGGAACCTCGAATTCGAAAAGGCTGCGCAACTGCGCGACCGGCTCGCCGAACTCAAGGAGGCGATGTTCGGCGTCGCGCTGCCGGGAGAGATCTGACCGCGCCCGGCGACGTCGGTCGAGGGTTGCGCGATTGCGCACCTCCGCCGATACTCTCGCACCCATGAAATCCGAACGTTTCGTCGAGCCTGGCGCCTCCGTTCTTTTTGTCTGCCTCGGAAACATCTGTCGCTCGCCGACGGCGGAGGGAGTTTTCCGCGCAGCGGTGCAGAAGGCGGGGCTCGGCGGGCGCATCCGGACCGCATCGGCAGGGCTCGGCGACTGGCACGTCGGCTCGCCGCCCGACCGGCGCGCGATCCAGGCGGCGCGCCGGCGCGGCTACGACCTCGCGATGCTGCGCGGACGGCAAGTGGAAGTCGCCGACTTCACGCGCTTCGGATGGATCCTCGGAATGGACGACTCGAACCTGCGCGCGCTCACCGCGATGACGACGCCGGATTTCGGCGGGCACCTCGGGCTTCTGCTCGACTTCGCACCCGAGCTCGGCGTGCGCGAAGTTCCCGATCCGTATTACGGCGCTCCCGACGGGTTCGACCGGGTCCTCGACCTCGTCGAAGCGTCCACCGCGGGGTTGCTCGCGCGGCTTCAACTCACGCTGGCCAGCTGCTGACGGCTGGCCAACGGTGCGGCCAGGGTCAATAGATGCCGGCGGAAATGCCGGCAGCCAAAGTCGCGCCGATCTCTCGGCAGCTGGCCAGAACATCCGCCGGAACCGATTGCGTTTGCGCGGTCATTCCGCTCTTGAAAATAAGCCCGGGGTGGACCTTGTTGAGCCGCAGCCCCGTCGCGACGCGATCCACCTGCATCATGGCGCCGGTGCCGTCGGTTCCGGCGCAGACGAGCACCGTATAGGGCCGGCCTTCGAGCTTTCTTTCGCAGGGGTAGTACACGCGCTCGAGGAAATCCTTGACCATGCCGGCCATGCCGCCGAAATTCTCGGACGTGGCGATCAGCAGCGCGTCGGCGGCGAGGAGATCGTCGACACCTGCATCTGCGGCACGCTTCAGCACCGTATCGACGTCATCGACTGACCGCGCTCCGGCGTGCGCGGCTTCGGCGATCTGCGCCGTGCTGCCGAATTGCGTGTGATAGACGATCAGCAGGTTCCGCCGCTGCACGGCCGCCGGGGCGGTTGGTAAGCGCGGCATCGAGTGCCCCGAGTCGGAAATCCGCCCGTCACTTGGGTTTCCACTCGCTCGCCAACCGCTGCGCCTCGACGATCTGCGATGGTGTCATCTTGGCGGCGACCAACTGGCGGTTGTTGACGGCGCGCTGGCGGTTCGCCGCCATCGCGGCGGGGAAGCGCGACGCGGCGAGGGTGTAACACTTGTGCGCTTCGACAAGATCGTGCGCCACGCCGCGGCCATGGTAGTACAGCGTGCCCAGATTGAACTGAGCGGCGGCGTCGCCCTGATCGGCCGCCTTGCGATACCACTTCATCGCTTCGCCGTAGTTCTGCGGCACGCCGCGGCCGATCTCGTACGTGCGGCCGAGGTTGAACTGAACGGCGGCCGTGCCCTGGTCGGCGGCCAGGCGGAACCACTTCACCGCCTCCGCATAGTCCTGAGGCACGCCGCGGCCGTCCTCGAACATGCGGCCAAGGTTGTTCTGGGCCTTCGCGTTGCCCCGCTCGGCCGCCTTGCGATACCACATCATCGCCTCGACGTAGTCCTGCGGCACGCCCTGGCCCGTGTCGTACCGCAGACCGATGCTGAACTGGGCCGCTGCGGTACCTTGGTCGGCCGCCCGGCGGTACCATTTCATCGCCTCGGCGTAGTCCTGTGGCACGCCCTGACCCGCCTCGAACATGACCGCGAGGTTGTTCTGCGCGTACGCGTTTCCCTGCTCCGCCGCCTTGCGGTACCACTTCGCCGCCTCGACAAAGTTCTGCGGAACGCCGCGATGGTAGTAGTACATGGTGCCCACGTTGAACTGGGCCGCGGCGTCCCCCTGGTAGGCGGCCTTGCGATACCACTTCATCGCCTCGGCGTAATCCTGCCGCGCGCCAGTCCCGCTTTCGTAGGCGACCCCGAGGTTGTATTGGGCCAATGCGTTGTCCTGCTCGGCGGCCTTCCGGTACCACTTGATCGCCTCGGCGTGGTCCTGCGGCACGCCATGGCCGCCTTCGTAGAAGACGGCCAGGTTGTTCTGCGCAAACGCGTTGCCCTGCTCGGCGGACCAGCGATACCACTTCGCAGCCTCGGCATGATTCTGCGGCACGCCGCGGCCATTGTGGTACAGGGTGCCGACGTTGAACTGCGCGGTGGCGTCACCCGGGTCCGCCGCCCTGCGGTACCACGCCATCGCTTCGGCGTAATCCTGCCGGACACCCCGGCCGTTTTCGTACATGGCGCCGAGGCAGTCCTGGGCGCGCACGTCGCCTTTTTCCGCCAGCTGGCGATAGATCTTCAACTCGGTCACATAATCGCCGCGATCATAGGCGGCCTTTGCTGTAGTCCAGTCGTAGTGCGTCACGGCGGCTGAACCCCGTTTTGCCACATTGCTGCTCGTCACGTTGGCTTCCATTCTCTCGCCCGTTTCTGCGCTTCCGCAAGCTGCGCCGCCGTCATCTTGGACGCGACCAGGCCGGCATTTTGGACTGCACGGTCGCGTTGCTCCTTCTCCCCCGCGGGAAATCGGGAGGACGCAAGTTTGAACCATTTGTGCGCTTCCACATAATCCTCCGTTTCACCGCGCCCGGTGTAGCAGAGATTTCCCAGGTTGAACTGCGCGGCCGCGTCGCCCTGATCGGCAGCCTTCCGATACCAGCGCGTCGCTTCGGCGTAGTCCCGCGCCACGCCTCGGCCGTTTTCGTGCATGCGACCGAGATTGAACTGTGCTGCGGCATTGTTCTGGTCAGCGGCTTTGCGGAACCAGCGCGCCGCCTCGGCCAAGTCTTGCGGCACGCTCCGCCCATCCTCGTACATGCGGCCCAGGTTGTTCTGGGCCGCGTCGTTCCCGGCGTCGGCGGCCATGCGATACCATTTCATCGCCGCTTTGGCGTCCGGCGGCACGCCGAGGCCTGAGTCGTACCAGAGGGCGACGCTGAACTGCGCCTGGGCGTCGTCCCGGTCGGCGGCCATGCGGAACCATTTGATCGCCTCGGCGTGGTCCAATGGAACGCCCAGGCCCTGGCCGTACAGGCGCCCGAGGTTGAACTGGGCGCGCACGATGCCCTGGTCGGCCGCGCTGCGATACCACTTCAGCGCCGCGGCGAAGTCCTGCGGCGTGCCTTGGCCGGTGTCGTACATGCGACCGAGGTTGAACTGCCCGGCGGCGTTGCCCATTTCTGCCGCCATGCGGAAATACTTCACGGCTTCGCCGAGGTCCCTCTCTACGCCCTGTCCGTTCTCGTACATGACGCCAAGGTTGTTCGGGGCGTAAGTGTTGCCCTGGTTCGCGGCCTCGCGATACCACTTCGCGGCCTCGGCAAAGTCCTGCGCCACCCCCTGGCCGTGGGCGTACATGCGGCCGAGATTGTATTGCGCGCGAACGAAACCTTGCTCGGCGGCCTTGCGGAACCACTTGGCCGCTTCGGCATCGCTGCTGGGGATGCCGTTGCCCAGGACATGCATGCGGGCCAGATTGTATTGGGCGCTGGCAAGGCCCTGGTCGGCCGCCTTGCGATACCACTTCATCGCCTCGGCATAGTCCTGCGGGGCGCCCTGTCCTGTGTCGTACATCAAGCCGAGACTGTATTGGGCATTGGCGTCGTTCTTGTCGGCCAGCACGACGCGAAGCGGCGGAAAGATCGCGTTCATGCGCTCGCTCGTCATGGTTCCTGTCTCCCGACGTGCCCAATTCCGGGCGCCGACATCCATCCTCCGATCGCCCCTGCGTTGGCGTCGCATTCGGCGCCGGCACGGAAAGGCGCACCTGCGTGCCGTGATCGCGCGCATTCGGTGCGGGCCGAAGCGCGAGACGACGCGGCCATCCGGACCTCTTTAAAATATCACATCGACGTCGATGGTCGTGCCATTCGACCGCCGCCGCCGACATTCCGGGGAGAACCCCGAGGCTCGATCGCACCCGGGCGGTCCGACACGCCCATCGGGGAATGCTACACTTTGTCGAGCAAAACGTTGCGAAGTGCCTGACTTCTCTCGCGATAGCGGTGTTCCGGCCACGCGATCCGCTTCGGTCGGTCCCTTTTGTCAACGTCCAGGAAGCCTCGTCGATTGTCAGTAGGACCGCCGAAGCCAAGATCTCCGCGCCCTCCAAATGAACTGCCATTCGACAAACCCGACCCGGCTTGGCGGACTTCGAGC
>JANMBN010000042.1:0-6435 GCA_031360485.1 Betaproteobacteria bacterium | reverse complement strand
CTCTGCATTGACCCACAGGATGAATTGGTCCAGTGCCATCATCGACACGGGCGTCATGTCGCGCCAATTGAAAGGCACACCGGTTGCCATGGGCGTCGTGAACAGGTTGGAGAGGGTGATGATCAGCTTGTTCGGATCGCCCTTGGCGTCCTTGACCGCCAGGAAGCCCTCCGCGCCGGCGCCGCCCGCCTTGTTGACGACGATCAACGGCTGCTTCATCAGGTTGTTCTTGGTGATGACGCCTTGCAGCAGGCGCGCCATCTGGTCGGCGCCGCCGCCCGTTCCGGCGGGGACCACGAACTCGACGGGCTTCGTCGGCTCCCAGCCGGCCGCAGGATGGGAAACGACGAGCGCCATCGTCATCATTGCCAGCGCGGCAACCGACCGACGCGCCAATCCGGCTTTGCCTGCCGTCGCGCGCGCTCGCCTGTGCGAAACGGGTTCGCCCATCGTCAGCGCCCGCAGAAAATGCTTGCTTGCCATGTCCGTTCCTCCAAGAGCGTGGTTTCGACGCGGGTCGCATTTCATCCGCAACGCTGCGGACGCCGCCCGCCTTTTTTTCCCCCGGGGACCATGTTACGCGCTTGCCCGTGCCTGTAAAAGCGCGGTGCACTGCCATTGAATGTCCCGACGCGGCGATCGGCCCTTCTCGGCGTGGCTCGTGCTCCGTTTCGAATGCCTCGAAATCGTTGTGCAGTGCGGCATCCGCCGCGCCGGAATATTCCGGCGTCTGCGCGGCGCGCCTCGCCCGATGGAGTTGGCGACGGCGGTGCTATGCTACCCGCCGCGCTCACGCTTCCTCGGAGGAAAATCATGTCGTCATCGGTCGAGATTCTGCCGCGCCGCGTGGCGCTTGCCATCGCGCTGTCGCTAGTCGCCACGCTCGGCCTGGCCGTTACCCCGGGCGTCGCCGCGCAGCAACCGCGCGTGCTCAAGATTTCGCACCAGTTTCCCGCTTCGGCCGGCGCCGACGGCGATTTCCGCGATCAGCTCGCTCAGAAGTTCGCGGCGGACGTCGAGAAGCGCACCAACGGTTCGCTCAAGGTCGAGGTCTACCCGGCGAGTTCGCTGGTCAAGACCTTCGCGCAGTTCGGCGCGCTGCGCAAAGGCGCACTCGACATGTCGGTGCTGCCGATCGCCTACGGCGGGGGCGAAGTCCCCGAGGCCAACCTCGGCCTCATGCCCGCGCTGATCACGAGCTACGAGCAGGGCCTGCGCTGGAAGGACGCGCCGATCGGCAAGGAGTGGTCGAAATTGCTCGAGGACCGCGGCATCCGGATAGTCACCTGGGTATGGCAGGCGGGAGGCATCGCCGGGCTCTCCAAGTCGGTGGTGTCGCCGGACGACGCCAAGGGGATGAAGATCCGTGGCGGCAGCAAGGAAGTCGACATGATGCTGAAAGGCGCCGGCGCGGCGATCACCAACGTGCCGTCGAACGAGATCTACAGCGCGATGCAGTCGGGTGTGCTCGACGCCGCGGTCACTTCGTCGACGTCGCTGATCAGCTTCCGGCTCTACGAGACGGGCAAGAACCTGACGACGGCGCGCAAGAACACGTTCTGGTACATGTTCGAGCCGCTCGTCATTTCGAAGACCGTCTACGACAGCCTGACCCGGGAGCAGCAGCAGGCGGTGACGGACGCCGGAGCGAGTCTGGAGAAGTTTGCGCTGGATGCGGCGAAAGTCGACGACAACCGCGTCGCCGACGTCTACGCGAAGAACGGCGCCAAGGTATTCGATATGGACGACGCCACCTTCGCGAAGTGGCGTGCGATCGCGCAGCAGACCGCGTGGGACGACTTCGCGAAGAACGTGAAGGATGGCAAGCGCTGGCTCGACATGGCGACCGCCGTCAAGTGACGCGAATCTCCGGGTGCGCCGCGCCTGACGTGAACGCGATGCGAGACGGGCGCAAATTCCCGGGCGCGCCGGGGAGCCCGGTTCCCGCGGCGGCAGAGGCCGGAAACGCGTCGCCATGAGGCTCTGGCTCCGATTCACGCGTGTGCTCGCCGCGTTCAACACGTGGATGGGCTATCTGTCGGGTTTCGTCATCGTGTTCTGCGCCGCGATCCTCGTGTTCGAGGTCGGTGTCCGCTACTGGCTCCGCTGGGCGACCGACTGGGAGATCGAACTGGCGGTGATGCTGCTGATCATCGCAACCTTCATGAGCGCAGCTTATACGCAGCTGCATCGCGGCCACGTTGCGATCGAGGTGCTGGACGGCGTGCTTTCGGCGCGCGCCAACCGCATACGGCGCACGCTGGCGGACTTCCTCTCGCTCGCGGTCTGCGTGTTCGTCGCATGGAAATCGTGGGAGCTCTTCGGCGAAGCCTGGGCCGACGGACGCGCCAGCAATTCCGTGTGGGGGCCGAAGCTGTGGATACCGTTCGGCTTCATGGCGTTCGGCATGACGCTCCTTTGCCTGCAGCTCGCGGTGCAGATTCCCGCGGCCCGTTTCGGCCTGCTCGAGGGTGCGGCGAAGGAGAGCGAATGAGCACGGCGGGCAAAGCCGCGGACCCGCGAGTGCGCTGGGCGAAGCCCAGGCCCGAAGGGCGCGTCAGCGCGCGAACGGGGGAGCCGGCACGCCACATTTCACACCTGGACCAACGCCAAAGAGGCTCCCGCAGCGCGCGTCGCCGTGCGATTGCGCGCGGCCGACGCTCGACCGTTAGACTGTCGGCCGGCTCCACGGAGGACGCATGAGCACGCTGCAGGTCGGGCTGCTCTATGGCGGCACGACGTTCCTGCTGCTCTTTTCCGGGATGCCGATCGCGTTCGCGGTCGGCGCCGTCGCGCTCGGGTTCATGTTCGCGTTCATGCCGACGGCGAACATCGCCGTCGTCGCCGAGACGATCTACTCCGAGCTCGACAACTTCACGCTGCTCACGATTCCGCTGTTCGTGCTGATGGGGGCGGCGATCGGCAAGTCGCGGGCCGGAGAGGACTTGTACTCGTCGCTCAACCGCTGGCTGTCGCGCGTTCCGGGCGGGCTCGGCGTCGCCAACGTTCTCGCCTGCAGCGTGTTCGCGGCGATGTGCGGAAGCTCGCCCGCGACATGCTCGGCGATCGGCAGCTCCGGCATTCCGCAGATGCGCGCGCGCGGCTACTCCGACGAGCTCGCGACCGGACTCATCGCCGCCGGCGGCACGCTGGGAATACTCATCCCGCCGTCCTTGACGCTGATCCTCTACGGGCTCGCCGCCGAGCAGTCGATCGGCAAGCTGTTCATGGCCGGCGTCGGCCCCGGACTCCTGCTCACCGCGATGTTCATCGCGTGGACGATCTTCCAGTACCGGCGCGACCGATTGCGCGCGACGGCCGCCGCGGCGTCGGGAGGGCCGGCGCTGCAGGTCCTCGAGCACTTCACCTGGGCGCAGCGCCTCGAGACGCTGCCTCGCTTCGTCCCGTTCCTCGCGGTGATCGCGTTGATCATGGTGGCGCTCTACGGCGGCTGGGCGACGCCGTCCGAGGTCGCGGGCATCGGCGCCGCCGCGTCGCTTTTGATGGTCGTGCTGATCTATCGCTGTTATCGATGGACCGACATGCGATTGATCCTCGGCGGCACCGTGCGCGAATCGTGCATGGTGATGCTGATCATCGCGATGAGCTTTCTCTATACGTACGTGATGAGCTACCTTCACGTCACGCAGAGCACTGCCGAGTGGCTGATCGCCCTGCCCCTCTCGAAGTGGGTGTTCTTCTTCTGGGTCAACGTGCTGCTGATCGTGCTGGGCTTCTTCCTCCCGCCGGTCGCGATCATCCTGATGGTGACGCCTATCCTGCTGCCGGCGCTGAAGGCGCACGGCTTCGACCTGATCTGGTTCGGCATCATCATGACAGTGCTGATGGAGATGGGATTGATCCACCCGCCCGTCGGCCTCAACCTTTTCGTGATCAACGGCATCGCGCCGGACATTCCGTTGCGCAAGATCGTCTGGGGCGTGCTGCCATTCCTCGCGCTGATGGCGATCGCCATCGTGTTGCTCTGCGTGTTTCCCGACATCGCGACCGGGCTGCCGAACCACTACCAGGGAAAATAGCGATGAGCGCGCGGGCGCCTCGTTCCGCCTCGACGGTCGCGTTGCGCCCGCTTTCCCCGAGCGAGCGCCTCGCCGCGATCGCCGATCCGGGCAGCGTGCAGCCGGTCGACGCATCGTTCGACGCGCCGCGGCCGTCGCCGCATCTCGCCCGATGGGGGATCGCGGCGCAGGATGACGATGGCGTCGTCATCGCGCGGGCGGCGATCGGCGGCGCGGCGGTGATGGTCGCGGCGCAGGACGAGCGCTTCCTCGGCGGCAGCACGGGCGCAAACCATGGCGATGCGCTGCGCCGGCTGTTCGTTCGCGCCCGGGCGGAACGTCCGGCGGCCGTCCTCATCCTGGCGGCATCGGCCGGCGTGCGGCTGCACGAGGCGAACCCGGCGGAACTGGCGCTCGCGCGAGCGCTTGGCTCCCTCCTCCATTTGCGGTCGGCGGGCATTCCCGTGCTCGCGCTCGGCGTCGCCGACATCTTCGGCGGCGCGTCGGTTCTGGCCTGCGCGGCCGAGCGTACGGCGCTCGTGCCCGGCACGCGGCTCGGCCTGTCCGGTCCCGCGGTCATCGAAGCGGCGCATGGCCGGGGAGAGGTCGATGCCGGCAATGCGGACGAAGTGGCAGCGCTTTTCGGCGTCGAGGCGCGCGCGGCGGCCGGTCACGTGGAACTCGTGGCCGACGACGCGCAAGCCGTGCGCGGATGGGTGAAGGCGGGCGTGCGCGGCTCGATGCCGTTCGCGGCGTGGGTGCGAACGATGCAGGAGGAGCTTGCCGCGCGACTCGTGCGGACGCAGAGCCCGGAAGTCCGGGCGGCGGGCGAGCATGTCGCCGTCGAGGTCGCCACGAAACCGGTTACGCCCATTCCGAGAATGCTGGCGTCGCTGTTCGCAAACGCCAGGCCTGCCGACAGCGTGGGCTGGCTCTGGCGTATGGACGACAGGCCGGTCTGGCTTTCGCGTCCCTTTGGCATCGGGACCTTCGGCCCGCGCGAGGCGCACGGGCTCGACGCCGCGCTGCTCGCTCACCTCGCCGACCACGTCGAGGCCGGTGCGCCGATATTATTCCTGGTCGGCGATTCGTACGGGCACGAGGCGACGCGCAATGCCGAATCGCTTTGCGTCTCGCAATACCTCGCGCAGCACGCGGCCGTGGTGGCGCTGCTTCGCGCACGGAAGGTGCGCGTGCGCGGGCTGCTCACGGGCGTTGGCCACAGTGCCGCGTTCTTCGCGAATGCGCTGCAGGCGCAGGAGGTCTACGCGCTCGCCGACGCGCGCGTCGTGGCGATGGAGCCCGCGGCGATCGCCCGGGTCACGCGGCTCCCCGAGCGCGAGATCGCGGCGCTGATCGAGAACGACCCGCTCCTAGGCCAGCCCGTGCGCCACTTCGCGCGCTGGGGCGGCATCGCCGAGATCCTGCCGGACGCCGATCGCGAGCGGCTGCTCGCGCTTGCCGAGCGCGAGATTTCACCGCGCTAGAAGGCTCGCGCCGCCTCGGCCTCCTTGCGTCGTTCTGCGGTGTGACGGTGCGCGCGTCGGCCTCGAGCGTCGGCTCGCAGTTGCTCGCATCCCCTTGCCTTCGGCTAGGGGCCCCTGCTCGCTGCTCGCGCCGCCGCCCAGAGGCGCGCGACCTGCTCCGCGCGGTCGGCGAGCAGCGCGTCGGCGTTGGCGATGCACTCGGCGAGCGTCATCGGCCCCGGGGGCAACGCGAAGCAACCGGCAAAAACGCGTCCGAGCTCCGGGAGCGCTGCGGCGTCGACCGCGCCCGAGATCAGCGTGATCGGCACGTCCGCGGCACGCGCCCTCTCCGCGACGACGAACGGCGCCTTGCGCAGCAGCGTCTGCGCGTCTGTCCGGCCTTCGCCGGTGATGGCCCAGTCCGCGCCCGCGAGCGCGGCATCGAGCCCGATCAGGTTCGCGACGACCTCGGCGCCGGACCGGAACGTGCCGCCGACGAGCTGCAGCGCGAAGCCGAGGCCGCCGGCGGCGCCGGCGCCCGGTTTGGCCGCCGCGTTCACGCCCGCTGCGCGCTCGACCAGCGCCGCGTACCGTGCGAGCACCGCATCGATCGGCGCGATGGCGTCCGCGCCGACGCCCTTCTGCGGACCGAAGATCGCCGTCGCGCCACGCTCGCCGCAGAGCGGGTTGTTGACGTCCGACATGATCGTGATCGAGGACCCGGCGAGCCTCGGATCGAGTCCCCGGGCATCGGCGCGAGCGAGCGACGCGAGCCCCTCCGGCGTGGGTGCGATGGCGCGGCCCGCCGCGTCGACGAGTTCGAGCCCGAGCGCCGCGAGCATCCCGGCGCCGCCGTCATTGGTGCTGCTGCCGCCCAGTCCGATCATGAACCGGCTGACGCCGGCGTCGAGCAGCCCGAGAATCAGTTCTCCGATGCCTTGCGTTGCGCG
>JANMBN010000356.1:0-3173 GCA_031360485.1 Betaproteobacteria bacterium | reverse complement strand
GCTAACGGGGCTAACACCACCCCTGCTGCTTTGGTTTTCTTGAACGCCCCCTGGTTGTTTTATCAAAATTGTTATTCGGTCGGGCGCGCGCGCCGGCGCGCGCCGGGGACCCCGTCGCCCTAAAGTGCCGCGAGCGTCTTGCGCAGAATGTCCGTCATCAGATCGACATGCGACCGGTCGGCGATGAGCGGCGGTGCGATGATCGCCGAGTCGCCGGTGGTCTTGAGGTTGAGGCCGTTGGCGAAGAGCTTCTTCTGGAAGATCTGTCCGCGCTTTCCGGGCGCACCTTCGACGTGGACGTCGATGGCCGCCATCATTCCGTACCCGCGGATGTCGGCGACGACGGGGATGTCCTTCAGCGAGAAGAGCGCGTCGAGGAAATACGGGGACAGCTCGCGGCCGCGCTCGAACAGGCCTTCGTTCTTGTAGATGTCGAGCGTCGCGATGCCGGCCGCGCAGGACGCGGGATGGCCCGAGTACGTGTAGCCGTGGAAGAACTCGATCGCGCCTTCGGGGGAAGCGCCCATGATCGTGTCGTGGATGCGCTCGCTCGCCGCCACTGCGCCCATCGGCTGAGCGCCGTTGGTGATCCCTTTCGCCATCGTCATGATGTCCGGCGTGACGCCGAAGCTCTGCGCGGCGAACGTCTGGCCCGTGCGGCCGTAACCGGTGATCACTTCGTCGAACACGAGCAGGATGCCGTGCGCGTCGCAGATCTCGCGCAGGCGCTTCAGATAGCCTTTCGGCGGCACCAGGCAACCCGTGGAACCGGCGATCGGCTCGACGAAGCAGGCGGCGATGTTCTCCGGCCCGTACATGTTCGCGATCCGGAGAAGATCCTCGGCCAGGTCGGCGCCATGCGCGCCTTCGCCCGGGGTGAAGAAGTTCTCCTTCAGGTGGGTGTGCCGCATGTGAGCGATCCCGGGGAGTCCGGGGCCGTACTTGCGCCGGTTGTTGACGAGCCCGGACAGCGCCACGCCGCCGAAATTGACCCCGTGGTAGGCGCGCTCGCGGGAGACGAAGACATTGCGCCCGCCCTGGCCGCGCGCCTGGTGGTAGGCGAGCGCGAGCTTCATCGCCGTGTCGACTGACTCGGAGCCGGAATTGACGAAGAAAATCCGGTTGAGGTCGCCCGGCGTGAGCTCCGCGACACGCGTCGCGAGCTCGAACTGCCGGGGGTGCGCGCGCAGGAACGGCGCGCAGAAGTCGAGCTCGCGCAATTGCCTGCCGACCGCGTCAGCGATCTCCTTGCGGCCGTGGCCGGCGGAAACGCAGAACAGGCCCGACGACGCGTCGATGATCTTGTCGCCGCGGTCGTTCCACAGGTACATCCCTTCCGCGCGGACGACCATCTGCGGATCGGCCTTGAATTCGCGGTTCGGCGTGAACGGCATCCAGTACTCGTCGAGCGAGATTCGCTTCGTCGCAGCCTGGTCGTGGATCTTCAGTTCGGCATGGCCCATGGTGGTCTCCTTCAGGTCGCCCGCAGTCCGCCGCGGGAGGCGGCGTCGGGGCTGCGTTATGCTAGGATCAACCCTGAATCGTACACCTTTGTAACCGGGATGCGGCGTGCCCGGGCGCCCTTCGGGCGCGCCTCCCGGCGCCGTCGTCCCGACCCTGCCATTGCCCGGAGAACTTCCCATGCGCGTCGGCGTCCCCAAAGAGATCAAGGTCCTGGAAAACCGCGTCGGTCTCGTTCCGGGAAGCGTGCGCGAGGTCGTCGCGCACGGTCACGACGTGGTTGTCGAGCACAACGCGGGGCAGGGTATCGGAATGGACGACGATGCGTACCGCAAAGCCGGGGCGAAGGTCGTCGCCACCGCGGCCGAGGTGTTCGCCGCCGCCGACATGATCGTCAAGGTCAAGGAGCCTCAGGCCGTCGAGCGGAAGATGCTGCGCAAGGGCCAGATACTGTTCACCTACCTGCATCTCGCGCCGGATCCGGAGCAGGCCAGGGATCTCGTCGCGAGCGGCGCCGTCTGCGTCGCCTACGAGACCGTCACGTCGTCCGCGGGCGGATTGCCGCTGCTGGCGCCGATGTCCGAGGTCGCCGGCCGGATGGCCGTGCAGGCCGGCGCGTATTACCTCGAGAAGCCGCATGGCGGCCTCGGCGTGCTGCTGGGCGGCGTGCCGGGCGTGGACCCGGCGAAAGTGGTGATCCTGGGCGGCGGCGTCGTCGGCTCGCACGCGTGCCACATCGCGCTCGGCATGGGTGCCGAAGTCTGGGTGCTCGACCGCAGCGTCGACGTGCTGCGCGCGCTGTGGCGGCAATTCGGCCGGCCGCTCAACACCGTGTTCTCGACGCACGATGCGCTCGAGAACCATGTGACGACGGCCGACCTCGTGATCGGCGGCGTGCTCATACCGGGCGCGTCGGCGCCGAAGCTCGTCTCCGCGGCGCTCGTGAAGAGGATGAAGCCGGGCTCGGTGATCGTCGACGTCGCGATCGACCAGGGCGGCTGCTTCGAGACCTCGCACGCGACGACGCACGCCGATCCGGTCTATGTCGTCGACGGCGTCACGCACTACTGCGTGGCCAACATGCCCGGCGGAGTGCCGCGCACGTCGACGTTCGCGCTCAACAATGCGACGCTGCCCTTCGTGCTGGCGCTGGCCGACAAAGGCTGGAAGAAGGCGCTGGCCGACGATCCGCACCTCAAGAACGGCCTCAATATCGCGTTCGGCAAGGTCACCTGCCAGCCGGTGGCGGAGGCGCTTGGATACGCGTTCGCCACGCCCGAGTCCCTGATGACGGGCTGAGCGTCAGTCGCGCAGCACGGCCGGAAGCCACAGCGCCAGCTGCGGGAACGCGAGCAGCAGCAGCAAGCCGACGATCTGCAGCACCATGAACTGCATCATCCCGGCGTAGATATCGCCCAGGTCCCAGTCCGGCACGACACCCTTGAGGAAGTAGGCGGACAGCGCGACCGGCGGCGAGAGCCACGCGGTTTGCAGGCAGACGGCGACCAGCGTGCAGAACCAGACGAGGTCGATGCCGAGCTTCTGCACGAGCGGCAGCATGATCGGCACGACGATCAGCACGATCGGCACCCATTCGAGCGGCCAGCCGAGCACGAAGATGATGCCGAGGATCAGCAGCAGCATCATCGTCGGCGGCAGATCGAGCTGCAACAGCGACTCGGCGATCAGCGTGGCGCTGCCGAGGCGCGAGA
>JANMBN010000031.1:0-5789 GCA_031360485.1 Betaproteobacteria bacterium | reverse complement strand
GGTGGAACGGCGTCTCCGCGGCGATCGGCGCGGCGGGAACCGGAGCCGGCGCGCTCATCCGGTCCACCCGAAACGTCCGGCTGAAGCCGGACCCACGACGGAGGCACCCGGCGCGCTCATCCCGACCACCCGAACGTGGGGCCGCCTTCAGGCGGCCTGCCATTACCGGTCTCGCCCCGTCCGGCTGAAGCCGGACCCACGACGGAGACGCCCGGCGGCGTGGGGCCGCCTTCAGGCGGCCTGCCATTACCGGCGCCGCCCCGTCCGGCTGAAGCGGGACCCACGGCAGAGACGCGCGGCGCGCTCATCCCTTGCTCTCCGAGAGTCGCACGCGCGGATCGAGCGCCGAATAAAGCACGTCGACGACGAGATTGATCACGATGAAGATAGTCACGATGACGAGCAGGTACGCGACGATCACCGGCCGATCGAGGACGCCGATCGAGTCGATCAGGAGCTTGCCCATGCCGGGCCACGCGAACACGCTCTCGGTCACGATGGCGAACGCGATCACCGAGCCGAACTCGAGCCCGATGACCGTGACGATCGGGATCAGGATGTTGCGCAGCACGTGGACGCCGATGACGCGCGCATGGGTGAGGCCCTTGGCCCGCGCGAACTTCACGTAATCGTGCAGTAGCGCCTCGCGCGCGCCGGCGCGGGTCAGGCGGATCAGCAGCGCGAGCTTGAAAAGCGCGAGGTTCGTTGCCGGCATGACGAGGTGCTTGAGGCCGTCGACCGACAGGAACGAAACCGGGATGAGGCCGAACAGAAGCGTCGTCGGACCGCGCCCGTTCGACGGCAGCCAACCCAGCATCACCGAGAACACCATGATCAGCATCAGCCCGACCCAGAACGTCGGCAGCGAAAAGCCGAGGATCGAGCCCGCCATGATCGTGCGGCCGGCGAAGCCGTTCGGCTTCAATCCCGCCCACAACCCGAGGGGAATGCCCAGCACGATCGAAATCAGCATCGCCGTCAGCGCGAGTTCCATCGTCGCCGGCATCCGTTCGAGAATGAGCCCCAACGCCGGCGTGCTGTGGACGAACGACCGGCCGAGATCGCCATGCAAAACGCCGGCGAGGAAACTCCAGTACTGCGCCCACAGTGGCTTGTCGAGCCCGAGCGCCGCGATGGCCCGCTCGCGATCCATCTGGTCGGCCTGCGGGCTGATCAGGATGTCGATCGGATTGCCTACCGCGTAGACGCCGATGAATACCAGCAGCGACATCACGAACAGCACGACGACGCTCTGGAGGCTGCGGCGAATGATGAATACCAGCATGTGGCGGCCCGTCGTCCAGACGCAATAGTTGTCGAGTGGAGAAGTTCGATCGACGTCCGATCCGGTCGGTTACTCCGTCCGTCGAACGGGTGGATCGAATTGTCGTCTCAGCGCAAAAGCATCAACTTGACGCTCATCGGATCACCCGATCCGCGCGCAACAGCAGCTCGCGCGGCAACACGATGGCGTATTCCTCCGCCACGCGAAGGTTGACCACCAGCTCGTAGCGGGTGGGTTGCTCGACGGGAAGATCGGCAGCCTTCGCGCCGTCGAGCAGCCGTGCGGCGAAGTGCGCGGCGCGCCGGTATTGTTGCCGCAGGCTCACGCCATAGGCCATCAGCCCGAAGCCTTGGCCTTCGACAAACACATCGGCGTTGAACATGACGGGCCGGCGCGTCGCCATCATCAGACGCACGAATGCATACAGGTTGGTCACGGCGTCGGCGTCCTCGACGACCAGGACGGCATCGGCGGCGCTCCTCGCGATCGCCGCGGCGGCGTCACGATAGTCGTCGAACTGATGAACTGGAAATTGCAGGATGTCCAGCTGAAGTCGCCGCGCCGCTTCGTCGAATTTGACGCTGGACACGCTGAGGTTCGAGCCCACCACGGCGACTGTGTGGATCCGCGGAAACGCCTCCTTGAGGATTTGAAGCCGCTTGGCGGTTAGGTCCTCGCTGCGCGAGGTGAGGCCGGTAAGGTCGCCCTGCGGCCGCGAAAGGCTGCCCACCAGCCCTTCCAGTACGGGATCGCGCGAAATCACGAAGACGGTCGCGATTCCCGGCGCGCCAACCTTGGCGCTGCGCGCGGCCTCCGTCGACGCGGCGAGAATGACGTCCACCTTTTCCGCGCCCAGCTCGGCAGCCAGATACCGAAGGCGCTCGAGCTGCGCTCCCGCGGATCGGCGCACCATCCGCAGGTTGCGGCCCTCCACGTAGCCTTCGCTCTGCAATCCCTCGACAAACTCCCGGTATAGCGACTCCCCGTCGGATTCCTTGACGAGCTCGAGATAGCCGACGCGCGCGTTCGGCCTCGGGGCGCCGATCGCCGGGTGCCAGGCAATGGCGACGGCGATGCTCGCGGCGAGGAGCCGTCGGCGATTCACTCCTTCACTCCTTCACGGTTTTGCGCCCACCGGCTTGAACTGGAATGCGAGCGTGTATTCGTCCGTGCGCGCCGTGTACGCGATGTTTTTCTTCGTCGCCCAGATCGTGAACTGGAAATGGACCGGCATGATGCCGAGGTCCTCCATGGCAAGCTTCGTGGCGTTCTGCAGCATGACCTTCCGATTCTCGTCGTCGACCTGCTGCAGCGCCTGCTCGATGAGGTAGTCCACCTTGACGTTGCTGTAGCGGCCCCAGTTCACCGCGCCCAGCCCCTTCTCGCGGTTGAATGTCGCGAGCAGCGAGCGCAGCGGACTCGACGCCTCGCCCGTCGACGCGCCCCAGCCCACCATGTGGAAGCTGAACTCCTGCTTCGACGCGCGGCCCGAGTAGGGCCCCATCGGCGCGGTCTCGACCTTGGCCGTGATGCCGATCCGGGACAGCATCTGCGCGACGGCCTGGACGATCTTCTCGTCGTTGACGTAGCGGCCCGACGGGCCGTGGATCGTGAGATTGAATCCGTCGGGATAGCCCGCCTCCGCCATCAGCTTCTTCGCGCCGTCGACATCGTACGCATCGGCTTTCAACCCGGGGACGTTGCCGAACAGCTTCTCGGAGACCAATTGGCCCGACGGCACGCCCTGCCCTTCCATCACCCGGTCGACGATCGCCTGCCGGTTGACGGCCTTCGAGATCGCCCGGCGCACCCGCACGTCGAGCAATGGATTCTTCGCGAGCGGCTTGCCGGCCTTGTCGGTGATGAACGGGCTTGCCCGATCGAGGTGGTCGAAGTTGAAATAGATCACCCGGTGCGAGATTTTCGAGGACACCGTGAACTTGGGGTCGCCCTTGATGCGCACCAGATCGGCCGTCGGCGGCTGCTCGATCGCGTCCACGTCGCCGGACAACAGCGCCGCAACGCGCGCGGCCTCGTTCTTGATGATCTTGAAAGTGACCTTGTCCCACGTCGCCTTCTCGCCCCAATACGCGTCGTTGCGCACGAGCTCCACGCGATCGCCCGACGCGTACCTCGAATACTTGAAGCGCCCGCTTCCGATCGCGGCCTTCCCGGTATTGAAATCCTCGGTCGTCGCGCCCGTCGCGGCCTTCTTCGACACGATGTAGATCGTCGACATGTCGGACGCGACCAGCGGGTAAGGCGTCGCCGTCTTGAAGCGGATCGTATAGGGATCGACGATCTCTTTCGCGACGATGGCCTTCGTGTACGCGACGAAGGGGCCGGGGCTGTTCGGGATCTGCGCCACGCGATCGATCGAAATTGCCACGTCGTCGGCCGTGAGCTCGCTGCCATCGTGGAATTTCACGCCCTTCCGCAGCTTGAATTCCCAGGTCGTGGGATCGACGACCCTCCACGACGTCGCAATGCCCGGGATCATCTTCGAATCCGCGTCCATCTGGACGAGCTTGTCGAAGATGTGCTCGGCCATGTTGTTGTTCGGAAACAGATTGAAGAAGTGCGGATCCATCGACGTGATGTCGGCGGCCACGGCGATCTTCAATTCCTCCGCGGACGCGGTCGTCGCGACCGCGAATCCTGCGAGTGCGGCGGCAACGACACAGGTCGAGATTGCGTGGCGGAGCATGGGTTTGCGCATGAGGGGTGCCTCGATTCTGAGTATGGGCGTTCAGACTACCTTGACGCGGATCTCCGGAAGACCGTCGATATGGCCGTCCATGATGTCGCCCTTGACGACCGGGCCGACGTTTTCCGGCGTTCCGGAGTAGATGATATCGCCGGGCGCCAGCTCGAACGCGTCGGAGAGCTTGCTGATCTGCTCGGCGACCGACCAGATCATCTGATTGAGGTTCGCGTTCTGTTTGGTCTGGCCGTTGACCTTGAGCCAGATCGCGCCCTGCGTGAAATGGCCGGTCCTCGCCGCCGGCTGCAGCGGTCCGAGCGGCGCCGACCTATCGAAGCTCTTGCCGATTTCCCACGGCTTCTTTTCATCGCCCATCGCGCGTTGGAGGTCGCGGCGGGTCATGTCGAGGCCGGTCGTGTAACCGAAGACGAGTTCCAGTGCCCGGTCGATCGGAACGTTGCGCCCGCCCTTGTTCAACGCGGCCACGAGCTCGATCTCGTAGTGGTAGTTCTTGGTCAGCGTCGGATACGGATGATCGACGGTCTCACCCGGCGGAACGATCTGGATCGCGTCGGTCGGTTTCTGGAAAAAGAACGGCGGCTCGCGCGTCGGGTCCGAGCCCATCTCGCGGGCATGCGCCGCGTAGTTGCGGCCGATGCAGTAGATGCGCCGCACCGGAAACAGCTGATCGGTGCCGGCAATCGGGATGAACGTCGGCGGCACCGCGAACGGCGTCCGGCTCGAGCTCTGCGCGTGCGCAGGTGATGCACGGCCCGCGGCGCCGCCCACCACCACCGCAGCTGCGGCCTTCAACACCTCACGGCGCTGGATCTTCTTCATTCGCTCCTCCTGTGTCGGCGATCGCTGCGGACCGTGCCGGTCCTCATGCGGTCGATGAGTCGTGACTCAGCGCTTGCGCGCGGTCCACCACGCGCCGAGCTCGCCGACGATGCCGCGGCGAAACGCCAGCACGCAGACTACGAAGATGCTGCCGGTCATGACGGTCACCCACTGGCCGAACCCCGCCAGATAGTTCTCGAGGCCGATGATCGCGAACGCGCCGACCACGGGCCCGAAGATCGTTCCCATGCCCCCCAGCAGCGTCATCAGCACCACTTCGCCCGACATCGTCCAATGCACATCGGTGAGCGAGGCGAGCTGGAAGACGATCGCCTTGGTCGCCCCCGCGAGTCCCGACAGCGTCGCAGACAGCACGAACGCGAGCAGCTTGTAGCGTTCCGCGTCGTAGCCCAGCGAAATCGCGCGCGGCTCGTTTTCGCGGATCGCCTTCAGCACGTTGCCGAACGGCGAATGGATAACGCGAAAGATCAGCAGGAAAGCCCCGAGGAAGATCGCCAGCACGACGTAGTACATGACCAGCGTATTCGACAGATCGACGAGGCCGAACAGCTTGCCGCGCGGCACCGCCTGAATGCCGTCCTCGCCGTGGGTGAAGGGCGTCTGCAGGCAGAAGAAGTAGATCATCTGCGCAAGCGCGAGCGTGATCATCGCGAAGTAGATTCCCTGGCGCCTGATCGCGAGCGCGCCCGAAACGAGCCCGAGCAGCGCCGAGGCCGCGGTGCCGGCGAGGATCGCGAGTTCCGGCGGGGCGCCCCACTCCTTGGCCGCATGCGCGGATACGTACCCGGCGGTGCCGAGGAACATCGCGTGGCCGAACGACAGCAGGCCGCCGAAGCCGATCAGCAGGTTGAACGCGCACGCGAAGAGCGCAAAGCACAGCGCCTTCATCAGGAATACCGGATAGATTCCGACGTGGGGCGCGAGCGCGAGCGCCCCCGC
>JANMBN010000014.1:0-1611 GCA_031360485.1 Betaproteobacteria bacterium | reverse complement strand
GCCCGGGCCGCGTCCGAAGCCGGCCCGGACGCCTGCGTGCGGTCGCGCTCAGGCTTCGCCGCGCAGGAACTTGGCCCCCTGCACGTGAAAATCCTTGACCGTGATCTCCTGCCGCAGCGCTTGCTGCCAATAGGGTGCCAGCTTGTCCTGGTAGTTGGCCCAGTGTTTGCTGGAGAACGGCGGCATCCACCAGTATTCGGCGTTGGCCAACGCGACCTTGAAGAAACGGTTGTTCTGATACGCCGGCTCTGCAGATACGGACTTGCGGATGGGCAGCAGGCCGCGTTTGGCGGTGAAGGTCCGGACCGGATCGCCCGACGACATGAATTTCAGGAATTCCCACGCCGCCTCCTTTTCCTTGCATGAGGTCAGCATGTAGAGTCCCTCGGGATTCGCCAGCATGTACGGCGTGCTGCCCACATTGGGCGTTCGCACCACCTGGATGCGATCGCCCAGGGCCGCGTTCAACTGCGGATGGGCGTGCGTGCCGTATAGCCACATCGCGGCCTTTCCCTGTTCCATCGACGCGAAGAGCTGCGGATAGCGATCGTTGACGGCGGTCCGCTGTGCCGATTGGTCCTTTCTTCGTGTACATGCCCACCCACTTCTCGGTGATCGCGATCGCCGCCGGTGAGCGGCCGATCAGTGCGCGATCAACGGACTTGCCACACCGACGTTGAGCGTGGAGGGCGTGGAACGGCTGCGGCCGCTCCTCGTCTCGGTGGCATCGGCGGCCAATCCCCTCGACCTCACGCCGACCACCGCGTTTCGCGCCGAAGCATTGGCACAGCTGCCGCGCGCGCTCGACATCATCGCCGAGGAACGGGACATTCATTCGCTACTGTTCATCGTCGGATCGCTGGCCTCGAAGGCGACCGAAATTTCCGACGTCATCTGCGGACTTTCCAGCCGCTCGCCAAAGCCTGTTTGCGTCTGCTGGCCCTCGCCGCCGCGCGGCGTGCCGGCCCGATTGGCCGAGCACGGCATCTACTCCTTTCTCGAGGCGGCACGGGGAATCGGCGCCATCGCCCGCCTGGCGGCGCATGGCGCGACCGCCAAGCGGCCGGCGCGCGCCAAGGACATCGGACTCGCGGCCTTCGATTGGTCGGCGTTCGTTGCCGTCGACGACTCCGACGCGGTGATTCCGGAACATCTGTGCCATCGCATCCTCGACGCGGCCGGTTTGCCGATCGCCGCCGGCGAACTCGCGAAGGACGAGGCGAATGCGGTGCGGATAGCCGGGTCCGTCGGGCTGCCCGTCGTGCTGAAGGGCATCAGCAACGAGGTGACGCACCGCGCCAAGGCCGGTCTGCTTGCGGTCGATCTCCGCTCGGATGAGGAGGTCCGAAGCGCATTCCGCCGACTGGCCGCGCGCGCCGTCGACCTTTCGGTCCGGATGGAAGGCATCTATGTGCAGAGGATGCACCGGGGCGGAGCCGAGCTTCTCGTCACCGCCTTTCGCGATCCGGTCTTCGGGACCATGGTGAGCTGCGGCAGCGGCGGCGTGCTCACCGAGCTCATCGACGACGTCGTCACCGAACGTGCGCCGGTCAGCGTGGAGCTCGCAGCCTACATGCTCGAGCGATTGCGGAGCCGGCGCCACGCCGCCGA
>JANMBN010000563.1:0-14225 GCA_031360485.1 Betaproteobacteria bacterium | reverse complement strand
CGGCGGCGGGCAAGGCGTTCATCGACTGGTCGTTGAGCGCGCCGGTGCAGGAAATGGTGGTGCAGGAGCTCGGCCGACGGCCGATCCGCAAGGATTCGAAGCCCCTGGCGGCATTGAAGCCGATGGACCAGATCAAGCTGGTCAAATACGACATCCAGAACGCCGCGAACAAGCGCCAGGAATATATCGACAAGTGGCGCGCCTTGATGCTCGCCCGCTGACGCTCCGCGCGACCGATGCTCGCGCCCGGCGGCGCCCGCGGGAGCGCCGCCCGTTCGCTTTGTCCCGCCACCGCTAGCCGCGAAATCCCATGGCCCGGGTCGAACTGCGGCATATCCACAAGAGCTACCCGGGTGTGAAGGCGCTCGACGACATCGACCTCACCATCGAGTCGGGCGAGTTCTTCACGCTGCTGGGGCCGTCGGGTTGCGGCAAGACGACGCTGTTGCGCACGGTGGCGGGATTCAACCGCCAGGACGGCGGAGAAGTGCGGGTGGCCGGCCGCCGCATCGACGACATGCCGGCCCATCGCCGCGACATCGGACTGGTGTTCCAGGACTACGCGATCTTTCCGCACATGACCGTCGGCGACAACGTCGCCTTCGGTCTACGGAACCGCGGCCGCCCGCGCCAGGAAATCGCCGAGCGCGTCGCCCGCGCGCTCGAGCTCGTGCGCCTCGGCGGCCATGCCGCGCGCCTGCCGCACCAGCTGTCGGGCGGCCAGCAGCAGCGCGTGGGGCTGGCGCGCGCCATGGTCATCAAGCCGCAGATCCTGCTGATGGACGAGCCGCTGTCGAACCTCGACGCGAAATTGCGCATCGAGCTGCGCGACGACATCCGCGATCTGCAGCGTTCGCTCGGCATCACGACGATCTACGTGACGCACGACCAGGAAGAGGCGCTGGTCATCTCCGACCGCATCTGCGTCATGCAGGGCGGCCGCGTGCATCAGGTCGGGACGCCGTGGGATGTGTATGCACGGCCGGAGACGCTTTTCGTGGCGTCGTTTGTCGGCGCCATGAACGTGATCGCGGACCTGCCGGTCGGCGCCGGCGGCCTGTTGGCGCTCGGCGCGGTGCCGCGATGCGTGCCGGCAATCGCCGGCCGCGACCGCGTGACGGTGGCGATCAGGCTCGAGGACATGACGTTGGCCGGGCCGACCGACGCGCCAATCGATGCGCTGGCGCTCGACGGCGCCGTCGAGAACGTAAGCTTCGCCGGGCGGGAGGCGTTCTATCGCGTGCAGCTGGATGGAGGGCCACCCATCCAGGCGCACGTGCACCGGCCCGAGCGTCGTCTGCTGGAACAGGCCGGCGCGCGGCTCCGGTTGATCCTGCCGCTCGCGTGCCTGCACCTGTTCGATACGGCGACCGGCCGGCGGATTGACGCTGCGACATGAGCGCCGCCGGGCCGCCCCAAGGCGCGAATTGCGCCCCCTCGGGGGGCAGCGCAGCGGCGACAGCCGCAAGCGTGGGGGTACACCAATGAGCCGCCGGCGGCGCTTCGATTTCTGGACGGGCGTGCTGGCCTTGGCGTTGGCCGTCGTCGCCGTGCTGATGGCATGGCCGCTCTACAATATCTTCATCGCCAGCGTGATCGACAACCGCACGGGCGCGCCGACCCTCGGCAACTTCGCCAGGATCCTCGGCCATCCGGCGTACCAGGGCGCTCTGGTCAACAGCCTGATCGTGGGCGCGGGCGGAATGCTGGGCGCGACGCTCCTCGGCATCCCTCTCGCCGTGCTCACCACGCGGTTCGTGATCGCGGGCCGCGACCTGCTCGCGACGCTCGCGGTGCTGGCGCTGGTGTCGCCACCGTTCATCGGCGCCTATGCGTGGATCATGATGCTGGGCGCGAACGGCTGGATGCGCGCCGCGCTCGCCGGCATCGGCCTGGAGCCGCCGCCGATCTACGGAATGTTCGGCATCCTTCTCGTGTTCAGCCTGAAGTTCTACCCGTTCGTCTTCCTGCTGACGGCCAGCGGCCTCGGCACGATCAGCCCTTCGGTCGAGGAGGCCGCGGAGAGCCTCGGGTCGGGGCCGTGGCGCCGCTTCTTCAAGATCACGCTGCCGCTGGTCTTTCCGGCGGTGAGCAGCGGCGCGCTGCTGGCCTTCGTCCTGTCGATCGCCGATTTCGGCACGCCATCGATCGTCGGCGGCAAGGTGCGTCTGCTGGCGACCACCGCGTTCGACTTGTTTACCGCCGAGATGGGCGGCAATCCGGGGCTCGCGTCGGCAACGAGCGTCGTCCTGATCGTCGTTTCCATGATGGTCGTGGTCCTGCAGCGTTGGGCGGTGCGCCGGCGCGACATCGCGGGCTCGCTGCTCCGGCGTCCCGCGCCGCAAACGCTCCGTCCGCTCGCCTCGGCGGCCGCGCATTTCGTCTGCTACGCGATCGTGCTGGCGGGTTCGCTGCCCTCGCTGGTGGTGATCTACACATCGTTTCGCAAGACCCAGGGGCCGGTGTTCCATCCCGGTTTCAGCCTCGACAGCTATAGCCGAATCGTGGGCGAGATTCCGCACGTCATCGCCAACAGCTTCACGTATTCGACCGCCGCGGTCGTGCTGATCGTGATCCTTGGCACGTTGATCGGTTACATCCTCGCCCGGCGCGAGACCGTCGCCGCGGGCGCGCTCGACAGCCTGCTGCTCGTTCCCTACATCGTGCCCGGCGTGGTGATGGGACTGGCCTTCGTCGTCACGTTCAACGTGCCGCCGTTGCAGATCACGGGCACCGCGACGATCATCGTGCTGATGCTGTTCATCCGCCGGCTGCCCTATGCCGTGCGGTCCAGCGCCGCGATCCTGAAACAGATCAAGGGCGGCATCGAGGAAGCGGCGATCAGCCTGGGCGCGCCGCCAGGGCGCGCGTTCCTGAAGGTCACGCTGCCGCTGATGCTGCCCGGCGTTCTGGCCGGCGCGCTGATGAGCTTCATCACCGCGATCAACGAATTGTCGAGCTCGCTGATCCTTTATGTCGGCCGCACGATGACCATGCCCGTGCGCATCTACCTGTCGGTGCTTGACGGGCAATTCGGCACCGCGTCGGCGCTGGCGACCGTTCTCCTGGCCGCGACCGGGATCGCCGTCTTCATCGTGTTCAAGGTCTCGGACCGAAAAGAAAGTGCGTTCATCTGACGGGTACCGGGCGCGCCGGCGTGGTGCGGTGCACGAACCTCGCTGCGACGTCTTGGATCCTTTCCGTCCGTAACGCGGTCCCCGGCAGGCGCGTCCTGCCGCCGACGATCTCGCCGGCGGCCATACGGCCGATGCGCGTCCGTCCGCGGCACCCCTTCGCACGCGGCACCGACGGACGTAAATGGGCAGGTCGATTCTCATTTTCGACGGTGGAACGGCAACGTTGGGCGCCTTGAATCGGCAAGTGGGGCGGCGGCGGCGCCCGGCGGCGGTTCGCGCCGGCGGGCGGGGTCCCGCCGGCTTGAACGCCCGGCGCGCCGCACGGCACGGCGACACGGTTGCGGACGGCATTTCCGCTCGGGAGGACGGGGCAAAGGGGCGGGACGACAGGCCTCGATCGGCCGCCGAAAACCGCGTTTCGGCTCGGTCTCCAGGACCGGCAAACCGCGTGGGCTCCTCGTGTCTGGCACGGCTTATGCGGTACAAGATTCGAACCTCATTGAGGACCGGAAGTCCGGCAGATCCGCGCGAGCCCCAATTCGCCCGCGCCGCGAGGCCGGAACCCGCGGCCATGCCCACGCCTTTTCTGTGGCTGGCAAACAGGCATCGTGCTGTAGGGTTTTCCCACAAGATCAATAGGGCGATCCGCTCCGTATGCCGGGTGCGGACTGCAACGGCCCGGGATTTCGGCATTTCGCTGAACTGTCTATTGGGAATACGAACATGCCGACGCTGCTGGAAGAGTTTCGATCGAGTTATTCGGCCACTCACGGCGAGGAAATGGGGCTCGAGGAATATCTCGCGCTCTGCAAACGCGAACCGGCGTCGTACGCGTCCGCGGCCGAACGCATGCTCGCCGGGATCGGCGAGCCGGAGCAGGTCGACACCCGCACCGACCCGCACCTCAGCCGGATCTTCGGCAACCGCGTCATCCGGCGCTACCCGGCATTCCGCGAGTTCTACGGGATGGAGGAGGCGATCGAACAGATCGTGGGGTTCTTCAAGCACGCCGCGCAAGGACTCGAGGAAAGAAAGCAGATCCTGTATCTGCTGGGGCCGGTCGGCGGCGGCAAGTCCTCGATCGCCGAGCGGCTGAAAGCCGTGATGGAATTGCGCCCGATCTACGCGATCAAGGGCTCGCCGGTCAACGAATCACCGCTCGGATTGTTCGCTCCCGAACGTTTCGGCGCCGTGCTCGAAGCGGACTACGGCATTCCGCGACGCTATCTCACCGGCATCATGTCGCCCTGGGCGGTCAAGCGCATGCAGGAGTACGACGGCGACCTGTCGAAATTCCGCGTCGTGCGGGTCAATCCTTCGGTGCTGCGGCAGGTGGCGATCACGAAGACCGAACCCGGCGACGAGAACAACCAGGACATCTCGTCCCTCGTCGGCAAGGTCGACATCCGCAAGCTCGAGAACCTTTCGCAGAACGATCCCGACGCGTACAGCTACTCGGGCGGACTGTGCCTCGCCAACCAAGGACTGCTCGAATTCGTCGAGATGTTCAAGGCGCCGATCAAGATGCTGCACCCGCTGCTGACGGCGACGCAGGAGGGCAACTTCAAGGGCACGGAAGGCTTTTCCGCGATCCCGTTCAACGGTCTCATCGTCGCCCACTCGAACGAATCCGAATGGCACAGCTTCCGCAACAACAAGAACAACGAGGCGTTCCTCGACCGGATCTTCATCGTCAAGGTGCCGTATTGCCTTCGGGTGTCCGAGGAAGTGAAGATCTACGACAAGCTCCTGCAGAACTCGTCGCTGTCGGGCGCGCCCTGCGCCCCGGGCACGCTCGAGATGATGGCGCAATTCTCGGTGCTGACCCGGCTCAAGGAGCCCGAGAATTCGAGCCTCTATTCGAAGATGCGGGTGTACGACGGCGAGACGCTGAAGGACGTCGACCCCAAGGCCAAGACACTGCAGGAGTATCGCGACTACGCCGGACCGGACGAGGGCATGAACGGGCTGTCGACGCGCTTTGCGTACAAGATCCTGTCGGCCGTGTTCAATCACGACCAATCAGAGATCGCCGCCAATCCCGTGCACCTGATGTACGTGCTGGAGCAGCGCCTCGCGCGCGAGGACCTTCCCGACGACACGCGCCGCCGCTGCGTCGAGCACATCAAGGGCTATCTCGCGCCGCGGTACGCGGAATTCATCGGCAAGGAAATCCAGACCGCGTATCTCGAGTCGTATGCCGAGTACGGCCAGAACATCTTCGACCGTTACGTCACGTTTGCCGACTGCTGGATCCAGGAGGAGGATTTCCGGGATCCGGAAACCGGCGAAAGCTTCGATCGCGCGGCGCTCAACTCCGAACTGGAGAAGATCGAAAAACCCGCGGGCATCGCCAATCCCAAGGACTTCCGCAACGAGATCGTCAATTTCGTCCTGCGGGCGCGCGCCAACAACAACGGCCGCAACACCGCGTGGAACAGCTACGAGAAGCTGCGCGAAGTGATCGAGAAGAAGATGTTCTCGAATACCGAGGATCTGCTGCCGGTGATTTCGTTCAATGCCAAGGCTTCGGTCGACGAAAAGGAAAAGCACCAGAACTTCGTGGCCCGCATGGTGGCCAAGGGTTACACCGAGAAGCAGGTGCGCCTGCTGGCGGAGTGGTACCTGCGCGTGCACAAGTCGTCGTGACCCGATCCCTGACGACGATGTAGACGGAAAATGCCCCACCTCATCGACCGCCGCCCCAACAGCCGTGGCAAGAGCGCGGTCAATCGCGAGCGTTTCATGCGCCGTTACAAGGCGCAGATTCAGCACGCGGTAAAAAAGATGATCGGCGAACGGCATCTCGACGACATGGAGCGCGGCGGGGAAGTCCGCGTGCCGAAGAAGGACATCTCGGAGCCGTCGTTCGGATTCGGCCGAGGCGGCGATCGCGAGTTCGTGCTGCCCGGAAATCGCGAATATGTCGCCGGTGACCGGATCCAGCGGCCGGATGGTTCGGGCAACGGGCGCGGCGACGGAAGCGAATCGGGCAGCGGCGACAGCGAGGATGCGTTCGTATTCTCGCTGTCGCGCGAAGAATTCATGCAGATTTTCTTCGACGACCTCGAGCTGCCGAATCTCGCACGCACGGAGTTCGGACGCACCGAGCGCAAGAAAAGCGTCCGCGCGGGCTTCACGAAGTCGGGCGTGCCCGCGAACCTCGCCGTCGTCCGCACGCTGACACAGTCGCTCGCGCGCCGGATCGCGCTCGGCGGCGGCATGACGCGGGAAGTTCATGCGCTCGAGGACGCGTTCGCGGTCGCGGTTGCGGCCGGGAAGGCCGCCGAGGCCGCCGAACTGTTCGAGGAGGTCGAGCGCCTCCAGCGGCGGCGCGGCGCGCTGCCGTTCATCGACGAACCCGATCTGCGTTACCGCAACCGCGTCTGGCGGCACGAGCCGATCGCGCGCGCGGCCATGTTCTGCCTGATGGACGTCTCGGCGTCGATGGACGAGGACAAGAAGGACCTCGCCAAGCGCTTCTTCACGCTGCTGTACCTCTTTCTGACGCGCAAGTACGCCGAAGTGGACCTGATCTTCATCCGCCACACCGATGACGCCGAGGAAGTGGACGAGGACGCGTTCTTCAACGACACGCGATCGGGCGGCACCGTCGTCTACTCGGCGCTGGAGCTCGCGGACAAGATACGGGCCGAGCGGTACGCGCGCGGCTGGAACGTCTACGCGGCGCAAGCTTCCGATGGCGATGCGTTCGGCGCCGATCCGGCGCGCAGCGCGCGGTTCCTGCGCGAACGGCTCCTGCCGGCCGCGCGTTACTACACGTACCTCGAGCTGGCGGCTCCGTATGCCGAGGAGCGGGCGTCGACGTTGTGGGCCGAGTACGAACGGGTTGCCGAGGCCACGGGCAATTTCGCGATGCGCCGCGCCGCGCAGCGCGACCAGATCTATCCGGTGTTCCGCGATCTGTTCCGGAAGGAGAGGCAATGAGCCCGATCTCACGCGGCGCCGACTGGGACTTCGACCTGCTCGAGCGATACGACACCGCGATCGCCGACGTTGCCGGCGAATTCGGGCTCGATACCTATCCCAACCAGGTCGAGATCATCACGTCGGAGCAGATGCTTGACGCCTATGCGTCGAGCGGGCTCCCGATCGGGTATCCGCATTGGTCGTACGGCAAGGAGTTTATCCGCAACGAGCAGGCCTACCGGCGCGGGATGCAGGGGCTCGCCTACGAGATCGTGATCAACTCCGATCCCTGCATCGCGTACCTTATGGAGGAGAACACGATCACGACGCAGGCGCTGGTAATCGCCCACGCCTGCTATGGCCACAACTCGTTCTTCAAAGGCAATCATCTGTTCCGGCAGTGGACGTCCGCCGACGCGATCCTCGACTATTTGGTCTTCGCCCGCCGTTACGTGATGGAGTGCGAGGAGCGGCACGGTGCCGCCGCAGTGGAGGAGGTGCTCGATGCCTGCCATGCGCTGATGCCGCACGGCGTCGATCGCTACCGGCGCCCGGCCGCACCGACACTCAAGGCCGAGTCGGCCCGCCTGGCCCAGCGGGAGGCCCATCGCGAGCGCAATTTCAACGACTTGTGGCGCACGCTGCCCGAGAGCGAGCCGGGACCCGCGACCGAATCGACCAAGGGCTTCCCGTCCGAACCGCAGGAGAACATCCTCTATTTCGTCGAGAAATATTCGCCCCGGCTCGAGCCCTGGCAGCGCGAACTGGTGCGCATCGTGCGCAAGCTCGCCCAATATTTCTACCCGCAGGCCCAGACCAAGGTGATGAACGAAGGCTGGGCGACGTTCTGGCACTACACGATCCTCAACCGCCTGCACGAGCAGGGCCAGGTCGACGACGGCTTCATGCTCGAGTTCCTGAAGAGCCACACCAACGTCGTCAGCCAGCCCGCCTACGATTCGCAGGCCTACAACGGGCTCAATCCCTATGCGCTGGGGTTCGCGCTCTTCTCCGATCTCCGGCGCATTTGCGAAAAACCGGATGCCGAAGATCGCGAGTGGTTCCCGCAGCTCGCCGGCACCGACTGGCGCGTGTCGCTCGACTTCGCGATGCGCAACTTCAAGGACGAATCGTTCATCGCCCAGTACATGTCGCCGCGGCTGATGCGCGAGTTTCACCTGTTCGCCGTCGCCGACCACACGGAAGAGGACACGCTGCGCGTCGACAGCATTCACGATGAGCACGGGTACCGGCGCGTACGCAAGCTGCTGTCGCAGCAGCACGCGCAGGAGATCCGCGTTCCCGACGTGCAGATCGTTCGCTTCGACCGCGACGGCGATCGTTCGCTGACCCTGCGGCACCTGCGCCGGCGCGGACGACCGCTGACTGAGGCGACGGCGGAAGTCGTCGCGCACCTGCGGCGGTTGTGGGGCTTCGCCGTACGGCTCGAAACCTGGGAAAACGATACCCTCGTCGGGGACGTCGTCGAGTGCGCCGCATAGCGGTTTGATCGCCGGTCCGCGTTCGGCGCCAGACGTCGACCCGGTTCAGGCCAGCGCTTGCTCGATGTCGGCGATCAGGTCGTCGACGTGCTCGATGCCGATCGACAGGCGCACGAGATCGGCGGGGCACAGCGTACCGGGTCCCTCGACGCTCGCGCGATGTTCGGCGAGGCTCTCGACCGACCCCAGCGACGTCGCGCGCTTGACGACCCGCAGCTTCGCCGCGAACGCCTTTGCCGCCGCCTCGCCGCCCGCGCAGCGCAGCGACATCATCCCGCCGAAGCCGCCCCGCATCTGCTTTGCGGCGACGTCGTGCCCCGGACAGGCCGCCAGTCCCGGGTAGAGCACGTGCGACAGTTTCGGGTGTCCTTGCAGACGGTGCGCGATCGCATGGGCGTTTGCGCTCGCGGCCGTGACGCGCAGATGCAGCGTGCGCATCCCGCGCAACAGCAACCAGGCGTCGAACGGCCCCAGCACCGCACCACCGCCGCCGCGCACGTAGCGGATGCGCTGCCACGTCTCGTCGTCCTGCGCGGTCGCGAGCGCGCCGGCGATCACGTCGGAGTGGCCGTTCAGATACTTGGTCGCCGAGTGCATGACGATCTGCGCGCCGAGTTCGATGGGGCGCGTCAGTATCGGCGTCGCGGACGTCGAGTCGACACCGACGATCGCGCCGATTTCGCGGGCGATGGCGCTCGCCGCCGCAATGTCCGTGATTTCCCAGGTCGGGTTAGCCGGCGTCTCGATCCAGATCAGTCGCGGCCGCCGCGCGCGCGCCTTCCGCGCGAGGTCATCGATCGAAGCATTGTCGTAGAACTCCACCGCCAATCCCCACGGCGCGGCGAACTGCAGCAGCCATTTGCGCAGCGCCCAATACATGCTGTGCGGCGCGAGCACGCAATCGCCGGGGGCCAGCGCCTGGAACACCGCTGCCGCCGCCGCCTGGCCGGACGCAAACAGCATCGCGGCTGCCGCGCCTTCCAGCGACGCGATGAGCGCCTCGGCCTGGTCGTAGCCGGGATTGTCGGCCCGCGAATAGATGCGCCCGCCAGGATAGGTACCGTCGGCCGCGCGTTCGTACGTCGTCGAGACATGGATCGGCGGAACGATCTCGCGATAGGGCTCCGCGATTCGGCCCATGCCCTGCGCGGCGAGTGTTTCGAGGTGCAGCTTGAGCGGTTCGGTGGTCATCGTTGCCCCTGCGGCGATGGACGATTGCGCTGGACGCGATGCATTGCCGCGCCGGCAGCGCGTCGCGCCGATGCATCGTACCGCGACCGGCGCGCCCCGTGGACGCTCTGTGACGGGTCAGTCGTCGTCGCGGCCCGGCGCGCACGAATGCGCAAAGGCCGGCGTCGCCTCGTCGGGTTCCGCGGCGAGCCCCGCCTGCAACAACCCGAGCGCGGTGGCCGGATCGTCGGCGTACTGAAACAACGCCAAATCCTCCTCGCCGATCATCCCGTGCCGAACGAGCGCGTCGAAATCGACGATTTCCTTCCAGTAGTCCGGGCCGTAGATGATGATCGGGATGGGGCGAGCGAGCTTCCCCGTTTGCGTGAGCGTCAGGATCTCGGTCAATTCGTCCAACGTGCCGAAGCCGCCGGGAAAGACGACAAGAGCGCGGGCGAGGTGCGCGAACCAGAGCTTGCGCATGAAGAAATAATGGAACTGGAACGACAGCTCGCGGGTCGCGTACGCGTTGGGCCGTTGCTCCCGGGGCAGGCTGATGTTGAGACCGATCGTCCGTCCGCCGGCGTCCGACGCGCCCCGGTTGGCGGCCTCCATGATGCCGCCGCCGCCGCCCGTGCAGACGACGTAACGATGCGTATGCGAGGGAAGGCCCTTCGACCAGGCGGTGACGAGACGCGCGAGCTCGCGCGCTTCGTCGTAATAGCGGCCGAGCGGACCCTCGGGCGAAATCCGCGCCGAGCCGAAGAAGACGATGGTGTCGCGGATATGCTCGCGACGAAAGCTTTGCAACGGCGCGAGGTACTCCGCGAGGATGCGCAGCGGGCGTGCGTCGTCGCTGTCCAGGAATTTCCTGTTCTGGTACGCAACGGGGGGACCCGGCCGGTCGATGGCTTTCATGCCGTCCCGCGCGCCCGCGCGAAATCGATGAAGCCGCGCGCGGCATCGGTGTGGACGAGTTCGACGCGGACCTGATCGCCCACGTCGAGGCCGTCGAATCCGCGAACGACCCGTCCTTCCACGGTGGGATGCGCGATCCGGACCCAGGTTCCCTTCTCCGACGCGCCCGTCACGATCGCGTCGAAGCGTTCACCGATTCGCGATTCCAGGAGAAGCGCCGCCGCCGATTTTCGCACGTGCCGCTCGACCTTCGCCGCGTTGTCTTCCTGCTCCGTGCAATGCTGGGCCAGCAACGCGAGCTCGTCGTCGCCGTACGGCACCGGTCCCGCCGAGAGCGCGGCTTTCAGCAGGCGCTGCGCAATGAGATCCGGGAATCGCCGGTTGGGCGCCGTCGAGTGCGTGTAGTCGTTGACGGCGAGCCCGAAGTGACCCTCGGCACGATGGCCGGGCCGTTCGAGCACATATTCGCCCCGGCCAAGGAGCTTGACGACGGAGAGCGAGACATCGGGAAACCGCAGGGGATCGGCGGCACGGCGCTTCACGAGAAAACCGTCGAGCGCGGCGGCATCGGGTGCCGCCGGCAGGCGTTCGCCGAGGCCCGCGGCGAGCGCGACGATGCGCTCCCAGCGCTCGGGTGAACGCAGGACCCGGCGGAGCGCCGCAAACCCCTTGCCCGCGAGGTACCGTGCGGTCACGCCGTTCGCCGCGATCATGAAATCCTCGATGAGCTCCTTCGCCCGATTCTTTTCGTCGGGCTGCAAATCCGCCAGCACGCCGTTCTCGAACACGGCGCGGGGCTCAATCGTTTCGAGACTCAGCGCGCCCTGCTGGTGGCGGAGGTGCCGCAGCTTCTGCGCCACGCGGTCCTGCGTTCGGAGCTGGTCGTCGAGCCCGTGGACGGCCGAAAGCGCCGGCGGCGCGGGCGCGGTGCCCTCGAGCCACGCGGCCACTGCGTTATAGGCAAGTTTCGCGCGATTGAGGACGACCGCCCGATAGACATCGGACTCGGTCAGCGTGCCATCGTCGGCGATGGCCATGTCGATGACGACGGCCAGGCGCTCCTGGCCCTCGCCCAGCGAGGTCAGATCGGTCGACAGCTTCTCGGGCAGCATCGGAAAGATTTCGGCCGCGGTGTAGACGGAGGTCGTATTGGTCCGCGCATGGCCGTCGATCGCGGAGCCTTCCTTGACGATGGCGTCCACGTCCGCGATGGCGATCAGGATTCTCACCGCGCCGCCGGCGAGCGGCTGCGCGACCGAAAGCTGGTCGAGGTCGCGTGAATCGTCGTTGTCGATCGACGCCCAGAGCAGGCCGCGAAGATCGCGGATCGCCTCGCCCGATTTCGTTGCGGCGCGCGTGATCGCCTTCGTTTCCCGCCTGACTTCCGGCGAAAAATCGGGGAGCAGGCCGCGCTGCAGCATCACGCGGCGGGCGATGCTCCGAAGCTCGTCCGTGCCGGTTCTCGCATTGGTTTCCATCGCGCGATGATACGTGGGCTCGGCGCGATCGCCACCCATCGCGGCGCCGGCAGCACGCGGCCCGTCTGCCGCACGGGGCGCCGGAATCCGTTTCGGCGCGCAATCGACGTGCATCGGGTCGACCTTCGCATCGAGTTGCGCTTGTTGGAGTTAAACTTATATAAATCATAACGGTATTGGCGCGAATTAAAATAAATCTCTAAAGAGAAATCGACCTTTTTCGCGCCATCGGCGACGTATGATGTGATCCGGCCGGGCCGACAAGATGCTCAAGCGTTTTCGGTTGGGCAGCGGCGGGTAGCGGCAATGAAAGGGCGCATCCCCGATGGACAGGATCGCGATCGTGACGGGTGGAGGGACCGGAATCGGCCGCGCCACCGCGGAAAAACTGTCGGAATGCGGCTATCGGGCGATTTGCTGCGGGCTCGATCGCGACGAAGCTTGGCCAACCGGGCTCGAGTACGTTCGGCTGGATGTCACCGACGACGAGGCCGTCGCCCATTTCGCCAAGGGCTTTTCGAACCTTTCGGCGCTGGTGAATTCGGCGGGGATCATCCTGCACGAAGGCAGGGAGTTCACGCCGGAGGGCTTCCGCAAGGTAATCGACGTCAACCTGGTGGCCACCCACGTGATGACGCTCGCGCTGCGGGCGGCCTTGGCGGCCGCCAGGGGCAGCGTGGTCAACATCGCGTCGGTGTGGAGCTACTTCGGCTCACCGCGCAATCCCGGCTATGCGGCGAGCAAAGGTGCGGTGATCCAGCTCACGCGTTCGCACGCCGTCGCCTTCGCGGCGGAGGGCATCCGCGTGAACGCCGTGGCGCCGGGCTGGATCGATACCCGCCTCGCGGCCGGCGCGATCCACAATCCCGAGCGAAGCGCCGCGATCCTGGCGCGCGTGCCGCTGGGTCGGTGGGGCACGCCGGCGGAGGTCGCCGACGTCGCCGCGTTCCTGCTCTCGGACGAGGCGCGCTACGTCACCGGCGCGATCCTGCCGGTCGACGGGGGATACGGGGTCGTGTGAATCCGTCCGGTTGACTCATCCGATCGCCGCGGTAGTAGACTGAACCTGTAGTTCACAGACGGGAGCGAAATCCCGGGCGAACGGGTGGTGCCAGGCATCGACTGTTTGCACGCCAGCACGGGTCAAGTCGCACGGCCTCGTTCGGTCCAACTCAAATCAAGGGAGCGACCCAATGACAACACGACTCTTGTTATGCGTTCTCGCCGCCGGCTTGGGCCTCGCCGGATGCGCGCCGGTTCAAACGAAGGACAACCCGCCGTTCGACAGAGACTACATCTCGTGCGCGTCCAACAAGTGTGATATCGAAGTCACCGTCAACAATTGCCTCGCGGAACGCGGCATAACGGTCAACATCAAGGCTTTGGAGGTCCGGGGCCGGAACGTCAAGCTCCAGTGGACGATCGTCACCCAGAATTACAAATTTGCGACGGACGGCATCGTGATCAAGGATTACGACTCGAAGCGGGAGTTCACCGATCCCACCCGCGAATCGGACAAGATCTACAGTTGGAAGTACAAGGCGAGTCCGGATGTCAAGAAGGTCTACGAATACGGCGTCTACGTCGAACGCATCGATCCCTCGGCGCGTTGCCTGCCGTACGATCCATGGGTCAGGAATTAGCGTGCTGAATCAGGACGCGCGCGTGAGCCACGCGCGCGCCTCGACCATCGCTTGCTCGTAGGAGAGCGCGCGGCCCGCGCTCTCCGCTGCGGCGAACGCGGTGGCGCCCATGGCGTCACGTGCCTTCGCCACCAGCGGCGCCAGAAACGCCTCGTCCGCCGGATCGCGGTGCAATCCGGTTTCCTCGATCTGCGCCTCGGCTACGCCGAAAAAGCGCGCCGCAGGCTCCCAGCGCTCGAAAGAGGCCTCGAGACCGGCGGATACCTCGAGCGCACTCTGTCCGGCCGGCTTCGAGCCGATCTCCTCGGCGATCGCGAGCACTTCGAGCAACATCCCGCGGGCGCGATCGCCGGAACCCCGGCCAATCGACACCATTGCCAGATTGAGTAGACCGATGGCGACGGTCTCGCGATCTCCGAGCTCGCGCGCAAGTGTCACGACGCTCTC
>JANMBN010000562.1:0-23659 GCA_031360485.1 Betaproteobacteria bacterium | reverse complement strand
CCGCGGATGGCGCCGCTCGCGGAGCCGTATGGAAGTGCGCGCGAGCGGATACTCAATCAAGCCGGCTTCCTTGCCGCCGAGCAGGAGATCACCCGCTGGCCCGGCTATGCCGAAACGCCGCTCCGCCATTTGCCGGGCCTGGCGGCGCGGCTCGGCGTGGCGGCACTCCACTACAAGGACGAGTGCGGCCGCTTCGGCCTCAAGAGCTTCAAAGCGCTGGGCGGCGCCTACGCCGTGTTCCGGCTGCTCAAGGAAACGACGGAAGCGCGCAACGGTGGCCAGCCCGTCGACTCGCGACAAATGCTCGCGGGCGCCTATCGCGGCGTCGCGCAAACGGTCACCGTCACCTGCGCCACCGACGGCAATCACGGGCGCTCCGTCGCATGGGGAGCAAGGCTCTTCGGTTGTCGCTGCGTCATCTACGTGCACGAGTCCGTGAGCGAGGGGCGGTGCGCCGCGATCGCGCAGTATGGAGCGGAGGTGATCCGCGTTCCTGGCAACTACGACGACTCGGTGCGCCACGCGGAGGGCCAGGCGCGGCAAAACGGCTGGACCGTCGTCTCGGATACGACCTATGAAGGTTACCGCGAGATTCCGATCGACGTGATGCACGGCTACGGCGTGATGTCGCGCGAGATCGTCCGGCAGTTTGTGGATGAACCGCCGACGCACGTGTTCGTGCAGGCCGGTGTGGGAGCGCTGGCGGCGTCGGTCTGTGCGGCCTTCTGGCTTGCCTGGGAAGCTCGCCGCCCGCAGCTCGTGATCGTCGAACCGATGCGGGCCGACTGCCACTTCCAAAGCGGCCTGGCCGGCCGGCCGATCGCGGTGGGCGGCAGCCTCGACACCGTGATGGCGGGTCTCGCCTGCGGTGAAGTGTCGCCACTCGCCTGGGAGATCGTCGACGCTGGCGCCGGTGCGTATGTGGCGGTCGACGACCGATTCGCGCTCGACGCGATGCGCACGCTGGCATCGCCGGCTGCCGGCGATCCCTCCATCGTAGCCGGCGAAACCGGGGCGAGCGGGCTGGCTGCCTTGCTGGCCGTAGAAGGACAAGTGGATTTCCGGCGAGCGCTGGGCCTCGACGCGCGGTCGCGCGTGTTGCTGATCGGCAGCGAAGGCGATACGGATCCGAAGATCTATCGGCAAATCGTTGCGCGTGCTCGCAAGCCGCCTGAAGGCGGCCCCACGACATGATGACGAGAGTGTATGCGATCGTGGGTCCGGCTTCAGCCGGATGTGGCGACGCGCCTGTTTGCAGGCCGCCTGAAGGCGGCCCCACGGAAAGTGGGAAATCACACGCCGTGGGTCCGGCTTCAGCCGGATGTGCGGAGGTCCTGTGACCAACACCATCCATTTGCGCATCGACGCCCCCCGCCTGCTGTCGCGCCTCGGTCAATTGGCGGAAATCGGCGCCATCGACGGCGGCGGCTGTTGCCGGCTGGCGTTGACGGATGCAGACAAAGCCGGGCGCGATCTCGTCGTCGGCTGGATGCGCGAACTCGGCCTCGAGGTGTCCGTCGATCGCATCGGCAACGTGTTCGGCCTGCGCGCCGGCCGGGAGCCGCTGGCGCCGGTGATGACCGGTTCGCACATCGACACCGTGCGCACGGGAGGGCGGTACGACGGCAATCTGGGCGTCCTCGCGGGACTCGAGGTGGTCGCCACGCTCAATGCCGTCGGCATCATCATGCGGCGGCCGCTGGTCGTTGCATTTTTCACCAACGAGGAAGGCGCCCGCTTCGCGCCCGACATGCTGGGCTCGCTGGTGTTCGCGGGCGGCCTGGCGGTGGATGAAGCACTGGCCGCGGTTGCGATCGACGGCAAAGTGCTGGGCGACGAATTGCAGCGCATCGGCTATGCCGGCTCCGCGCCACTGCCCGCCTATCGTCCGCATGCGTTCGTCGAATTGCATATCGAACAAGGCCCGGTGCTCGATGCCGAAGGCCTCACCATTGGCGCCGTCGAAGACCTGCAGGGCATCTCGTGGCAGGAGATCGCCATCACCGGCCAATCCAATCACGCCGGCACTACGCCGATGCGCCTGCGGCATGACGCGGGATTCTGCGCCGCGGCGATCGCCGGTTTTCTGCGTGCACTCGCGCGCGACATGGGCGGCGCCCAGGTCTGCACGGTGGGCCGGATCGAGCTCGTGCCCAATCTCATCAACGTGATCGCGGCGCGCGCGACGCTCACCGCGGATCTGCGAAACACCGACGAAACGCTGCTGCGGCAGGCCGAAGCGCGGCTCGATGCGTTCCTCGCGACGCTGGGCCGCGATGAAGGCGTGTCGATCCGGACCAAGCGGCTCGCCCGCTACGAGCCGGTGATCTTCGATCCCGTCGTGATCCGTTGCATCGAAAACGTCGCCTCACGGCTTGGGCTCTCCCAGCGCCGCATGACGTCGGGCGCCGGGCACGACGCACAGATGCTCGCCCGGATCTGTCCGGCGGCGATGATCTTCGTGCCCAGCGTGAAGGGGTTGAGCCACAATGTCGCCGAATACACGGCGCCGGCCGACCTCGAGGCGGGTGCCAACGTGCTGCTGCATACGATCATCGAACTCGCTCTCCAGGAGGCATCCTGAATGGCACGCATCGTCACTGTCGGCGCCGCCCAGCTCGGCGGAATCGCGCGCACGGAGAGCCGCGCGCAAGCAGTCTCGCGGATGATCGTGCTGATGCGACAGGCGGCGTCGCACGGCTGCGACCTGGTGGTCTTTCCGGAATGCGCGCTCACGGCCTTCTTCCCGCACTGGCACTACGACCGGCAGGACGACATCGATGCCTATTTCGAGCGCGAGATGCCCAACGCCGCGACGCAACCGCTGTTCGACTGCGCGCGCGATCTCGGAATCGGCTTCTACTTGGGCTTCGCGGAGCTGTCGATCGAAGGCGGCGTCGCGCACCGGTACAACACTTCGATCCTCGTCGACAAAACCGGCCGGATACTCGGCAAGTACCGTAAAGTTCATCTTCCAGGTCACGCCGAGCACGAACCGTCGCGTCCGTTCCAGAACCTGGAAAAGCGCTATTTCGAGGTCGGCAACCTGGGCTTCCCCGTGTTCCGCGCGTTCGGCGGCATCGTCGGCATGGCGATCTGCAATGACCGCCGCTGGCCGGAAACCTACCGCGTGATGGGGCTGCAGGGCGTCGAGATGGTTTTGCTGGGCTACAACACGCCCGTGCACAATCCGCCATCGCCCGAGCACGACAATCTCGCGCACTTTCACAACGAGCTCGTGATGCAGGCGGGCGCCTACCAGAACGGTTGCTGGGTGGTGGGCGTGGCCAAGGCCGGGACCGAAGACGGCGTGCGCCAGATCGGCAATTCGATCGTCGTGGCGCCTTCGGGTGAAATCGTGGCCGCCTGCACGACGGAAGGCGACGAACTCGCGATCGCGCGCTGCGATCTCGACCTCACGCTGTCGTACAAGAACACGACCTTCAATTTCGCCAGGCACCGCCAGCCGCAGGCGTACCGATTGATCGTCGAGCGAACGGGAGCGATACCGCCACCGTTCGAGTGACGGCCGCGACCAGGCCCCTCGTCACCGTCGCTCCCCGCCGGTGAAACTCCGACCCGGGCGTGAACCTGCAGCCGTTCTGAGGGCGGACGGCAGCGCCTCCCCGTCACCGCGAGTCGCCGGTCGTGCGGAGCCGCGCCTCGAGTCCAGAGGACACCAGGCTCTTCTCGACGTTCTCCGCAATCGCATGCGCGTTGGCGCCGTGGCTCTGTGCGACGCCGCGCTGACCCTGCGCCCCGGATAGACGAGCCAGAGCGTCCTCCACATCCATCTGGAGGCGCACGCGACCAATATCGGTTGCCAGGGCCGCGGCGCGGGACAACTCCGCGTGCGCCTCGACGAAGGCTTTCCCGGCAAGCAAGGCCTCGCCGCGCCAGCGCCGCGCGCTCGCCTCGAGCTCACGCAGGCCGTTCGGCGCGGCGATCGCGAGCAGCTCGTCTCCATACGCCCGGCAGCGGCCCGCGTCGCCCGCGGTGAGCGCGATCTCCGCCAATCCGTCGATGCAGCGGACCATCAAATAGCGTTCCGAGGTGCGACGCGTTTGTTCGAGCGTGGCCTGCAGCGCCGGCGCGACGTCCCTCTGCCCGAGCCGCGACCGCGCGATGGCGACACCCGCCTCGATCGTGGCGCGCCAGAACATGATGCCGGTATCGCGCGCGAGCGCGAGTCCGCTCTCAAGCTGTTCTATCGCCCGCTCGTTCAGGCCAAGGTCGAGCAGGAGATGCCCGATGAAATCGTGGGCGATGAGCTGATAGCGCACCTGCCGGAGACTCTCGAGCCAGCGCAGCGTCTCTCGCATGCCGGCCCAGGCCTCGCCATACCGGCCGGTGCACGCCCGGACATGGTCGAGCCCGAGAAGCGTCGGTCCGATGTGCCACTGCAAGTCTGCGGCGCGCGCGATTTCGAGGGCCGCCTCGAAGCTTGCCGTTGCGCGCGGGTAGTCGCCGAGCCCCTTGGTCCCGACGCAGGCGTGACCGATCATCATCAGGTTCTCGGATTCGTAGCTCTTGTCGCCGATGCCGCGTGCAAGCTCGAGCGACCGGGTGTAGCACGCGATCGCCGCCGCGGGCTCCGCATTCGCGAAGTGCGCCTCGCCGCGGCCGTGGTACGCCTGCACCGCGACGAGATCGGCGAAACCCGCGCGCTCGCAGATCTCGACCGCCTGCTGGTGGAACCCGATCGCCTGGTCGTTCAGCCCGGAGCTCCACGCGACCGTCCCGAGGTGGTACAGGGTGTCGGCGGCGTGGTGCTCCTCGTTCATCGCGCGGCACTCGGCGAGCGCTTCGGTGAGGCACGCTGTCGCCTCTTCGTGGGCGTCTGCGCGCCGATAGGCCATGCCCAGCTGGATCAACGCGTCACGCGTCTTTTCGCGTTCGCCGCCGGCGCGCGCCACATCGATGACGCGGCGAAAGTCGGCTACCGCGCCTTGCGTCTGCCCGGCCTGCGCGCGCGCCGCGCCGCGCCGCTCGTAGATCGCAAGGCGTTGACCCTCGTCCAGCGACTCCGGGTGCGATTCGGATAGCACAACCGCACGGTCCAGCCAGTGCAAAGCGTCGCGCATCGAGAACAGCGCCTGCGAGTGTTCTCCCGCGAGGACAAGGTAGCGAAGCGCCTTCGACCAGACGTGAGCGCGCTCGTAATGCTCCGCAAGCTGGGCGTCGCGTTCGCGGGTCTCGCTTTCGCCGCGGCGCTCCAGCGCCTCCGCCACCGCCTGGTGCAGCAGTCTGCGCCGCGTTCCGCCGATGTCCCGATAGACCACTTCGCGAACCTTGTCGTGGCTGAAGTCGTATACGCCGCCCTCGGGCTCCTCGCGCAGCAGGCGGCGCCTGACAAGCGCTTCCAGCGCGGCGAGCAGTTGCTCCTCGGGCACGCGCGCCACCTCGAGCAGCGTGTCGAAGTCGAAGCGCCGGCCGAGAACCGCGGCGGTCTCGAGCATCGGTCGGATCTCTTTGGGCACATGCGCGAGCCGCACCCGAACGGCGGCACGCAAGGCGTCCGGGAGAAACCCCGGTTCCCCGCTGGCGGGTGGTCCCGGCTGTGTCTCGCCCGCGCTCAGCGACTGCAGGATCGACATCAGGAAGAACGGATTGCCCTCGGTTTCGCGATGAAGGCGCTCGGCCAACCCCGGTGCACCGAGGTTCGCATCGGCGAGCGCGGCGACGAGGCTCTCGGTATCGGCATAGGTCAGTCGGGCGAGCGGCAAACGGCGCGCGTCGGTGTCGCGGTGCAGGCTTTCGACGAGCCGTGCCAGCCGCTCGTCGCTGTCCGCGTCCTCGCCACGATAGGCATAGATCACGAGCACCGGGCGCTGGGCGGCGTGGCGGGCGAGGTAATGCAACTCTTGTGCGCTTGCATCGTCGGCCCACTGGATGTCGTCGACGATGAGAATGGACGGACGGCCGCCGCTCGCTGCCTCGAGAAGTTGGACCACTGCGCGGGACAGTCGCGCCTGGCGCGCCTCGGGAAAGTCGTTCGACAGCTGCGGCAGGCCCGGAAAGCGCTCGCCGACCTCGGGGACCAGGGCCGCGAGCTCGGCGAGCGACACGGGTGCCAGTTTGTGCAGCGCGGCGGCCGGTGCGCGTTCGAGCGCATGGGTGACGAGGTCGATCACGGGCTGGTACGGCGTGGCGCGTTCGATCTCGAAGCAGTTGGTCGCCAGCGTCGGCAAGCCCAGGCCGCCCGCGTAGCGCGCGACCTCGCGCATCAACCGGCTCTTCCCGATACCCGGCTCGCCCTCGATCAGGACGGTGTAACCGGCGCCGGCGGCGATCCGCGCGATGAGTCCGGTGAGCAGACCGTACTCGTCGGCCCGACCGACGAAGGGTGTGGCTTCGATCGCGGAGCCGAATGCCGAACCGGGCGGGAAATGCGTCGTTGCTGCGGGCGCAGTACCGCGCTCATCGGTTCCGGCCGGTCGGGCGTCCAGTCGCAGACGGCTCGCGCCACGCACCGCACGTGCCGCATCGAGAAAATCGCGACGCTCTCCCTCGGGTATGGCCAGCGATGCGGCGAGCCGCTCGGCGAGCCGCCGGGATGGACGGCGCTCGTCGGCCTCGATCTTCCGGATCGAAAAGCCCGAGCAACTGACCCGCTGGGCGAGCGCCTCCTGGGTGAGATCCAGCGCCTTGCGGCGCCGCCGCAACCAGTAGCCAAACGATTGCGTCCGGTCCTGCATCAATCTGACCCTTTGCTCTTCCGACCCGATCGACTCTAGCAGCTTTGGCCCGCTTTTTGTCCCGCTTTGCGGGACCCCGCGCCGTCGTTCCTGACGTGAAATGGCGACCTGTCGATCGGCAACTCCAGAGTCGGACCCGACGACGGTAAAGAAGGCGGCGTCCCGGCACCAGCGCGCATCGTCAACCACCTCAACAGGAGCATGGCCATGGCAGCAACCCTCTTCGAGCGACTCGGCGGCGTGGACGGCATTCAACGCCTCGTGACCGACATCATCGATAACCACTACCGCAACCCGCTCATTCGTACCCGCTTCGAGCGGGTCAAGGACCGCGCCGCGCTGGAACGACATTCCGTCGAGTTTCTTTGCGCCGGCAGCGGCGGGCCACAGGCCTACACCGGCCAGGATCTGGTGACGGCCCACCAAGGCATGAATATCAGCGAGCAGGAGCTCGTCGCGGCGATCGACGACATCGTCGCGGCGATGACCAAGAACCACCATGACCAGTCAGTGCAAAACGAGGTCGTCGCCATCCTTTACTCGTTGAAGGGCGACGTGGTGCGGCGCTGACCGGCGCCAACGGCGGGCCCCGGGCAGCGCGCCACGCGCGTTGCGGCGGTGCGTCGTCAAATCCATCGCAACCCACCCACGGAGTACAGCCATGACTACAGTCGCTTCCCCGCAGTCGCCTGCGATCGATCTCGCGGCGGTCAAGGCCCGCCAGCAAGCCGCCTGGTCCACGGGCAACTATGCCGTCGTCGGAACCACTTTGCAGATCGTCGGCGAGAATCTGTGCGAAGCGCTCGACTTGCGCTCCGACGCGCGCGTGCTCGACGTCGCCGCCGGCAATGGCAATGCGACGCTTGCGGCCGCACGCCGCTGGTGCGACGTGACCTCCACCGACTATGTATCCTCGCTGCTGGAGTCCGGCCGGGTGCGCGCACGGGCCGAAGGCCTCGCCATCGAGTTCCGGGAAGCCGACGCGGAAAACCTGCCGTTTCCCGACGCGTCCTTCGATGCGGTGTTGTCCACATTCGGGGTGATGTTCACACCGAACCAGGAAAAGGCGGCGAGCGAGCTCGTGCGCGTCTGCAGGCCCGGCGGCAGAATCGGCCTGGCGAACTGGACGCCCGACAGCTTCATCGGACAACTGTTCAAGACGATCGGCAGGTACATCCCGCCGGCGCCGGGCGTGAAATCGCCGGCGTTGTGGGGGACGAAGGCAAGGCTCGAGGATCTGTTCGGCAACAGTTCGCAGGCAATCCGCACGACCAGCCGCGAGTTCGCCTTTCGCTACCGCTCGCCCGCGCACTGGATCGAAGTGTTCCGTACCTATTACGGCCCGATGAACAGGACGTTCGGCGCGCTCGACGCGGAGCAGCAGGCTGCCTTCACCCAGGACTTGCTGGCCCTCATGGAGAGCCGCAACCGCTCGGGCGATCGCACCCTCGTGCTGCCGAGCGAGTACCTCGAAGTCGTCATCGAGCGGAGGTGATGCCTCCGGCAATCGTCAACCGCCCGTACAAGCCGACGTCGATCGGACAGGCCCCAGCCAACATGGAGATGAATCATGAGCAACGGAAAAACTTACGAAGGCAGCTGCTTTTGCGGCGCGGTCAAGTTCACGGTCACCGGCGCGCCAGCCGGAATGGGCTATTGCCATTGCGAGTCGTGTCGAAGCTGGTCGGCAGCGCCCGTCAACGCCTTCACGCTCTGGAAACCCGAAGCGGTGCAGATCACGCGGGGAGCGGACAACATCGGCACATACAACAAGACGCCGCGCAGTTATCGCAAGTGGTGCAAGTCGTGCGGCGGCCACATCTTTACCGAGCATCCCGGCATGGGGCTTACCGATGTGTACGCAGCGGCCATTCCGGGCTTCCCTTACCAGCCCGGCGTCCACGTCAACTATCAGGAGACGAAGCTGCGGATCAGGGACGGGTTGCCGAAGATGAAGGACCTCCCGAAGGAAATGGGCGGCTCGGGCGTCAGCGTAGCGGAATAGCACGATCCGCTCTTGAAGCTCAGCTCGTCGCCTCCGACAAGTGCACAACGGGACGGCGGCGCGGCATCGGGCCGATTCCGCGGCGAATCGATTTGCTTCCGCCTCCATTTAACGCTAGCCTTGGAGATTCACCCTCTCGATAGGCCAATGCCATGTCCATCTGGAAAGACAACACCGCCTCCCGGCCGACCCCGCAGCCTGCCCCCGAAACAAGGGAACCGGCCCGGTTTCCTGCCCCCTCCAAGCCGGAGCTCGCCCCCGGCCCAGTCGCCGTTCCGCCCAAGCCGGACCTCGCCCACACCCCGCCCGCCGCTCCGGCGGCACGCGCCGACGCGGGCCTGCCCCGCAAGGAATCGTTGATCGCCGCCGACATCACCATCGAAGGCAAGATCGAAGGCGGCGGCAGCGTACGCATCGCGGGAAAGTTCAAGGGCGACGCCAGCGTCCAGGGCGACCTCACCATCGAGGTCGGCGCCAAGCTGACCGGAGGTGTGCGCGCCGACAAGGTTACGATCGCCGGCGAACTGGAAGGAAACGTCGAGGAAGCCTCGCGCGTCGATTTGCTGCAGACGGGCGTGGTGATCGGCGACTTGAAGTGCGGTTCGCTCACGGTCGCGGCGGGCGCCCGCATGCGCGGTCAGGCCGAGTTCGGGTGGGACGACGACAAGGGCTCGAAAGCCGGGAAGCCCCGGCTCGACCACTTCAGGGAGGGCGGTACCGGCTCATGAGCAGCGTCCGCCCGGACAGTCCCGGGGCGACCCGTGAATGTCCGCACTGTCGGGAGACCATCCTCGAGAGCGCATCCGTGTGCCCGGCCTGCCGGCATTACCTGCGCTACGTCGCCGGCGCCGATGCGTCGCAGGAGCCCGTGCTCACGCCGCTGCGCATCGAGGGCAGCATCCGTCATCCCGGGGACGGTGATCCCTGGGAATACACCGTCGTCGTGTCGATTCAGAACGATCGCGGCCAGGAAATCGCCCGCAAGCTCATCGGCGTCGGCGCGATGAACCCGAACGAGCAGCGCACCTTCACCCTGTCGGTCGAAGCCGTGTCGGCCAAGGCGAAAGCCCCCGGCAAAGGCGGCACGCGGCACTGAGCGCCGAAGGGTGGCAAAAGCGGCGGACTCCCGCGAGCGCCGGCCCCTGGGAGGCGCGACGATTCGCGGCGGGTCGATCGCACCATCGAAGGGCGGCTCGTGGCGCCTTCGCTATACGGCCGCCATGCGGTCCCCCGGCGGCGCCTCCTTGCCGCCCGCCGGCGGCCACCATTTTCCACCGACCACCATGCCCTTCAGCCGGAAACGGCGGTCGGCCGCAAGGCGCTCGCCCTGCGTGTCGTGAAACTCGAACGCGCCCTGCTCGATATCGACGATCGTCGCATCGCCTTCGGTGCCGATCGCCAGCGTGCCGAGCGATGGGCGCCGGATCGCACGCGCCGGCGCAAGAGTGACAGCCGCAACCAGCGCGTTCAGGTCGACGCCCAGCACCAGGAATTTTGAAAGTGTCGTAAGCAGATCGAAGGCGGGACCGTCGACGTTGAGGACGTGCACGTCGCTCGATATCACGTCGGGACGAAACCCGGCCGCCAGCAGACCGCGGCAGGCGTGGAAGCCGAACGAGCCGGCGCCATGTCCGATGTCGAAGGTCACGCCGCGCTCGCGGGCGAGCAAGGCTTCCTCGCGCACGGCGCCGTCGGCGCGCAACAGCGAGTTGGGATACGGCCGGAAGCAGTGGGTGAGCACGTCGCCCGGACGCAGCCGCGCCAGCACTTCCTTGCGAGTGGGCGGCGGATGGTCGATGTGCGCCATCACGGGCAAATCGAGTTCTTCCGCGACCTCGAGCGCCATGTCGAGCGGCGCCACCCCGCTCGAGCCGCCGGCGCCGCGGCCCACACGCACCTTGATGCCCACGATGAGGTCGCGATTCTCCCGCGCCACCCGCACGCACTCGTTGAGATCGAGGAGCCGCAAGTCCGACGATTCGCCGACCATCACCGTGCGGCTGAACGCGAAGATGCCGGCGAACGAGACGTTGAGATAGGCGAGGATGCGCACGCGCGAAGGCTCGATGACGTGCCGCCGGAAGCCGGGGAAATTCGCGGGCCCGGCGGTGCCGGCATCGATGAACGTCGTGGTGCCGCTGCGCCGCGCAATCGGCTCGGCTTCGACCCCGATCGACGTGCCGCCCCAGTAGACGTGCGTGTGCAGGTCGATCATGCCCGGCGTGACGATGGCGCCCGCGACATCGTGTTCCTCGTCGGCCTTCCCGGCTATTCGCGGCGCCACGGCGGCCACGCGACCGTTCGCGAAGCCCACGTCGCACGTCGCGTCGAGGCCGCTCGCCGGGTCGATCACCCGCCCTCCCCGCAAAATCAAATCCATTCGTTATCTCCCCTTTCGGTCAAAAGGATGTTGCCGACGGAAGCGCAGGCGTCGCCCGCGGGGCCGCCTTCAGGCGGCTTGCAATCGGTCGCATCGAAGCATCCGGCTGAAGCCGGACCCACAAACGAGGAAACCACATAACAGAGATTACGCCGACTCATCAGCGCAGATGGCAGGCGACGTGATGACCGGGCGAAAGCTCCCGCAACTCGGGCGATTCGGAACGGCAACGGTCGAACACGTACGGACAGCGTGTGTGGAACCTGCACCCGGACGGTGGATTGATGGGGCTCGGCACGTCGCCCGGAAGGATGATGCGCTCGCGCCGGATCGCCGGGTCGGGGTCGGGCACCGGCACGGCCGACAGCAGCGCTTCGGTGTAAGGATGCTGCGGATTGGCGAACAGGTCGCGGCGCGGCGCGAGCTCGACGATGCGGCCGAGATACATCACCGCGACGCGGTGGCAGATGTGTTCGACGACGGCGAGGTCATGCGCGATGAACAGATACGACAGGTCGAACTCCGCCTGCAGATCCACGAGCAGGTTGATGACCTGCGCCTGCACCGACACGTCCAGCGCCGAGACGGGCTCGTCGCAAACGATCACCTTGGGCTCGACGGCGAGTGCGCGCGCGATGCCCAGGCGCTGGCGCTGTCCGCCGGAAAATTCATGCGGGTATTTTCGCATCTGGTCGGGCCGCAGGCCGACGCGCGCGAACAGGCCGGCAACACGCTCGGTCCGCTCTCCGCCCGACGCCATGTCGTAATTGTGCAGCGGTTCGCCTACGATCTCGCCCGCGTTCATGCGCGGATTGAGCGACGCATAGGGATCCTGAAAGATCACCTGCAGGCGTCGGCGGCGCGGGCGCATCGCGGCGCGATCGAGTCGCGAGATGTCCTCGCCTTCGAGCGTGATCGTGCCGCTGGTGGGTTCGACCAGGCGCAGGATCGCCTTTCCGGTGGTCGACTTCCCGCAGCCGCTCTCGCCGACCAGGCCCAGCGTTTCGCCCGGCGCAAGGTGGAACGACACGCCGTCCACCGCCTGCACCATGCCGACCTCGCGCGCGAAGAGCCCGCCGCGCACGGGGTAGTGCTTGACCAGCGAATCGACTTCAAGGACGGGTCTCGCCATGGAATTCACCGGTGCCCATCTCGCCGCCCGAACGGCAACGTGCTCCCACTCGTGGGGCCGCCTTCAGGCGGCGTGCGTGGCGGCGAATCGAAACCTCCGGCCGAAGCCGGACCCGCGAAAGCATGAACAAAGACAGCTCCTTTCTGAGGGGACCGAACACGGTGAGCGAGCGGGCGAGGCAAATCAGGCACGGACCATCTCCGGCAACGCGTCGGCGTTCCAGCAGGCGACGAAGTGGCCCGGCGCCGCTTCGACCTCCGGCGGATAGGCGACGCGGCATTGCTCGCTCGCGTAGGCGCAGCGCGGCGCGAACGTGCAGCCTCCCGCCATGTCGATCAGCGAGGGCACCATGCCGGGAATCTCCGTCAGCCGGCGCGGCCGGGCGGACTCGTCCGGCGCACGATTGAGCCGCGGGATGGACGTCATCAGCCCGCGCGTATACGGATGCCGAGGTCGCGCGAACAACGCCTTCACCGGCGCTTCCTCCACCTTGCGACCGGCGTACATCACGACGACATGCTGCGCCGTCTCGGCGATCACGCCCAGGTCATGCGTGATGAGCATGACCGCGGCGCCCGTGCGCTCCTTCATTTCCAGCATCAGATCGAGGATCTGCGCCTGGATGGTGACGTCGAGCGCCGTCGTCGGCTCGTCGGCGATCAGTATTGTCGGCGTGCAGGCCATCGCGATGGCGATCATGACCCGTTGCCGCATCCCGCCCGATAGCTGATGCGGATATTCGGCGGCACGTCGCCGGGACTCCGGAATCTTCACGAGCGCGAGCATCTCGATCGCCCGGTCCAGCGCCGCACGCCGAGGCAGATGCTGGTGCAATGCGACGCTTTCGGCGATCTGCTGGCCTACGGACATGACCGGATTGAGGCTCGTCATCGGCTCCTGGAAGATCATGCTGATGCGATTCCCGCGAATCGCGCGCATGGCGGACGGCTCAAGCGTCAGCAGCTCCCTGTCGTCGAAGCGGATGCTCCCCGCGACTATGCGGCCCGAAGTGGGCGGCACCAACCGCATGACCGACAGCGCGGTGACGGACTTGCCGCATCCGCTTTCACCGACGACCCCCAGCGTCTCGCCGCGGTCGAGCGACAGCGACAGTCCGTCCACTGCCTTGACCACGCCGTCGCGCGTGTAGAAGTGCGTGCGCAGGTCGCTGACGGCAAGTATCGGTGCGGATTGGTGTGCCCCCACGCTTGCGGCGGTCGCTGCGACGCTCATCACATCCGCCGCGCGAGTCGCGGATCCAGCATGTCGCGCAAGCCGTCGCCGACCAGGTTGATCGCCAGCACGGTCACCGCCAGGAACAAGCCGGGCAGGAGCACCATCCAGGGCTTCAGCTGAAAGTACGGTCGCGCTTCGGCCATGATGTTGCCCCAGCTCGGAATCTCCGGCGGCGTGCCGGCACCGAGGAAACTCAGAGCGGCCTCGATCAGCACGGCCGACGCGCAGATATAGGTCGCCTGCACGATCAGCGGCGGCAGCGCGTTGGGCAGGAGGTGGCGCAGCATGATGCGCGGCACGCTCGTGCCGATCGCCGTCGCCGCCTCGATATAGGGCTGCTCGCGAATGGTGAGCACGATGCTGCGCACCAGGCGCACGACCCGCGGCACTTCGGGCAGCGTCACGGCGACGATCACGATGAAGATGCTCGCCTTGGACAGCGCGATCAGCGCGATGGCGAGCATGATCGCCGGAATCGCCATCATGCCGTCCATCACCCGCATCACCACCGCGTCCACCGCGCGCAGATAGCCGCTGACGAGGCCGATCGTCAATCCGATCAGCGTGGCGAGCGCTGCGACGGACAGGCCGACGACGAGCGAGACGCGCCCGCCGTAAATGACGCGGCTGTACAAGTCGCGTCCGAACCGGTCGGTGCCGAACCAGTTGTCGGCGGAGGGGCTGCGCAGGCGGTGCGACGGGTCGATCGTAATCGGGTCGACGGTCGCGAGCCAGGGCGCCGCGATCGAGGCGATGACGATGGCCAGCAGCAGCGCACCCCCGATCGCCACCGTCGGATGGCGGCGAACGAATTCGCCGAAGCGCCCGCGCGCCGGCGGCGCGACGGTTACGGTTGCGGTCGCTGTCGCGGTCGTCACGATGGTAATTCTCGATCAATACCTGATGCGCGGGTCGAGCACCGTGTAGAGCATGTCGACCACGAGATTGACGACGACATACGCGCCCGAGAACACGAGGATGATGCCCTGGATCACCGGATAGTCGCGGCGCAGGATCGCGTCCACCGTGAGGCGGCCGAGGCCAGGAATCGCGAACACGCTCTCGGTGACGACCACGCCGCCGATCAGCAGCGCGACGCCGATGCCGATCACGGTGACGATCGGAACCGCGGCGTTGCGCAGCGCATGCCCCATCAACACGTTTCCGGTGGCGAGACCTTTGGCATGCGCGGTGCGGATGTAGTCCTGGTTCAGCGTCTCCAGCATCGACGCGCGCGTGATGCGCGCGATCAGCGCCATGTACGCGAGCGCCAACGTGACGCTGGGCAAAATGATGTTGGACAGCCACGGCCGGAACCCCGTGGCGAGCGGCGTATAGCCCTGCACCGGCAACCAGTCGAGCTCAATCGCAAACACCCAGATCAGCACATAGCCGATGACGAATCCGGGTACGGAGAATCCGAACACCGCGAATCCCATGACGCCGCGGTCGATCCACGAGCCGACGCGCCACGCCGCGATCACGCCCAGCGGCACCGCCAGCAGGACGGAGATGAAAAGCGTCATCAGCGTCAGCGCGAGCGTCGGTTCCAGGCGCTGGCCGATCAATACCGAAACGGGATGGGCCGAGAAGATCGAGTTCCCGAGATCACCGCGCATCAGCTGGCCGATCCAGGTGAAAAACTGGATCAGCAACGGCTGGTCGAGGCCGAGCTTGGCGCGGATCTTGGCGACGTCTTCGGCCGTGGCGAGATCGCCGGCGATGATCGCAGCCGGATCGCCGGGCGCGAGATGCAAGAGCGCGAAGACGAACACCGTCACGACCACGATGACCGGCACGGCCGCCAGCACGCGGCGAATCAGGAAGACATGCATGACGTCGCCCGGCCGGCGTGCGCTCTGGCTGGCCGAATCGGAGCAATTCGAATCGGGATGATGCGCTTGTCTGCCACCCGGGTGCCGCCGCAGCCAGACGCTCGTCGCCCTATCGGTGTGGGATCACGCACGGAGTGGGAGAATGGGGTCGGCGAACATTTCGGTCATTCGCGCCAGGCAGGCATCGGCGAGGCTCATCGGCATGTCTGAGTCCAGTGTATTACGTCCATGTCAGTGGTGCTAGACACCGCGCAGTCCGGATTATCGAGTGCGGATGACGATCGAAGGCGACGCGAAGGCGATGAACGGCCGTGGTTGCTGCGAGACCCGGGCGGTGCGCGAGACAGCCGATCGGTAACAGGTCGCCGATCGGGCTGCGCCTCTCGTGCGGCATCCCCATCGATTCGATCAGCCACCCCGGGGGTCCGGAATCCATGTCAAGATCTACACCGGGCCCGGTCCGAACCGGGGTATTCGTCGGGCCCGCCCGGGGCCACCTTGATCTGCCACGGCGATAGCGCAAGAATGCCCGAACGGGAAGGGCAGTTCCGTGCTCCTTCTTGCAGCGACGCTGGTGGTGACCCGCCGACGCGGGAAACTGGATTGGCCTCGAGCGGACGGCTTCTTAGCGACCGAAACGGAAAAACAGAAAAGGGGGCTCGAATGAAATTAATGCGTTCGGTACTTGTGCTGGCGGGTCTTGGACTCCTCGCCGCCGTTGCGATGGGCTCGGGGGCGGCGTTCGCGCAGTCGGCGACGCCGGCGGATCCATCGAAGCCCGCAAAGATCGGCTCGTCATTGATCGGAAAGCTGGAAGGACCGGAGATCATCCTCGACGCCAAGGCGTTTCCGAAAACCTTCAAGGAAGCCCCGATTCTGGCCGAACAGGTGAAAGCGGGAAAGCTGCCCGCGGTCGATAAACGCCTGCCCGAAGCCTCACAGCTCTTCGTCGTGAAGCCCCTGCGCGAAGTCGGAAAATACGGCGGCAACTGGCGCCGGGCTTTCACCGGACCGGCCGATCACGAGAACGGCAACCGGATCAATTCGCTCGACAAGATCCTCACCTTCGACTACACGGGCAACAAGATCATCCCGAGCCTCGCCCGCGACTGGAAGGTCAGCCCGGACGGCAAGACGACGACGATTTTCCTGCGCAAGGGCTCCAAGTGGTCGGACGGCAAACCGTTCACGGCGGACGATTTCATGTTCTGGTATCAGGACATCTATCTCAACAAGAACATCAACCCCACGCCGTTCTTCGAATTCCAGATCAACGGCAAGGACGGGGTGATGAAAAAGGTCGACGACTACACGGTCGCGTTCGAGTTTCCCGAACCTTACCCCTTCTTCGTTTCCCAGCTCGCGGGCAGCACGGCGATCGGCGGCGGATTCGCGACGCGCGGAGGATTCCAGAACTTCGGCGGCGCCTATTCTCCGGCCCACTACCTGAAACAGTTCCTGCCCAAATATTCGTCGGAAGAGGCCGTGACCAAGAAGGCGAAGGATCTCGGCTTCGACAGCTGGGTATCGCTGCTGAAAAACCGGTACAGCTGGGCGCTGAACAACGAGTTGCCGGTCATGACGCCGTGGAAGACCGTGTCCCCGATCAACACGCCGACGTGGTCGATGGAACGCAACCCCTACTTCTGGGCCGTCGACACTGCGGGCAACCAGCTTCCGTACATCGACCGGATCACGATGACGCTCGCCGAGAACACCGAGGTCGCCAACCTGCGGGCGATCGCCGGGGAATACGACATCCAGGAACGGCACATGGGTCTGGCCAAGCTGCCGGTCTTCCTCGAAAACGCCGCGAAAGGCAATTACACCGTTCACCTCGACCCGGCGCTCAACGGATCGGACGCGACGATCCACATCGGCAACGCCTACGAAGGCGATCCGGAGATCGCGAAATTCCTGAAGAACAAGGATTTCCGCCACGCGCTCTCGCTCGGCATCGATCGGGACCAACTCAACGAAGCCTTCTGGCTTGGCGTGGGAACCCCCGGATCGATAGCGCCCGCACCCGACACCGTCTACAGCCCGGGCCCCGAATGGAACAAGAAATATGCGGCTCTCGACCTGAAGCAGGCCAATGAGCTGCTCGACAAGGTCGGACTGACCAAAAAGGATGCCGACGGCTATCGCCTGCGTACCGACGGGAAGGGGCGCCTGCGTCTCGAGCTGGTCACGGTCGGCGGCCAGTTCGTGCCGTATACGCCGGTCGGCGAAATGATCAAGCAGCAGTGGCGGAAGATCGGCATCGACCTCGACGTCAAGGAACTGGAGCGCAATCTCGCCTTCACCCGCGACAACGGCAACGAGAACCAGATGATCACCTGGGCGAACGACGGCTCGGAAATGATCTATCTCTTCCCCCGCCATGCGCTGCCGGTGGACGCGGCCGAAGCGCACATGGGAATGGCGTACGCCAAGTGGTACGCGTCGCGGGGCGCCGCAGGCAAGAAGCCGGAAGATCCGGAAATGCTCAGGGCCATGGATCTTTTCCGCGAAGCGTTCGGCGCGTCGGAAGAAAAGCGCGTTGCCAACGCGAAGGAGATCTGGAGAATCGCCGTCGAGCAGATGTGGAGCATCGGCACGGTCGGCCAGTCGCCTGCCGTCATGGGCGTACGCATCGTGAAGAAAAACATGGGCAACGTTCCCGATCGAACGGTGAACGCACAGCATGCCCGGACTCCGCATTCGTCGATGCCGATCACGTACTACTTCAAGTAACGCAGAAAGCGAGCCGCCGCCTGCGCATGGGCGGTGGCTGGCTGCGGTCACTCCGGGCGCCGAAGCGCGCCCCCGGTGACCGCAATACGGGGAGGCGCTGCCATGGTCGCGTATATCGTCCGTCGCTTGCTGCTGGCCGTGATGACGGTCTGGGCGATTTCCGTCCTGTCGTTCATGATCATCCACCTGCCTCCGGGCGACTACGTGACGTCGTACATCGCCTCGATGTCGGCGTCGGGCAGCGCGGTTTCCGAAGGCGAGGCGCAGGCGCTGCGCGAGCAACTCGGCCTCGACAAGCCGATCACCGTGCAGTACGCGAAGTGGATGGGCCTCATCCTGCAGGGGAATTTCGGGATGGCGATGGAATGGGGACGCCCCGTGTCCGACGTCATCGGCGACCGACTGACGCTGACCATGGTCATTTCCGTGGCGGCGATCGTGTTCACCTGGGGCATCGCGTTGCCCATAGGAATCTACTCCGCGGTCTATCCCTATTCGTTCCTGGATTATGCGTTCACGTTCATCGGCTTCATCGGGCTCGCGATTCCCGGGTTCCTGCTGGCGCTCGTCGTCATGTACGTCGGCTTCGCGTACTTCGGTGCGAACGTGGGCGGTCTCTTTTCGCCCGATTTCATCGAAGCGCCCTGGAGCATGGCGAAGATTTGGGACCTCACCAAGCACCTGCCGATCCCGGCCATCGTCCTGGGCGTCGCGGGAACTGCGCAGCTGATCCGCATCATGCGCTCGAATCTGCTCGACGAATTGCGCAAGCCCTACGTGATGACGGCCCGGGCCCGGGGACTCTCGGAATACCGGGTTGTCATGCGCTATCCGGTCCGGGTGGCCCTCAATCCGTTCATCAGCACCATCGGCTACCTCCTGCCCTACGTGGTGTCCGGCAGCATCATCGTATCGCTCGTGCTGAGCCTGCCGACGGTCGGCCCCCTGCTGCTCAAGGCGTTGATTGCCCAGGACATGTTCCTGGCGGGAACCATCATCCTGCTGCTGGGGGTGATGACCGTCATCGGAACGTTCATTTCGGACCTGCTGCTCATGTGGGTCGATCCGAGAATCCGGTTCGGGCGCGAGTGATGGCGGAACACGCCGCAGCGCTGGAAGCGGGAGTCGTCGCCGAAGACCGGATCGCGGTCGCCACGCAATGGCAGCTCATCTGGTGGCGCTTTCGGAAGCACAAGCTCGCCGTGGGCGGGACCATCGTCCTGATCTGCTTTTATCTGGTGGCGCTGTTCGCCGACTTTTTCGCCTATGTCGATCCGACGGAATCCGAGGCCCAAAGATCACTGATGGCGCCGCAGCCGATCCACTGGATCGACGAGGGAGCCTTCAGGCCGTATGTGTACGCGTTGAAAGGCACGCGCGATCCCCGCACGTTCAAGCGAGTCTACGTTCCCGATACGAGCACCAAGATACCGGTCACGTTCTTCGGCCACGGCGAGCCGTATCAGCTGCTGGGCTTCATCCCGACCGACCGCCACCTGATTGCCGTCGAGGGCGCCAAGCCCACCGAGTCGCTGTTCCTGCTGGGAACCGACACGCACGGACGCGACCTCTGGTCGCGGCTCATGTACGCAACGCGAACGTCGATGACGATAGGCCTGGTCAGCGTTGCCTTGAGCCTGGTGCTGGGCGTCGTCCTTGGCGGCATCTCCGGCTATTTCGGCGGTGCGATCGATACGCTCATCCAGCGGGTCATCGAGATCCTGCGCTCGATCCCGACGATTCCCCTCTGGATGGGACTGGCCGCTGCGCTTCCCGCCGACTGGAGCGTCGTGCAGGTCTACTTCGCGATCACGATCATCATTTCGCTGATCGGCTGGACCGAGCTCGCCCGGGTGGTGCGGGGTCGATTCATCTCCCTCAAGCAGGAAGATTTCGTGATGGCGGCCGAGCTCGTCGGCTGCAGCAAGTCGAGGATCATCTTCCGCCACATGGTGCCTTCGTTCATCAGCCATATCATCGCGGCGACGACCCTGGCCATCCCCGCGATCATCATCAGCGAGACCGCGTTGAGTTTCCTGGGGCTGGGCTTGCGACCGCCCGCGATCAGCTGGGGCGTCCTGCTGCAGGATGCGCAGAACATCCAGGCTCTGGTCATTTCTCCCTGGCTTCTCTTTCCGTCCATCGCCGTGATCGTCGCCGTCCTCGCGTTCAACTTCATGGGTGACGGGATACGCGATGCGGCCGACCCTTATCTCTAGCATGCAGAACGATACGAGGCCGCTGCTTTCGGTCAGGAATCTGCGAACCAGCTTCTTCCAGGACGAGGGAACGACCAAGGCCGTCGACGGCGCTTCGTTCGACGTCTCCCCGGGGAAGACGCTGGGCATCGTCGGCGAGAGCGGCTGCGGAAAGAGCGTCACGGCGCAATCGATCCTGCGGATCGTCGATCGACCCGGTCGCATCGTCGCTGGCGAGATCGTTCTTACCCGCGCCGACGGATCGCAAACCGATCTCGCCAAGCTCGACCCCAACGGCCGGGAGATGCGTTCGATTCGTGGCGGAGAGATCGGTCTCGTCTTTCAGGAGCCCATGACGTCGTTCAGCCCGGTGCATACGATCGGGGCGCAGCTCATCGAGGCCGTGCTCCTGCACAACAATGTCAGCAAGAAGGAAGCGCGCGAGCGGGGCATCGAGGCGCTGCGCAGCGTAGGCATCCCGAAGCCGGAGCGCCGCATCGACGAGTATTCGTTCGAATTGAGCGGCGGGCTCCGCCAGCGGGCGATGATCGCCGTGGCTCTTTCCTGCGATCCGCGCCTGCTTATCGCCGACGAGCCTACGACGGCGCTGGATGTCACTACTCAGGCGCAGATCCTGGACCTGCTGCGGAAGCTTCAGCAGGAGCGCGGAATGGCCATCATGCTCATCACCCACAACCTCGGCGTCGTGGCGGAGATGGCCGACGACGTGGTGGTCATGTACCTGGGCCGGGTGGTCGAGCAGGGCAACGTCGATGACATCTTCCACGATCCGAAGCATCCGTATACGAAGGCTCTGCTGCAGTCCATTCCAAGTATCGACTCGGTGCCGAAGTTGAAGCTTCCGACCATCAGCGGCTCGATTCCCCACCCGTTCAACCGGCCGCAGGGTTGTCCGTTCCATCCCCGTTGCATTTCCGCCATTGCCGGCCGCTGCGACGCCGAAGACCCGCTGCTTCGGGATGTCGGCAACGGAAGAAAGGCCAGCTGTTTTCTCTACCAATGACAACAAGGCTGCCACTGTGAGGACCGGCAACGCCGGTGCGGAAGGGTCCGTGCTCCTCGATGTCAGAGGGCTCAAGAAGTATTTTCCCATCCGAAGGGGGCTACTCCAGAAGACCGTCGGCCAGGTGAAGGCGGTCGACGACGTGACGTTCTTCGTCAGGCGAGGAGAGACACTGTCGCTCGTCGGAGAGAGCGGTTGCGGAAAGACGACGACTTCCCGCTGCATCCTGAGGGCCCTCAAGCCGACGGCCGGTCAGGTTCTGCTTTCGAACAATGGCGAAATGCTGGACGTGGCAACCGTTCCGAAGAGCAAGCTGCGGTCCCTTCGGCGCCAGATGCAGATGATCTTTCAGGATCCGTTCTCTTCGTTGAACCCGCGAATGACGCTGTTGGACATCGTGGGGGAGCCCCTTCTCGTCCACGGCGTAGGTAACGCGCAGGAACGAGCCGACCGCGTCGTGGAGATCCTCCGCCTCGTCGGCCTCCGGCCGGAATACATGCGGCGTTACCCGCATGCCTTCTCGGGCGGGCAGCGTCAGCGCATCGGCATCGCCCGCGCACTTGCCTTGAATCCCCGACTGGTCGTCGCGGACGAACCGGTCTCCGCCCTGGACGTGTCGGTCCAGGCACAGATCCTGAACCTCCTCCTCGAACTACAGGAACGACTTGGGCTTACCTATCTCTTCGTCGCGCACGACTTGAGCGTCGTCAAGCACATCAGCGAGCGGGTCGCGGTGATGTACGTCGGCAGGATCGTGGAGACCGCCCCTGCCGAAGAGCTTTTCGCGTCTCCGAAGCATCCCTATACCGAGGCCCTGTTGTCGGCGGTCCCCAAACCGGATCCGCGCCTTCGCGCCGAGCGGATCATCCTCCAAGGCGAAGTGGCGGACCCGGCCAATACGCCGCCGGGTTGTCATTTCCATCCCCGGTGCAAGTACGCGCAGGCGGTCTGCCGGGAGAAGTCCCCGACACAGCAGGAGATCGCCCCCGACCACTTCGTGAGCTGTCATCGGGCAGCGGAGCTTTCGCTCCGCGGCGTCGCCCGCTAGCCTGGCAGGCTGGCGGGCTGGCGCCTGCTGGGGTTCCTGCGGAACCTTCTTGCGGGCACGCTCGGCGCCGCGCGCATTCTCCCCGTGCCGCGACGCCCGGGCCTGGTCCCCGGATCGCTCGCCGCTTACTTCTTCTCGATGTTCCAGAGCACCAGCCGCGGTGTCTCCAGGATGCCGGAGAGGCTCTTCCGATAGGCGATCGGCGCAAAGAATTGACCGGCCGGGATATACGGCACGACTTCGTAGAAGCGCTTCTGAAGGCGCTCGACGATCTCCTTCTGCTTCTCCGGCGGCGCGAGCGGGAATTCGAGGCGGATCTTCTCGAGCTCCTCGTCGCACGGCCAGCCGAACCAGTTCTTGCCGTCGCACGGGCTTGGTGTGGGGGTATTGGACAGCGGGCTGTTCATCGCGAGGCCGCCGCCCCACGTGTGGAAGATGTTCCACGCCCCGGGGTTCTTGTCCGGCGGATCCTTGATCTGTCGCCGGGCGCTCTGCGTGCCCCAGTCGATCGCCTGCAGGTCGACGTTCATGCCGATCTCGCGCAGCTTCTGCGCCGTGACGACCGCCTGCGAGTGGGCGAGATGGGCTTCGACCGGATCGAGGATCACAACCTTCTCGCCCTTGTAGCCCGCCTCCTTGAGGAGCTGCTTGGCCATTTCGACATTCGCCTTCTTGTCGCCCTTCGCCCAGGCGCCGACGCCCGCCTGCGTTTCGTACGGCGTGCCGCAGACGAACACCGCCCAGCACGGGCGCTCGTAGTCGGCGAAGCCGATCATGGACGCGAGATAGTCCTTCTGATCGCCGGTCGCGTACAACAGCGCCTGCCTCGCCTTGGCGTTGTTGAACGGCGGGATCAGGTGGTTCATCCGGTAGATCGCCTGAGTGCCCACGCGGTCGATCACCTTCACCGTGATGTTCGGGTCCTTGCGGATCAACGGCAGGAGGTCGGTCTGCGGGATCTCGATGATGTCCACTTCGCCCTTGATGAGCGCCTGCACCGCGGTGTTGGAGTCCGGAATCACCAGCCACTCGACACGATCCACTTTGGCGAGCTTGGCGCCGGCGAAGCCATCGGGCGGGTCGGATCTTGCCTTGTAGTCGGGGTTCTTCTTGTAGACGACCTTGCTGCCGGGAACCCATTCCTCGCGGACGAAGATGAACGGGCCGGAGCCGATCGCGGTCGTCATCGCGGTGTTCGGATCGAGCAGGGCATCAACTTCGCGCGTGATGAACAGCGGGTTCTCCGGCCCGGCCAGCGTCTCCAGCACCAGCCCGAACGGCTTGTTGAGGCGGATCTCGAAAGTGTCGGGGCCCGTGGCCACGATTTCCTTCGCGAACTGCATCATCGTCACGCCGGCCGGGATGCG
>JANMBN010000352.1:0-4636 GCA_031360485.1 Betaproteobacteria bacterium | reverse complement strand
CAGTGCGACAGGCGCCCCGTGGTTCGTGGCGCCGTCTTTGAACTGAACGGTTCCAGTCGGCGTCGTTCCGGTTACGGTTGCCGTGAACGTCAAGGATTGTCCGACGACCGAAGGACTGAGCGATGATATGACGGCGGTGGTGGTCGCCCCGATCGCAGAGCCTCCTGAACAAACGCCGGTGGACGGCACAGGGTTTGACCAGTTGGTGACTGTGTCGTCGTTTACCACATTTGTAAATCCTAATTGGCCCGTATCGAAACGAATTACGTGATTGAAGTGATCGATGAACCAGTCACCTACCGTGGTAACTCCGGCGAGATTCGTCACATGAGGATTAGGGATTGGGTCCCTAAAGTCCTCCCAATCGATGGTACCTGCCTGAAGTTGACCGGAGCCGTTAGTAGTGAAATTACCAGTGGTAACTACTGTAGAACCATTAGCAGTGAGAGGACTGCCGGAATAATCGATGGATACAGACTTATCCTGGGCATTATTAAAGGTGAAGCAAACGAGCTTGAGGTTAGCAGCAGACCATGTCTGACTCGCCGCTGAGCTATTGCCGTTGTCCAATATGAACTCAACGGTGACTTGCTGACCGTTAATGATTCCGGGCGGAGGAGGAGAAGCGCTCACGGTGTCGGTATATTTGACCGAGAACGGCGCAGCCACCGCGATAACGGTTAGCCCGCACGCAGCTACACCGGTCAGCCATTTCGAAGTGCTTGCATTGATCATTTTGTTCTCCGAGAGCAGCTCAGTCAGGCAGATTTGCGGTCCAGGACTCGAAGTAATTCGGCGAGGCGACCGACCGGAAGCAAATCACATTCCCTTCGGGTCGGCTTTTCGGGGGCACTGCCCATGCGGCGCGCCAGTACTCCTAACCGAGCTTACCGCATTAGTCGCGGATTGTGCGCAATCAGGGTTAGAAGTTCCGAGCGTACGAATTTCTTGGCGGCGACCGGACGCCGGAAGTCCCAGCCAGACGGCCTTGGGACTTGATTTCTCGGATGCTCGCTTTCGAGAAAACGGTTCGGCGTGTGCCGTTCATGCTGGCGGGGGACTCAACACGTGCAGCGAGACATAAGGCTGGTCACCCTCGACCCAACTGTCGTGCGGTGTCGACGTGATGTGGAAGGCCTGCCCCGGTAGCAGGTCCAGCCGCTCGCCGGTTTCGTACAGCACCACCCCGTGACCCGAAAGGACGACGCCGGTGTGAGGTGCATGGCACAGCGCCGTGCCGACCAGCGGTGAATTGTGTTCGGACCATTTCCAGCCGGGCCGGTAGGTCGCGCGGCCAAGGCTGGCGCCGACCAGGTGCACGATCTCGAAGCGCCCGTGTGGGAAGGTCCGCACCTCGTCCGGCTGGTCGAAGTGCTTGAGCATGGTGGCCTGCATGGACGGACTCCGTTGACAGTTCTGGATGATCCGACGCTCGCGTGCCGATCAAGCCGGTTCGCGGTAGACGTCGGTGCTGACGTAGCGCAACCCCGAGTCGCAGATGATAGTGACCACGTTAGCGCCCGGACCCAGGCTGCGTGCGACGCGGATCGCTGCCACCACGTTGGCGCCCGAAGAGGTGCCGCCGAAGATGCCTTCCTCGCGCGCCAGCCGTCGGGTCATTTCCTTGGCCTCCTGCGTGGCCACCGGCTGAATCTCGTTGACCTGGTCTGGGCGCCACAACGGCGGGATGAATCCGATGCCGATGCCCTCGATCTTGTGCGAACCGGAGGGCCCGCCCGACAGCACTGCGGATTCGGCCGGCTCGACAGCCACCACCCTGATTTTCGGATCGTGCCGCCACAGCGCCTGCGTCACGCCATGGATCGAGTGTGCCGTGCTGACAGCGTGCACGAAAGCGCTGACCTCGCCGCCGCTCTGAAGCCAGATTTCTTCCCCGAGCGGCAAGTAGCCCTGGGTCGCATCGTGGTTGTTGAGCTGGTCGCAGTACCAATGCCCGGGCCGGCGGCTGATCTCCGCGGCCTTATCGATCATGGCTTTGATCAGCGCCTCGGTGATCTGCTGGTTGTCGCTCGGCACGTCCGTGATGCGAGCACCGAAGGCCTGCATGGTGCGGCGCTTCTCTTCACTGAACGCATCGGAAAAGACGATCTCGAGGCAGTAGCCCTTGGCTGCGCAGACCAGCGCCAGCGAAATACCGGTCGTGCCGGCGGTGTACTCGACGACCGTGCCACCGGGTTGCAGCCGACCGTCGGCCTCGGCACTGCCGATCGCCGCCACGGCCATCCTGTCCTTCATGCTGCCGGTCGGATTGGCCCACTCCAGTTTGGCGAAAACCCGCCCGCATCCCGCCGGCACCACTTTGCGCAATTCGACCAGCGGCGTGTTGCCGATGCCGCCCAGGACAGATTCAGTAGCGAGTGGCATGTGCATTCTCCGTGGCAAAAAAACGGGCGCGTCTGTGGGCAAGGTCAAGGACCGCCGCACGTGCTTGTCTTTTTAACCGATTACGGCCACTGTGTCTCGGTTTGCCGCCGCTTCTTGTCAGCGCGTCGGGGCGTCAGGCGTTTCGCTGGAGTGTCTGCCGCCGCCACAGGTGCACTCGTTGCGTCTGCCTAGCCTTGGGCTGCTTGCGAGGCGTGACCGGCTGCTTTGCGTTGACCAAATCAACGTGGTGAATGTCCGGAGAGGGTAGAACCCGGCCATCGGGAAAACGTCGTTTGAAGCCCTCCGACATTCTCCGTCGGGTCGACTCGCGGCCAGGACACGTGACGCGCGTCACGCCATCAGCGCCTTGTACCGGATCCGGTGCGGTCTGGCGCCTTCCTCGCCCAGGCGTCGCTTCTTGTCCGCTTCGTATTCCTGGTAGTTGCCTTCGAAGAACGCGACCTGCGAGTCGCCTTCGAACGACAGGATGTGCGTCGCGATGCGGTCGAGGAACCAGCGGTCGTGCGAAATCACGAGCACGCTGCCCGCGAATTCCGCGAGCGCATCCTCGAGCGCGCGCAGCGTTTCCACATCGAGGTCGTTCGACGGCTCGTCGAGCAGGAGCACGTTGCCGCCCTGGAGCAGTGTGGCGGCGAGATGCAGCCGGCCGCGTTCGCCCCCGGACAACGTCCCGACGATCTTCTGCTGGTCGGCCCCCTTGAAATTGAAGCGCCCGAGATAGGCGCGCGACGGCATCTCGAACCGGCCGACGGTAAGGATGTCCTGCCCCCCGGAGATCGCATGCCACACCGTCTTGTCGTTGGGCAACGACTCGCGGGTCTGATCGACGACGGCGAGGCGCGCGGTCGGACCGATCACGATTTCACCCTGGTCCGGCTTCTCCTTGCCCGTGATCATCCGGAAGAGCGTCGTCTTGCCGGCGCCGTTCGGACCGATGATCCCGACGATCGCGCCTGCCGGGACGCTGAACGAGAGCCCGTCGATGAGGAGGCGGTCGCCGTAGCCCTTGCTCACGTTCCTGAACTCGATGACCGAATCGCCGAGCCGCTCCGCGACGGGGATGAATATCTCCTGCGTCTCGTTCCTTTGCTGGTGCTCGTACGACGAGAGTTCCTCGAAGCGCGCGATGCGCGCCTTGCCCTTCGCCTGCCGGCCCTTGGCGTTCTGCCGCACCCACTCCAACTCCTTCTGCATCGCCTTGATGCGCGCCGCCTCCTGCTTCGCTTCCGTCTGCAGCCGCGCTTCCTTCTGTTCGAGCCACGAGCTGTAATTGCCCTTCCACGGAATGCCGTAGCCGCGGTCGAGCTCGAGGATCCATTCGGCGGCGTTGTCGAGGAAATAGCGGTCGTGCGTCACCGCGATCACGGTGCCGGGGAAACGCTGGAGGAATTGCTCGAGCCAATCGACGCTCTCGGCATCGAGGTGGTTGGTCGGCTCGTCCAGCAGCAGCATGTCGGGCTTCGACAGCAGCAGCCGGCAGAGCGCGACGCGCCGTTTTTCGCCGCCGGAGAGCTTGGCGACCTGCGCGTCCCAAGGCGGGAGGCGCAGCGCATCCGCCGCGATTTCCATCTGCACGTCGGTGCCGCCGCCGGCGGCCGCGATGATGCCCTCGTACTTCGCCTGTTCGGAGGCGAGCTTGTCGAAGTCGGCGTCGGGCTCCGCGTACGCCGCGTAGATGGCGTCGAGCCGGGTCTTCGCATCGAGGATCTCGGACAGGCCCTGCTCGACCGTCTCGCGCACGGTCTTGTCGAGATCGAGTTGCGGTTCCTGCGGCAGGAAACCGATGCGCATGTTCGGCATCGGCACCGCTTCGCCCTCGAATTCCTTGTCCTCGCCGGCCATGATGCGCAGGAGGCTCGATTTGCCCGAGCCGTTCAGCCCCAGCACGCCGATCTTCGCGCCGGGAAAGAACGACAGCGAGATGTCCTTGAGGATGACGCGCTTGGGCGGAACCACCTTGCCCACGCGGTTCATCGTATAAACGTATTGAGCCATCGGATGCCGGAAAGAGTGACGGGCCGCAATTATCGCAGGCGCGGCGCGGATCGGGCGACGAATCGGAGAAACGGCGAATGCGCCGCCCGCAATGGGAATGCGCCGCGGAGTTTCCCCCGCGTGCGAGCCGGCCGGCGATGCCGGCCGTGCATGGTCATTTCTTGGCGGGGTTCGCGGGGGGGGCGGCGCCGCCGCCGGCCGCGCTCGCGGACTTGGCGGGATCGGCGACCACTTT
>JANMBN010000470.1:0-3122 GCA_031360485.1 Betaproteobacteria bacterium | reverse complement strand
GACCGTCCATGCCCTTCATCTTGTAATCCAGCACCAGCAGGTCCGGCATGTGCTCGTCGATCATCCTGAGCGCCTCCGGGCCGCTTGTCGCTTTGCTGACCGTGTACTGATCCTCGAGTGCACGAACGATTATCGCGAGCGTGTCCGGTTGGTCATCGACTACCAGGATACGAAACTGGCGCTGCGCGACGGATGCCTGGTAGGGGGCCGCCGTGATGAACGGCTTCAAGGAAGAGCGCGGCTCCAGGACGATTTCACAGCCTTCATACGCGCAGAAGACGTCGAGCCCCGTTCCCTGCTGCGAGGCCAAGCTGCGAGCGTTGCGCTCGATTTCTGCGACAGAGGCGTCGTCGTGGCTCGGATCGTGATGCGTCAGTGCGACCCGCTTCACGCCGGCTGCCGCTGCGATTTTCACGACGTAGTCGTACGTGCTGTGTCCCCAAGTTTTTTTTGCGGGATACTCCTCGGGCGTGTACTGGGCGTCATGGATCAAGAGATCGGCGTCGGCCATGAACTTGGCGTGACGGCGGTCACCTTCGTGCAGAATGGACTCGATGCGGCCCGGCTCGGCGCCAGCCCGCCAGAGCTCATCGGAGAATGGCTCGTGGTCCACCAAGTAGACGACCGCCACGCCATCAGCTTCGACGCGGTAACCCACCGTCATCGCGGGGTGATTCAGAAATTGCGTCGCGACTCGCGCTCCGCCTATCGTGTGGATGCCCTCAGTCAGGTCGTGGTAGGTGATCGCTGCGGGCAATTGTGTCAAGTCGACGGGGAAGTAGGTGAACTCCATCTGGCCAGCCAGCACGTCATGCAGCGTGCCGCGGCTGCCTTCGGGGCCATAGATTGCAACGGCGTTCCCTTTGACAAAGGCAGGGGTGAAGAACGGAAAGCCTTGAATGTGATCCCAGTGCGTGTGTCCGAGGAGAATGTTGGAGTTGATGGCTTTTTTGCCATGGGCCATCAACTCAGCGGCCAACTGGCGCGCACCGGTGCCGCAGTCAAGAATCAGACGGTTGCCGTTGTCAGTGGTCAGCTCGACGCACGACGTGTTGCCGCCGAAGTGATTCGTGCCCGGTCCTGGAACGGCGATCGACCCCCTTGTTCCCCAGAAACGAAGTCTCATGAGTCTGCGGCTCCTCTGCGTACCGCGTCGGCCGATAGGAAATTCGATCCCGGTGTTTTCGCGCATCCCCGCCAATGGCGGAGGCACCGCGCCGATTCAGGCCGTAGAAGTTTTGTGGACAATTTTGCCCCCCGGCCGCTCAATCCGCAATGGCCGCTCCGGCAAGAAATGGCCACCATGCCGCTCGATTCATCCCGCTGTGTTGCAGAGTCAAACAGGACAACGGGGATTGAGATCGGGTGTCTCCTTTCCTCGACCGCGAATGTCGCTGTGGGTCGGCGACCGCCATTACCTAGCGACGATTATCCGGGATCAGAAGTACCGTAGGAGCGCGGGAAGAGTATTCGGAGAGTCGTGCCATTCGCCAGGAATGGGGTCGCGTTGCGTCGGGACGAGGCCGTTCGCGGCCTTGCTCGGACCTCTCCCGCCGCGCAAGCGGCCCGGCAACGTTGTATCTCAGTTCACGGCCGCGGCCACAGACCGCTTGACCATGCCGCCGGCCGTTTTACGACTCGAAGCATTATCCACGCGCGGTTTGATCGGAAGAAGGCGGGCAACTTCCGTTTTGACAGCGGCGTAGCATTCGCACACTCGTGCTTCCAGACCGAAGCGATCCAGAACAGTTACGCAGCCGCGCCGATAGCTTATCAATCCGGCCGCGGCGAGATTGCCGGAAGCGCCGGTAACCCCCTCCCGGCGCACGCCTAGCAAGTTGGACATGCGCTCATGGGTCAAACTCAACCGATTGGACGCCCACCGATCCATGCACATCAACAGCAAACGACACACCTGCTGATCGACACTGTGGAATCGATTACAAGCGACGGCCTGTGACATCTGCGTAATCAAGCATTGTGCGTAACGCAGCATCAAATGTCGCAGCGGTGCCTCATCGTCCGCGGTAGCTTGTAGGACCTTCGCTCGTATCCGAAAGCCATGGCCGGCGCTTTGCACCACGGCCCGGGTGTTGGTGGTGGCCGCGCCCCCCATGAGCAGGGCGATTCCTACTACGCCGTCGTTGCCGATAATCGCCACCTCCGGGGACGACCCGTCTTCCATGGGACTCAGTACGGACACGATGCTGGAGGTCGGGAAATGCGCGTACTCCAAGGCAATGCCCGGTTCATAAATGGCCAATCCGCGCGGCAGCGCCACGAGTTCCAAATGGGGCGCCAAGCGCTCATAGGCTTCTGTCGGCAGTGCGGCCAATAGGTGGTTTTGCTTAGGTGTACGTAGCATCAATATCCCTCTCTGTGGCAGCTTATTGCGCACCCTTCAGCAGCGTCGGTACGCTAGCAAACATAGCCGCGGGTGTCCGGTTCGATAGGTTTGAACGTCGGCGATGTGCGAACTGCGGGGGGGGGCGAACGCGCCAGTTCGTCCAACGCAAGCCATGTGGCCGCTATCCGTGCAATGCCAGTGGCGACTGCTGCGCGACTTTCGAAACTGGTTGCGCGACTTCTGCGCGACTTTTCGCGAGAACGATGTGGAACAATATAGACGAAAACTCGCGCGCCGGGCGTTCGCCACTAATAAAATCAAAGACTTAGACACCTAAAATCTACGAACCAGGGGGTCGTGGGTTCGATTCCTGCCGGGCGCGCCAATATTCAAGGACTTGGCAGCGAAAACCAGGTCCTCCTTTCTTGCCGTGGGACCCTGTGGGACCTCCCCGTCCGCAGGTCCGCACTAGCGGAACCGACCCGTAACACCGTCCGTGTACCGCTCCGGTCGAGCAGCAAATTCGCCTGCTTCAGTAAGCGGCCTACGTCGGCACTCGCGTAATGACCGGCCATCGAATGATTTGCATGGCCAAGGAGTGCTTCGCGATCTTCGGCGGAAACGCCCGCCGCTCGCAATCGACATGCGAACGAGTGGCGAAGGTCATGGACGCGAACTAACGGCAATTTCGCTTCGCGTCGGGCGCGTCGTGCTGGACGTGTCGGGGTAGTTGCGCGCGCCGCCCGTGTGGCCTAGCGTTACCCCTCATGGGCGG
>JANMBN010000344.1:0-8353 GCA_031360485.1 Betaproteobacteria bacterium | reverse complement strand
GTCCGGCATCGCGGTGGGGATGGCCACCAACATCCCGCCGCACAACCTGACGGAAACGATCTCGGGTTGCCTGGCGCTCCTGGGTCACGCGGAAATCACCATCGACGAATTGATGGAGATCATTCCTGCCCCCGACTTTCCGACCGCCGGGATCATCTACGGGCAAGAAGGCGTGCTTGAGGGCTACCGCACCGGCCGCGGCCGCGTGGTGATGCGCGCGCGGACGCACATCGAGGAACTGGAAAAGGGTAACCGGCAGGCGATCATCGTCGACGAGATCCCCTATCAGGTGAACAAGGCGAACCTGCTCACCCGCATCGGGGAGCTCGTCCGGGAAAAGAAGCTCGAGGGCATCTCGGACCTGCGCGACGAGTCGGACAAGTCCGGCATGCGCGTGGTCATCGAGCTGAAACGCGGCGAGATCGCGGAGATCATCCTCAACAACCTGTTCAAGCTGACGCAGCTGCAGGACAGTTTCGGGATGAACATGGTGGCGCTGGTGGATGGCCAGCCGCGCCTCCTCAATCTCAAGCAGTTCCTCGAGTACTTCCTGCAGCATCGGCGCGAGGTCGTCGTCCGCCGTACCCGGTTCGAGCTGCGAAAGGCCCGCGAGCGCGGGCACATCCTGGAAGGGCTGGCCGTCGCGTTGTCCAACGTCGACGAGATCATCGCGCTCATCAAGGCGGCGGCGACGCCTCCCGAAGCGAAGATCGGGCTGATGGCCAAGGTCTGGCGCTCGCCGCTGGTCGAGCAGATGTTGCAGCGCACGGCGGCCGACGCCGCGCGGCCCGACGGACTGCTGCCGGAATTCGGATGGCACGCCGAGACCGCGCCGCCCGGATACCGGCTGTCCGACACGCAGGCGCAGGCCATTCTCGAACTGCGGCTGCAGCGCCTGACCGGGCTCGAGCAGGACAAGATCTACGGCGAGTACAAGGACGTCATGGCGCAGATCGTCGACTTCCTCGACATCCTCGCGAATCCGGCGCGCGTGCTGGCGATCGTGCGCGACGAGCTCGCCGCGATCCGCGACCAGTTCGGCGACGCGCGCCGCTCGGAGATCGTGGCGCAGGGCGTCGATCTGTCGATGGAGGACCTGATCGCGCCGCAGGACATGGTCGTGACGCTGTCGCACGGCGGCTACATGAAGGCGCAGCCGGTCGCCGAATACCGGGCGCAGAAGCGCGGCGGGCGGGGCAGGCAGGCGACGGCGACCAAGGAAGACGACTTCATCGACCAGCTGTTCATCGCCAACACGCACGACTTCATACTGTGCTTTTCCAACCGCGGCCGCGTCTACTGGCTCAAGGTCTACAGCGTGCCGCAAGGGTCTCGCGTGGCGCGCGGCAAGCCGATCGTCAACCTCGTCCCGCTCTCCGAAAACGAGAAGATCACGGCGGTCCTTCCCGTCAAGGAATTCACCGACACGCAGTTCGTCTTCATGGCAACCGCGATGGGCACCGTGAAGAAGACGCCGCTGTCCTAATTCTCGCGCCCGCGCACCTCGGGCATCATCGCGGTCGACCTGTCCGACGGGGATTCGCTGATCGGCGTCGCACTCACCGACGGCACGCACGATGTGATGCTGTTCAGCTCGGGCGGCAAGGCGGTGCGCTTCGACGAAAACGACGTGCGCCCGATGGGCCGCAACGCGCACGGCGTGCGCGGGATGATGCTCGGCAGGGCGCAGCGGGTGATCTCGATGCTGGTCGCCGAGGACGAGGAGCAGTCGGTGCTGGCGGCGACGGAAAACGGTTACGGCAAGCGCACGCCGATCGTCGAGTACACGCGCCACGGCCGCGGAACCAAGGGGATGATCGCGATCCAGCAGACCGCGCGAAACGGCACGGTGGTCGCCGCCGCGCTCGTCCGGCCCGACGACGAGGTGATGCTGATCTCGACCGGCGGCGTGCTGATCCGCACCAAGGTGAAGTCGATCCGCGAAATGAGCCGGTCGACGCAGGGCGTCACGCTGATCAACCTCGGCGAAGGCGAAAAACTCGCGGGCCTCGAGCGCGTGCTAGAGCAGGAAGAGGACGACGAATGACGCTGTTCGACGTTCGCCGCGCTGGCGCGAGAGCCTCGCGGAACGCGTCGTGAACCTGCGGATGACGAACGCCGATGCCTGAAACCGACGAACCACAATCAGGGCTTGCCGGCCACCGCGCCGCCATCGACACGCTGGACCTCGAGATCCTCGACCGCCTCAATGCTCGCGCCGCGCACGCCAAGGCGATCGGAGCGCTCAAAGCCGGGGGCGTCGCCTACCGGCCGGAACGCGAGGCGCAGGTGCTGACGCGCCTGCAATCGGCCAACCGCGGCCCGCTTTCGGGCGATGCGGTGACGGGGATCTTCCGTCAGGTGATGTCGGCCTGCCTCGCCCTCGAGCAGACGCTCCGCATAGCGTACCTCGGCCCCGCCGGCACGTTTTCCCACGATGCGGTGGCCAAGCATTTCGGGCTGTTCGTCGACGCAACGCCCTGCGCGACCATCGACGAAGTCTTCCGGTCCGCCGAGAGCGGGCAAACCGACCACGCGGTGGTCCCGGTCGAGAACTCGTCGGAGGGGGCGGTCGGGCGCACGCTCGATCTCGTGTGCCAGACGCCGCTCACCATCTGCGGCGAGATCCGGTTGCGGATCCGGCAGAACCTGCTTTCGACGGCGAATACGCTGGCCGACGTGACGAAGGTCTATTCGCACGCGCAGTCGCTTGCGCAATGCGCGCAATGGCTCGGCCGGCATCTCGCCGGCGTCCCGCGGGTCGCGGTTGCCAGCAATGCGGAGGCGGCCCGCCTCGCGGCGACGGAACCGGGTGCCGCGGCCATCGCCGGTGAAAACGCGGCGGCGATCTATGCGTTGAACGTCATTGCGGCGCATATCGAGGACGAGCCCAACAACACGACGCGGTTCTGGGTTCTCGGGCGAGAGCCGGTGCCTGCGTCGGGCCGCGACGAGACCTCGCTCGTGATGTCGGCGCCGAACCGGCCGGGCGCCGTGTGCAGCCTGCTCGAGCCGTTCGCGACCCACGGCGTGAGCATGACCCGCCTCGAATCCCGGCCCGCGCGCACGGGTCTGTGGGAATACCTGTTCTTCGTCGATCTCGCCGGACACGAGAGCGACCCCCCCGTCGCGGCTGCACTGGCTGAAATCCGACAAAAAGCCCCTATGCTCAAGTTGTTAGGGTCGTATCCTGCTGCAGTTTATTAGGAATGGGATGAGCACCGCTACAGACCTAGGCGGCCACCGCGACCTTTCGCTGCTCGCGCCGGACTACGTTCGCGCCATTTCGCAATACATGCCCGGAAAGCCGATCAGCGAGCTCGCCCGCGAATTCGGTCTTGCCGAGCGCGACATCGTCAAGCTCGCGTCGAACGAGAATCCGCGCGGTCCGAGTCCCTCCGTGCGGGCCGCGATCGCGGCGGCGACCGACGACCTTTCGCGCTACCCGGACGGCAACGGATTCGACCTCAAGGCGGCGCTGTCCGCACGCTTCGGTGTGGGCGCGGACCGGATCGTCCTCGGCAATGGTTCGAACGACATCCTCGAGCTTGCCACGCAGGCGTTCCTGCGGCCCGGCGATGCCGCGGTCTATTCCCGCCACGCGTTCGCGGTCTATCCGCTCGCGACGCAGGCCCGGGGGGCGACGGGCATCGAGGTTCCGGCCCGCGACTACGGGCACGACCTGCCAGCCATGCGCGCCGCGTTGACGCCGCAAACGCGCATCGTGTTCGTCGCCAATCCCAACAACCCGACCGGCACGTGGATCGCGCCGGATCGGCTGGAGGCGTTCATCGCGTCCGTGCCCGACTCCGTGCTGGTCGTGCTGGACGAGGCGTACAACGAGTATTTGGAGCCGGCGGACCATGCGCCCAGCGCCGCCTGGACCGCGAAATACGCGAACCTCGTCGTCTCGCGGACGTTCTCGAAAGGGTACGGGCTCGCGGCGCTGCGCGTGGGCTACGGCATCATGGATGCGAGCGTCGCCGACATGCTGAACCGCGTCCGCCAGCCGTTCAACGTCAACGCGTTGGCGCAGGCGGCGGCGGTTGCCGCGCTCGCCGACACGGCTTACGTCGACGAGAGCCGCGCCCTCAACCGGGCCGGCCTGCGGCAACTGGAAGACGGCCTGCGGGCACTCGGCCTTTCGTTCGTGCCTTCGCACGCCAATTTCCTGCTGGTCCGTGTCGGCGACGCGGCCGCCATCTACCGGCGCCTTCTCGAGCAGGGCGTGATCGTGCGACCCGTGGCCAGCTACGGTTTGCCGGAGTTCCTCCGTGTCACGGTCGGACTCGCCGCGGAAAACCGGCGCTTTCTCGACGCCACCGCCCTCGCGCTTGCCGGTTGACCCCCACGCGTCGCCCACAGCCGCCGTGACCGCAGTCGCGCCCCGCATTGCGACGCTCGCCATCATCGGCGTCGGACTCATCGGCGGCTCGTTTGCGCTGGCCCTGAAGGCCGCCGGCCAGGTGCGCACCGTCGTGGGCATCGGCCGCGGCCGCGCCAACCTCGACGAGGCGCTTGCCCTCGGCATCGTCGATCGCGCGGTCACGCAGGACGCCGACTGGACGCGCGAACTCGCGGACGCGGATCTCGTGCTGCTCGCCACACCGGTTGCGCAGTTTCCGGGGATTCTCGCGACGCTCTCGGGCCGGCTCCCCGCGCGGGCGATCGTCACCGACGCGGGCAGCACCAAGCAGAACGTGATCGCAGCCGCACGCCTGCACCTGCGCGACGCGATTGCGCGTTTCGTGCCGGGCCATCCGATCGCCGGCACCGAGCACACTGGCGCACGCGCCGCGTTTGCGACGCTGTTTCGCGACCGCAACGTCGTGCTGGCGCCGCTGGCGGAAACCGATCCGGAGGCGCTCGCCACGGTCGCGGGTCTGTGGACCGCGTGCGGCGCCAACGTCCGCGAACTCGATCCCGCTTTCCACGACCGGATCTTCGCCGCGGTATCGCATCTTCCGCACGTCCTCGCGTTCGCGCTCGTGGATCAGCTCGCCGCGCGTCCCGACGCGGGCGAGCTCTTCCGGTACGCCGCCAGCGGGTTTCGCGATTTCACTCGAATCGCCGCCGGCTCGCCGGAAATGTGGCGGGATATTGCGCTCGCCAACCGCGACGCGCTGCTCGTCGAGGTCAACGCCTATCGCGCGGAACTCGAACGGATCGCCGCGATGGTCGCCGCGGGCGACGGCGCGGCACTCGAAGCCGTTTTCGCCCGCGCCGCGGCCGCCCGCCGGGCCTGGGGCGCGAAACACGGCGCGGCGCCCGCCGTTCCCGCGGATGGACCGCGTGAGCGTTAGCGTGGACACGGCGAGCCGCCACCTCGATCTCGCACCCGCCGCCCGCGCCGAGGGCATCGTCGCGCTGCCCGGGTCGAAGAGCATCTCGAACCGCACGCTCCTGCTCGCCGCGCTCGCGGACGGCGTTACGACCGTCCGCGGCCTCCTGGATGCCGAGGACGTCGACCGGATGCTGGAGGCGCTCGCAGGCATCGGCATCCCCATCGAGCACGTGGCGGGGACCCGGGATTTCCTGGTGCACGGGCAGGGTGGCAACGTCCCGGTCAAGGCGGCGCGATTGTTTCTCGGCAACGCGGGCACGGCGTTTCGACCGCTGACCGCGGCGCTCGCGTTCGCCGGCGGCCAATTCGAACTGTCCGGCGTTGCGCGGATGCACGAGCGGCCGATCGGCGATCTCGTCGATGCGCTGCGTTTCCTCGGCGCCGACATACGCTATCTGGGAAATCCCGGTTTTCCGCCGCTCGCGATCGGCCCCGGGCGCGCCGATTCGGCCGGCATTCCGGACCTCGTTACCGTGCGCGGCGACGTGTCGAGCCAGTTCACGAGCGCGCTGCTCATGGCGTTGCCCATCGCGACGGCGCGCAACAGGCATGCGGTGACGATCGAGGTCGGCGGCGAGCTCATCTCCAAACCGTACGTGGCGATCACGACGAATCTGATGCGCCGCTTCGGCGTCGATGTCCTGCAGCAGGGCTGGAAATCGTTTCGCGTGGCGGCCGGCGCGCGCTACCGGAGTCCGGTCTCCATCGCGGTCGAGGGCGATGCTTCATCCGCGTCGTACTTTCTCGCCGCGGGCGCGATAGGCGGCGGCCCCGTTCGCGTCTCCGGTGTCGGCCGCGGGTCGATCCAGGGCGACATCGGATTTGCCGACGCGCTCGGCCGGATGGGTGCGATCGTCCGTACGGGCGACGACTGGATCGTGGCCGCGGCCGGGCGCGCGCTCGACGGCATCACCGCCGACTGCGTCTCGATCCCCGACGCGGCGATGACGCTCGCGGTCGTGGCGCTGTTCGCGCGCGGACCCACGACGCTGACGGGCATCGCGAGCTGGCGTGTCAAGGAAACCGACCGCATCGCAGCGATGGCGACGGAGTTGCGCAAGCTCGGCGCCCGCGTCGACGCCGGCGACGACCGACTCACCGTGTTTCCTCCCGCGCAGCTGGAGCCGGCGACGATCGACACGTACGACGATCACCGGATCGCGATGTGCTTTTCGCTGGCGTCGCTGGGCGGCGTCGCGGTGCGCATCGTCGATCCCGATTGCGTGCGCAAGACGTTTCCCGGCTACTTCGCCGCGTTTCGCGACATCGTGAAGCCATGAGAGACCGCGATCTCCGTCGAGCGATGTCTTCGTCTTCATGTGATCGCGCGTTCGGCGGCAGGTTGTGGCACGAAGGGGCGCCGTGAGCGATTTGGCGCCCGTCATCGCGGTCGATGGCCCGGCCGCCTCCGGCAAGGGGACCATCGCGGCCGGCGTCGCCGCTGCGCTCGGCTTTCACCTGCTCGACAGCGGGGCGCTCTATCGGCTGGTGGCGTACAAGGCGCTCGAAGCGGGAATATCGCTCGAGACGGAAGACGATCTGGCAGACATCGCCCTGCGCCTCGACGCGAATTTCGCCGCCGGGCAGACGCTGCTGGACGGGCGCGATGTCGCGGCGGCGATTCGCCAGGAGGGCGTCAGCGCCGCGGCGTCACGGGTGGCCGTGCACCGCGCGGTCAGGAGGGCGCTCCTCGACTGGCAGCACGGGTTCCGGCGCCTGCCGGGTCTCGTCGCCGATGGCCGCGACATGGGAACCGTGGTGTTTCCCGATGCCCGGCTGAAGGTCTTTGTCACGGCGAGTCCCGAAGAACGCGCAAGGCGGCGGCATAAGCAGTTGATCGAAAAAGGAATCTCCAGTACCATTGACAGTCTTTGGCGTGACATCCGGGAGCGCGACGCACGCGATACGGGCCGGGCCGTTGCCCCGCTGGCGCCGGCGCCGGACGCCGTGATCCTGGATACGACCGACATGACGATCGAAGCGGCGATCCGCTTCGTGCTCGACCGGTGGCTAGCGTTGGCGCCGGGCCGCCCGGAAGCCGCGGCAAGCAGGACCGACACATAGCGGGCCGGTCGTTCCGGACCGCACAGAAGGGCCGTCCACGGGCGCTCTAGCCGGCGTTCGAGACGGATTCGACAACCAGCCCGCCGCGCGAGAAATAGGGTTCTCGCATCCGGCGGTATTGAATAGAGAAGGAACCAACCCCGATGGCTACCGCCACGTCCAGCATCGCAACCGGCAACCCCGTCCCCCCGCTCGAAAACTTCGCCGCGCTCTTCGAGGAATCCCTCAGCCGGCAGGAGATGCGCCAGGGCGAACTGATCACCGCCGAGGTCGTACGCGTCGACTTCAACATCGTCGTCGTCAACGCGGGCCTCAAATCCGAAAGCTTCATCCCGATCGAGGAGTTCAAGAACGACAAGGGTGAAATCGAAGTCAAGGCCGGCGATTTCGTCACCGTCGCGATCGAAAGCCTCGAAGACGGCTACGGCGAGACCAAGCTGTCGCGCGACAAGGCAAAGCGCCTGTCGGCATGGCATGCGCTCGAAGCCGCGATGGAAAAGGGCGAGATCGTCGAAGGCCTCGTCACCGGCAAGGTGAAGGGCGGCCTCACCGTGATGGTCAACGGCATCCGCGCGTTCCTCCCCGGCTCGCTCGTCGACATCCGCCCCGTCAAGGACACCACGCCGTTCGAAGGCAAGACCTTCGACTTCAAGGTCATCAAGCTCGATCGCAAGCGCAACAACGTCGTGGTCTCGCGCCGCGCGGTGCTTGAAGTCACGCAGGGCGCGGAGCGCCAGAAGCTGCTGGAAAACCTGCAGGAAGGCGCCGTGGTCAAGGGTATCGTCAAGAACATCACCGACTACGGTGCGTTCGTCGATCTCGGCGGCATCGATGGCCTGCTGCATATCACCGATCTCGCATGGCGCCGCGTCAAGCACCCGAGCGAAGTGCTCACCGTGGGCGACGAGGTTCAGGCCAAAGTGCTCAAGTTCGATCAGGAAAAGA
>JANMBN010000462.1:0-5188 GCA_031360485.1 Betaproteobacteria bacterium | reverse complement strand
CGGACCTCGTCCGGCGCGCCGACCCGCGGCAAATCGAGCGACGACCACAGGGCGCCCATTGCGGCGTCGTCGCGCCGGAACGAGTCGCGCGCATCGATGAGCCCCCGCTCGCGCAGCAGCCCCCCGGTCCGCGCATTGAATCCGGGAAACCAGAAGCGGCGCGACAGGCCCAGCCGCGGGTGCGGCGAAAGGAGTCCGTGCGCGCCTTCGATCCACGATTCGGCGCTCAGGTATTCGAGGATGAACCAGGCGGGTGCGGGAGTCCTCCATGTCATCGCCTCGACATAGGTTTCCGGAAGTCCGCAACCGAAGGCCGCGACGACGACGTCGGCCGGCGCGGTGGCCGGAAAGGGCTCCGTCCAGCGGCGGATCGTCACGGCCGCGCGCTGCTGCCGGTCCCGCGTCGGATCCACGCCGGGCGCGATCGACGAGAGCGTCGCGAGATCGTCCAGCCAGAGCGTCACGTCGAGCGCGTGCTCCGACGCGAGTTGCCGCGCGAGGCGCCAGCAGACGCCGGCGTCGCCGTAGTTGTCGACGACCTTGCAGAACAGGTCCCAGCGGTCGGGTGCGGGCATGGCAACGGTGATTCATCGGCCAGTCGCACATTATGGCGCCGCGCGCGCGGGCCGGTCCGACCTGCGTTGTGAACGCGGCGGCAAGTCCGCCAGACTCCCGGGGCGGCATAATACGGGTGAATTCGTCCGATGCGCTCATGAACGCCTCCATCGCCGCACCCCCTTTGACCATCGACGTCATTTCCGACGTCGTTTGCCCGTGGTGTTTCATCGGGCGCCGGCGGCTGGGCACCGCGCTTCAACTGCTGGCGCATCGCGAACGGGACGTGCGGCCGCTCGTGAGCTGGCACCCATTCCAGCTGAATCCCGACCTTCCGCGCGAGGGAATCGATCGGCGCGCGTACCTCGAGGCGAAGTTCGGCGGATGGGAGCGCGCGGCGCAGATCTACGAGAGCGTGCGCGCGGCGGGGAAGACGGCCGGCATCGATTTTGCGTTCGAGCGGATTCTGCGGCAGCCCAACACGCTCGATGCGCACCGGCTGATCTCGTGGGCGCAGGCGCGCGGCGGCGCCGAGGAAGTCGTCGAGTGCCTGTTTCGCGCCTATTTCCTCGAAGGGCGCTTCGTCGGCGACCGGGCGGTGCTCGCGGCGATCGCCGGTGAAGCCGGGCTTTCCGCCGAGGCGGCGGGCGACTATCTCGCTTCGGAAGAAGGTGTCGGCGCGATCACGGCGATGGACGAGCGCGTCCGCGAGCTCGGCGTCACCGGCGTGCCGTTTTTCATTTTCGCGGGCAGGGTCGCCGTCTCCGGTGCGCAGGAGCCGTCGGTCCTCGTCGACGCGATGGACGAGGCGACGAGAGCCGTCAACGCCTGATCGACCGCGCGGGCGTCGACTCCTCTTTCACAGACGCGAAGGCATTCCGGCAGGCTCCCAGGGAAGAAAGCGATGCGCGCCGTGCTCCGGATGGCCTATCTGTCGATCGCGACATCGCTCGCGACGATCGCGCTCAAGTTCGGCGCCTACTTCCTGACCGGCTCGGTGAGCCTCTGGTCGGATGCGCTGGAATCGCTGGTCAATCTCGCGGCCGCGCTGGTCGCCCTCGGCGCGCTGATCGTGGCGGAGCGGCCCGCCGACGAGCGCCACATGTACGGCCACGACAAGGCCGAGTACTTCTCGAGCGGCGTCGAGGGCGCGCTGATTCTCGTCGCGGCGGTATCGATCATCTGGTCGGCGGTTCATCGGCTCGTCGACCCGGAACCGCTCGCGCGCCTCGGTCCCGGCATCGTGATCGCGTTCCTCGCCGGCGCGATGAATTTCGCGACGGCGCGGATCATGCTCAAGGTCGCGCGCCAGCACGACAGCATCGTGATCGAGGCGGACGCCAGACACCTGCTGACCGACGTCTGGACTTCGGCCGGGATCATCGGCGGGCTCATGGTGGTGATGGCGATGCCGCAGTGGGCGATCCTCGACCCGCTGATGGCGATCGCGGTCGGCCTGCACATCGTCGTCACGGGCGTCGGCCTGTTGCGGCGCTCGGCGGACGGGTTGATGGACGCCGCGCTTCCGTCCTCCGAGTTGAAGCGCGCCGAGGCGCTGATCCGCGCGGAGCTGCCGGACGGCGCGAGCTTTCACGCGCTGCGCACGCGCAAGGCAGGCGCGCGGCGCTTCCTGGAATTCCATCTGCTCGTGCCCGGCCTCATGAGCGTCCTGGAATCGCATGCGCTGTGCGACCGCATTGAAGCGGCGCTCATGACGGAGCTAGCGAAGGCGCACATCACGATCCACGTCGAGCCGCACGAGACGCAGGTCCCGCATCCGTAGCCCCCTACGACACGACGCTCGCGCCATATCCGCCGACCAGCAATCGACCGCCGGCAAAGCGCTCGATCGAGTAGGGCGCGAGCGGCAGATCGGGCGTGAGCCCCAGCGCCGATTGCGCGACGATGCGGCCGACCATCGGCGACAGCTTGAAGCCGTGTCCGGAAAATCCGAACGCCACGTGGAGCCCGCCGATTCCCGGCAGCGGTCCCAGCACCGGATTCCAGTCGGGCGTCACGTCGTAGACCCCGGTCCACGATTTGGCGAGCCCGGCGTCGGCGAACGCCGGCATCCGGCGGCCGAGCTTCTCGCCGACGTTGGCCACGTGGTCGAGTGAAACGTCGCCCTGCTCGGTGTCCGGCTCGGCCAGGGGCTCGCCATCGCCGGTGTCACCGGCCAGCACCTGCCGGCGGCCGTAGCTCCGGAAGTAGATGCCGCCGTGCGGGACCCAGTCCATGACGACGGGCAGATCCGGCGTGTACGGCGTCGACCCTTCGAGCGTGATGACGGCATGGCGCGAAAGCGCCAGCGGCACGTCGATGCCGGTCCACTGGCCGATCTCGCGCGACCACATGTTCTGGGCGCTGATGACGACGCCCGCGAGAATATTTCCCTGCGCCGTTTCCACGCCGGCGACCCGCGCGCCGTCGCGAACGAGGCCGGTGACGGCGACGCCTTCGCGTATCGTCGCGCCGCGCCGCCGCGCCCCGCGCGCGTAGGCGGAAAGCGTCATGTAGGCATCGGCGTACCCGGCGCCGGGCTCCCAGCCGACGACGGGGGCATCGGTGAAATCGAGCAACGGATGGATGCGCCGCGCGTGGTCGGCGCCGATCTCGTCGGCGGCGATTCCGAGACGGCGCTGAGCCGCCAGCGTTCCGCGCAGCGCGGCCGCGCGGTCGCCTTCGGGCGCGATCAGCATGAGCCCGCAGCGGTTCAGTCCGCAATCGGCGTCGGCGTCCTCGAGGTAGCCCTGGAAATCCTCGAAGACGGCAAGCGACGCCTGCGCCAGCGCGGCGTTCTCCCGCACCGAGTAGTGCGTGCGCACGATGCACGACGACTGCGCGGTCGTGCCGCCGCCCAGCTGGTTGCGCTCGAGGAGCAAGACGCGCCCGGCGCCGAGGCGTGCCAGATGGCAGGCGATCGACGTGCCGATGACGCCGCCGCCGATGACGATCGCGTCGAATTTTTCCATGGGCCTCCCGTCGTCGGGTCGCGTTCCTACCCGGAGGGCGTCGTCTCGCTCTCGTGCCAGCGCGAAAGCGCGAGACGCGACACCCAGACGGTCACCGTGAACAGCGCGACGCCCGCCGCCGCGATCAGGAACAGCGCGGCGAACAGCCGGGGGATGTTGAGCTGCATGCCCGCGAGGAGGATCTGGTAGGCGAGCCCCGCGCCCTGGCCGCCAGTTCCGGCGACGAACTCGGCGACGACCGCGCCGATCAGCGCCAGGCCGCTCGCGATCCGCAGGCCGCCGAAGAAATAGGGCAGCGCGCCCGGGATCCGCAATCGCACCAGAATCTGCCAGCGGCTCGCGCGGCACATGCGGAACAGGTCGAGCAAGCCGCGATCGACGCTGCGCAGGCCGAGCGTGGTGTTGGAGATGATCGGGAAGATGGCGACGACGACCGCGCACAGCACGAGCGCGATGCGCGTGTCCTTGACCCAGATGATGATGAGCGGCGCGATCGCGACGATCGGCGTCACCTGCAGCAGCACCGCATAGGGGAACAGGCTCATTTCGATCCAGCGGCTCTGCACGAACAGCAGCGCGACCAGCGTTCCCGCGATCGTCGCGACCGCGAGCGCGGTCAGCGCGATGCCGAGCGTGACGGCCAGCGCGTCGGAGAGCAGCGCGCGATCGGCGACGAGGGTGCGCAGCACGATCACGGGCGAGGGGACGATGTAGGTCGGCACGTCGTAGATCACGACCAGTGCCTGCCAAGCGGCGAGCAGCAGCGCCGCGATCAGCGCCGGTGCGGCGACGCGCAGGATCCGCGACGGCGCGTCGTCGGCGATCATCGTGTCACCGCCGCGCGTCGCGACGCATGCCGGCCCCGGCCTCGGCGACGAGGGCGGAGAGCCGCTGGCAGCAGCGGACGAACGCCGGGGATACGCGGAACGCGTCGCCGCGCGGGAACGGCTCGTCGATCGCGACGTCGGCGATCACGCGGCCGGGGCGCGGCCCCATCACCGCGACGCGCGTCGAAAGAAATGCCGCTTCGTAGACGCTGTGGGTGACGAACACGACGGTGAGGCCGCGTGCGGCCCACACGGTCGCGAGCTCGGTGTCGAGCCGCTGCCGCGTGAATTCGTCCAGTGCGCCGAACGGCTCGTCCATCAACAGCAGGTCAGGCGACGTGACGAGCGCGCGCGCGATCGAAGCGCGCATCTGCATGCCGCCGGAAAGCTCGCGCGGATAGTGCTGCGCGAACTCGGCGAGCCCGACGACGTCGAGCGCGGCGGCTGCGCTCCGGTTCGCGGCGGCGCGCTCGACGCCGGCGAGGTCGAGCGGCAAACGCACGTTGGCCTCGACGCGCGCCCACGGCATCAGCGTCGGCGCCTGGAAGACGAAGGCGAATTGCCGTCCGGGCCCGCCCGTGGCCGGCAGATCGCCGCCCCACCACCGGAGCGTTCCGGCGCTGGGCGCGACGAGCCCGGCGATCAGGTTGAGGAGCGTCGTCTTACCGCAGCCCGAGGGTCCGAGCAGCGTCAGGAACTCGCCGCGGCGGACTTCGAGGTCGACGGGAGCGAGCGCGCGCGTGCCGTTCGGATAAGTCATTTCGGCGCCGGCGATCGCGACGCCCGGCGCGGCATCGGCGGCCTGCACCGGGAGGGGCGAGATCAGGGCAGGAC
>JANMBN010000452.1:0-4317 GCA_031360485.1 Betaproteobacteria bacterium | reverse complement strand
ATACGGCGGCGGCGGGGGCACCTCGCCCCGCGCCTCGTAGAAGCCCGGCGCGTGCGTTCCGCACTGGAGGTCGCCGGGAACGTTGCCCGCGCGCTCGAGCATCTCCGCCGCGGCCTCGACGTGGCGCGGCTCGCCCGAGTGGCTCGCGCACAGCAGGGCGACCTGCGCCTGCGAGTAGCCGAAGCGCTCGATTCCTCCCGCGGCGACGAACGGCATCGCCTGGAACGGCTTCAGCGCGCTCCTCGTCATCGTCAGGAAGCCCGGATCGCCGACCGAGTGCAGGAGCCTGCCGTGGCGATCGACGACCGCGATCGATCCAAGGTGGACGCTTTCCACCACGGCACCGCGCGTGACCGCCGCAAGGGGCGCGTGCCGGGGGTGCCGGTCGCCGGAGGCGATCGACGGGCCGGACGAAAAGGTAGCGGGCAAGCCGGACATGGGAGGCGACGCGTGTGAATCGCGCATTATCGCCTGCCCCGTGCTCGCCGCGCGAGTCCGCAAAGTCTAGGAGTCTGACGCCAACGCCGTGCGGATCTGCTCCAGCGCCGCCGGGTCTTCGATCGTCGTGAGATCGCCCGGATCGCGCCGTTCGGCGAGCGCCTGAATCGTGCGGCGCAGGAGCTTGCCCGAGCGCGTCTTCGGCAACACGGTGACGAAATGGACGGCCGCCGGACGGGCGATCGCACCGAGCTCGCGGTCCACCGTGTCGACGATCTCCTTGCGCATCCGGGCGATATCCGCCGGCGTCGCCACGATTGACGGGTCCTTGACGACGACGAACGCCACCGGGACCTGGCCCTTCAGCGCATCGGCGACGCCGACCACCGCGACTTCCGCGATCGCCGAGTGCGCCTGCACCGCTTCCTCGATCTCGCGCGTGCCGAGCCGATGGCCCGCCACGTTGATGACGTCGTCGGTGCGGCCGAGCACGAAGTAGTAGCCTTCGGCGTCGCGGGTCGCCCAGTCGAACGTCGAGTAGGCGAGCTTGTCGGGAAACGTCGAGAAGTACGTCGACACGAATCGCGCATCGTCGCCCCAGACCGTCGTCATGCAGCCCGGCGGCAGCGGCGGGACGATCATCAGCACCCCTTTTTCGTCGACGCCGATTTCATCCCCGGTGGCTTCGTTCAGCAGCCTGACGTCATAGCCGTAGACCGGGAACGACGGGCTGCCGAACTTGCGCGGCGTCTCCTCGACGCCCGGTTGCGCGGAGAGGATCGGCCAGCCCGTTTCCGTCTGCCAGTAGTTGTCGACGATGGCGACTCCGAGCGAGTCCGCGGCCCAGCGCGCCGTCGGCTCGTCCAGCGGCTCGCCGGCGAGGAAGAGGTACCGCAGCGTCGACACGTCGTGCGTCTTCATGTGCGCCGGATCCTGCTTCTTGAGCACGCGGATCGCCGTCGGCGAGCTGAACATCGTCTTGACCTTGTTCTCGGCGACGATCTTCCACCAGATCGCCGGATCGGGACGGATCGGCAGGCCCTCGTACATGACCGTCGTCGATCCGTTGATGAGCGGCGCGTAGATGATGTACGAGTGGCCGACGACCCAGCCGATGTCGCTCGTCGTGAACATCGCCTCGCCGGGTTCGACGCAGAAAATCCTGCGCATCGACGACGCGAGCGCGACCGCGTAACCGCCGGTGTCGCGCTGGACTCCCTTCGGCTTGCCCGTCGTGCCCGACGTATAGAGGATGTACGACGGCTCCGACGATTCGAGCCACTCGCAGGGCACTTGCGCGTCCATGCAACCCGCGCGCAGCGTGGCGTAATCGAGATCGCGACCGGCGACGACCGGCATCGCCGCATCGATGCCGCGATTGACGATGATCACCTTGTGCGGAGGATTCGCGGCGAGCCGGATCGCCTCGTCGACGAGGTGCTTGTACGGGACCGGCTTTCCGCCGCGCATCCCGGCGTCCGACGTCACCATCAGCTTCGGCTTCGCGTCATCGATGCGTGTCGCGAGGCTCGCCGCGGCAAAGCCGCCGAAGACGACAGAGTGGATGGCGCCGATGCGCGCGCACGCGAGCATCGCGAACGCCGCCTCCGCGATCATCGGCATGTAGATCAATACGCGGTCCCCGCGGCCCACGCCCTGCGCCTTGAACATCGCGGCGCACCGGTTCACTTCGGCCGCAAGCTCGCGATACGTGTAGGTCCTGTCCTCGCCGGTCTCGGTCGACAGGTAGACGAGCGCCTTCTGGTCGCCGCGCGCCGCAAGATGGCGATCGACCGCGTTGTGGCAGAGGTTGGTCCGCCCGCCGACGAACCACTTCGCGAACGGCGGCTTCGAGTAGTCGAGCACCGCCGTGAACGGCGCCTGCCAGTCGACCAGCGCCGCCTCGCCGCGCCAGAATGCGTCGCGGTCGGCGATCGACCGGTGGTGGAATGCCTTGTAGGTGGTCATCGTTGATTCTCCTCAGAGCGCGCCTCGCGCAACGTCCAATCCTTCGCCCCGGCCGGCGACGACTATCGGCAACACTACGGGCCGCGGGGCTCGATCGCCTTGCGCAGAATCAAGTCCGCGTTGCGTCGTTTGCCTGCCCCGGGAAGCTCGCGACGCCCCAGCCGTCCCGCCCAGCCCTGCCCGGCGCCGGCATGGCGGGGGCGCTCCGGGCCCGATGTCGCGATCAGCCGCCGCCGGCCGTGCCTGCCGTGGTCCGCGCCGCGTGCGCACGATCAGCCGCCGCGGCCAACGCGTGCGCCGCACATGGGTGCCGCGCTACGGGTGCGAGTCCGGCGCGATCCGTACGACCGTCCGGCCCCGGACCATTCCTTTGAGATAGGGGTCGAAGTGCGTGGCCAGATCGTCGAAGTCGATCGTTCGCACCTGGTCGTGGACGCGGTCCGGCCGCCATTCGACGGCCAGCTTGTTCCAGATCTTCTGGCGGAGCGACATCGGGCAGTTGGCGCTGTCGGCGCCGAGCAGCGAGACGCCGCGCAGGATGAACGGCGCGACCGTCGTGTTGAGCTTCATGCCGGCGGCGAGGCCGACCGCGCTGACGGTGCCGCCGATCTTCATCGTCGAGAGCAGCCACGCGAGCACATCGCCGCCCAGGTTGTCGATGGCTCCGGCCCACGTCGATTTGTCGAGCGGGCGGATTTTCGTGAGTTCGATCGCCTGGCGCTGGAGCACTTCCTTCGCCCCGAGCGCCCGCAGGTAGCCGGCTTCCTCCGGTTTGCCGGTGATCGCAACGACGTGATATCCGGTCTTCGCCAGGATCTCCACCGCGACGGATCCCACGCCGCCTGTCGCGCCGGTCACCGCCACCGGACCGTTGTCGGGCTTCAGGCCGTTGTGCTCCATCATCATGATCGCCTGCGCCGCGGTGAAGCCGGCGGTGCCGAGCGTCATCGCGTCGAATGCCGTCATGCTTTCGGGCCGCCGCACCACCCAATCGGCCGGCACACGAACGTACTCGCTGTAGCCACCGTCGTGCGCGACGCCGAGGTCGTAGGCGTGAACGATCACCTTGTCGCCGTGCTTCCACCGCGCGTCCTTCGAGGTCTCGACCGTTCCGGCCATGTCGATGCCGGCGTTGGTCGGGTACTTGCGCATGATCTTGCCGGTACCGTTGTAGGACAGCGCGTCCTTGTAGTTGATCGTCGAGTACTTGGTCCGGACCATGACGTCGCCGGGATCGAGCTCGTCCTGCGTCATCTCGACGAAGCGGCTCGCGACCGCGTCGTTTTCCTGGAACGTCCGGTAGGCCTTGAATTTCTGCACGCGAGTCTCCTTGGGGATGCGATCGTGGTTCGAAGTGTGGGATGGGGGCCGCGGCAGACCTGACGTTCAGCCGGGGGACGGCATTTCGGCGGCGACGTGCGGCTCGCCCATGTAATCGTGGGTCTGCATTTCCGCGAGGCGGCTCACCGTGCGTGCGAATTCCCGGCTGTTCGGACCCTCGCGATAGAGGTCTTCGGGGCGGGCCGCGGCGGACGCCAAAAGCTTCACGCGGTGATCGTACAGTATGTCGATGAGCCACGTGAAGCGCCGGGCGCGGTCCGCCATCTCGGCGGTCATCCGGGGGATGCCGGAGAGGAACAGCACCGAAAAGCGCCGCGCCAGCTCGAGATAGTCCCGCTGAGACCGGGGCCCGTCGCACAGCGTCGCGAAATCGAACCAGACGGCGCTGCCGGCGCGCTTTCTCGCGGCGAGCGTCCGGCCTTCGATGGTGAGCCGGGAATCCTCGTCCGGACCCGCGCGCATCGTCTCGAACGCGGCCGCGAGCGCGGCCTCGGCGTCGCGCCCGGGGGGGGTGTGGTAGCTGGCCACCTGTTCGAGCGCCCTCAACCGGTAGTCGATGCCGGCATCGAC
>JANMBN010000419.1:0-3598 GCA_031360485.1 Betaproteobacteria bacterium | reverse complement strand
TCTTACAAGACATTCGGATTCAGCTGATTTACGTTGCTCGGCCCATGACCGAGACTGGGGCCGATCATCGTCAGGTATTGGTTGGTCAGAGCCTCGTCCGCATGGGAGAAAGCGCCATGAAGTCGATCCTGGATCCATCGTTCAAATACACGTCGAGCGTGAATACCGACATCGCCAAGACGTTTGCGCGCATCCGTCGCACTCAGCGCCACGGTGAAGGCGCCGGCGTACCGCGACCGGCCGGGCACCCGGAAAACGTTACCGCGTTCCCACGGCCGGTGAGGACAGATAGCAAGGTCGCGTAATCGGTGCATTTCGGAATTCTCCGACAGCAACAAACAGCGAGGGACTACAGCGCGGCACGGTGCAGTAGCTGATCATTGTGCGTAAAGGAGGATCGCCATGCGGATTGCCGCCGCGCTGATCGCTGCGTTCGTCGCCGCACCGGGTTTTGCGAAGCTGCCGCCCCCGTCCGAGCAGTCGGTGGTGCAGGCGGCGGAAACCGCTGCGAAGGGCGCGTGGAACGACCGGGTCGCCCAGTATCGATTGTGCCTCGCCATGGAACGGGTTGCAGATGGCTATCGGACGAGTCTCGCTGCGGCCGGAAAGGATGTTCCGCCGCCGGTCGCGACGGCTCCCTGCGCCGATCCGGGGCCGTATGTCTCGCCCGTGGCGGCATCGAGGCCGCTCGAAGCCGCCGGAGCGCATTCGCCTCCGGAAGTGGCCGTGGCACCCCCAAACACGAAAGCGACCGCAGCGGAGTTATCCACGGGCGCCAGGAAGTAGTCGCCCTCCGCCGCAGGTGATCGATCGGCGCGGACGCATGACGCGCCGCCGCACGCCTTTCCCGCGCCGTCGATTTCCGTTCGCGACGGAACCTCGATATCGAGCCGTCCGCGAATCTGGCGCGTTCGGTCTCAGCCCGCGGCAAACCGCTTGAGCGCTCCGCGGTCGACTTCGACGCCCAGCCCCGGCCGGTCGTCGATCTCGATCCAGCCGTCGACGTGCTGCAGCGGGCGATCAACGAGGGTCGCGCGGAACGGGTGGTCCGAGCAGTCGTACTCGAACACGGGCTCCCGCTGGAAGAGCGACGGATTGGCGACCGGAAGGCTCGCGATCAGGTGCAGCGATGCGCGTTGCGCCACGCCGGCTCCCCACACATGCGGGTTGACCTCGATGCCGTGCGCGAGGCACAGCGCGGCGATGTGCCGGCACGCCGTGAAGCCACCGGCCGCGGCGATGTCGGGCTGGGCGATGTCCACCGCCTCGGCCTGCGCGAGGTTGCGGAACCCGAATACGGTGTATTCGCACTCGCCGCCCGCGATCGGAATGCCGAGCGCGCGCCTGACGTTGCGATAACCGGCGAGGTTTTCCGGAACGACGGGCTCCTCGTACCAGCGCAGCGAGTACGGCTCGAGCGCCCGGCCGAGCCGAATGGCGTCCGCCTCGCCGTATGCGTGGTTGGTGTCGATCATCAGCGTCACCGCGCGGTTGCCGAGCGCTGCGCGAATCGCCTGCATGACCGCGACGTCGTCCTCGATGCCGAAACCCAGCTTGACCTTCATCACCCTGAGGCCCGAATCGTAGTGCGCCAATGCCTCGGCCGCGAGGCGGGTCGCCTCGCCCTGGCCCTGCACCCGGTAGAACCCGGTGGCGTAGGCCTGCACGCGGCGCCGGAACGCGCCGCCGAGCAGACGCCAGACCGGCTCGCCTCGCGCCTTGCCGCAGAGATCCCAGAGCGCGATGTCGATACCGCTGATGCCGCTCACGACCGCCCCCTTGCGACCGTAGTCGCGAGTGCGGTTGTACATGCGATGCCACAGGACCTCCGGCTCGCGCGGATCGCAACCGATCAGCATCGGCGCGAGCACGGACCGGATAGCGGCCGCGGCGATGTCTCCCGGCTGCAGTCCGACGCACAGCGCTTCGCCCCAACCGACGAGGCCCGCGTCGGTGGCCACTTCGACGATGACGGCCGCGCGTTCTTTCACCCAGCCCTGCGAGAACGCGAAGGGCGTGTCGAGGCGCGTTCGAAGCGCGTGGGCATGGATCGCGATGATCTTCATGGGCTTTCCGGGGTGGCGAGCGGTCAACCTTGGCAGGACGGGTGTCGCACCGCAAGTAAGACCGCCTGCGGGAAGTGCCGCCCTGGGACTCTACAGCGTGATCAACCGGACCAACGTAAGATGGCGATCATCATGGCCAAAGTTACCGCACTGTATCGTTACCCGGTCAAAGGATTCACGCCGGAACCGGTGGAGCACATCACCGTGTTGCCGGGTGGGCGCGTAGCGGGGGATCGCGTGCTCAATTTCCGCTTCGCCGATGCGCCGGCGGCCGATACGGCATGGTGCCGCAAATCCCACGGCGTGGTGCTGGCGAATACGCCGGGACTCGCCCGGCTGCATGTGCGATTTGATGAGCGCTCGCAACGGTTGAGAATTTCTTCGGAAAATGGAATTCTTGTGGATGAATCACTGGACGAGGCTGGACGGCAGCGTGCGGTGGATGCGATCACCCGCTATGTGCTGTCGTTGGATGAAAATCCGTTGAAAGGACAACCTGAGCACCTGCCGCTCAAACTGGTGGGCGACGGCACGACGCCGCGCTATCAGGACAACGAAGCGGGGCAGGTTACGTTGCATAGCCGCGAAAGCCTGGCGTCCGCTGCCGTGGCGCTCCGTGATGCGAATCTCAACGAGCTGCGCTTCCGGCATAACATCGTGATCGACGGCGTGTCCGCCTGGGAAGAGCAATCCTGGGTGGGCGGCAAACTGCGCGTGGGCAATGTCGCGTTTGAGACCGTGGCGCCCAAGGTGCGCTGCCTCGCCACGCACGCCAATCCGCTAACGGGCGAACGCGATTTGCAGGTCATGCAGACGTTGGTGAAGGTGTTTGCGCAGAAGGAGCCAACGTTTGGCGTAGGCATGCTGTCGGCGGCAGGTGGCGAGATTCGGACGGGAGATACCGTCGCTCCGGCGTAAATTTCATGGATCGTGGGCGCGTCGGTGATGAAGGCGACGACGCGCATGTCGGCGCCGCAGAGCGGACAGACGAGCGGGAACAGTGCGGCACCAACGGAAGCGATTGGATGCCGGATCTCTGGAGAGTGACGTCCGCGACTACGGTTTCGACCAACTCCAGCCGTTGATCCGCCAACCGTCTTTGGTTTTCAGCAGCGTAAAGGTCCACGTCGCGTTGGTTTCCTTCTGCGGTTTGCCCTTCAGCTTCCACGTATACGTCGCATTGAGGACGGCGTAGGCGCGGTCGCCGGCAACGTCCACATGCTTGGCTTTGCCGAGGGCGACAGCGCCGTCGGTGATGCCCTCCTTCTTGGCGTTCGCATCGTAATCGGCAAACCATTTCGCGAACGCGCCCGGCCCGTGCCACTCGTACGGTGGAAACTCGTCGATGATGCTCATCTCATCGGTGGCAACGGCAAAGGCCGCCTTCGTATCACCCTTGTTGAACGCATCGCTGCATTTCTTCACCACCGCCAAGACATCGTCCTTCTCCGCCGCGAACGAAGTTCCAGCCATCAGGATAGCGGCCGCCACAGCCACAGCCATCATCACCTTGCGCATACGTTTCTCCTCTT
>JANMBN010000334.1:0-2736 GCA_031360485.1 Betaproteobacteria bacterium | reverse complement strand
CGGTCGCGCGCCGCTCCGGAGCACGTCAAGCACTGTGTTGTAGCCCGCTTGCGACACCGAGATCAGCGCCTGGCCCAGCAACGCCGCGAAATCCTCGCGCGCCCGCTCGACGATCGTGCCGGGACCCGCCATGCCCCGCAGACGTTTAAAGACATCCTCCGGAATGTTGGGTCCCGCCAGCACCCGCCACCGCAAATTGCGGAAACGCGATTGCCGCTGTGCGGCGAGCGCGGCCGCGAGCAGGTCGATGCCGACCGTGCCCCCGCCCGCCGAAACGACGACTTCGCGACGCTCGCCCACGCTCGGCAGAGAGGGCGGCCCGGCGCGCGCCGCGACAAAGCCCGTGTAATGAACGGGCATCCCGAGCTCGGGCGCCAGCGGAAACGTTTCCTCGAGGCGGGAAAATCGGCGGTCGCCGTGGACCAGCACCGCGTCGAACCAGCGCCGGGCCGAATCCAGCATTTCGCGCTCGCGCAGGACGTTGTCGCGCTGCTGGAGGATATCGCGAACGGACGCGGCGACCAGCGGCCGCCGGCGCGTCGCTCCGATACGTTCGAGCAACGGCAGGAGCTCGAAATGCAGCGCCCTCCTTCCGAACGGAAATGTTTCGAAGATGACCGCATCGGGCGCCACCGACTCGTACGCGTCGAGCAGCAGGTCACGCCGCTTCTGCCGGTAGGCGTCGTCGATCGGCCGGCCGTCCGCGTCACGCAGCGGTTTGAGCGTGCCGTCGGATACGTGGATCGGCGGCAACTGAACCGTTTGCACGCCGCGCGGCAGGCGCCCCCCGATCGGGTTCCCTCCAGTCACGAGGTGCGTATCGAAGCCGGCATTGGCGAGCGCCTCGGCAATAAGGCGGGCCCGCATCAGGTGGCCGATGCCCAGCAGGTGCTGGACATGAATCATGACGGCTGGCATGGACGTGTGCCGTGGGGCGCTGTGCGTCGCCCGGCGCGTGGCGCCGGGGTTCGGACCGGTCAGGTCCCCGCGACGTGCGCCGAAGCAAACGAGGCCCCGCCCACATGCTCGGCCACCAGCCCGGTGATGACTTTGAGGCCGTCGAGCATCTGCGTGGCGCCGCGCTCGGAGGGGGCCGGCTGCTGCGAAAGACCCCGCAGAGCGGCTGCCATGACCATGGGATCGTGAATGTCCTCGGGATCGAGCATGCGGACCAGTCCCTTCGCGGCGGCGCGCTGGGCCCGCAAAAACTGTTCGCGCCGGGGCATAACCCGCGGAATCAGGATCGCGCGCTTGTCCAGCGAAAGGATTTCGCAAAACGTGTTGTAGCCCGCCATCGCGACGATGCCTACCGCCCTTTCCATCAGCAGCTCGACGTGGGCGTCGAACGTCACCACATCGATTCGCCCCGCGCGCTTCGCGCGCTCGCGGAATTGGCGTTGCTGGGCGGGCGGCATGAAGGGCCCCAGCACGAAGACGGCCGCAAGCGGGATGTCGGGATCGTGCTCGTAGGCGCGCATTACCCAGTCGACGGCCGACATTCCGTCGTCGCCACCGCCAACCGTGACCAGCACATAGGGTCGCCCGCCGGCCCGAACGGCGGGCGCTTCGGGCAAGTTCGGCACGCTGCGCCGGAGGTACCCCGTGTAGATGATCTTCCTGTGCACGGCCGGCGGGCAAAGAACGCCCTCGAGCGGATCGGCAAAACTCTCGAGGCCATAGACCCAGATGTCGTCGTAGAGGTGTTCCAGCACCGGCAGCACCTGCTTGCGCTCCCATTCGCGCAGCAGCAGGCCAGGGTCGTCCATGATGTCGCGGAGGCCGAGCACCAGCCTGGTCCCCTGGGCTTTCAACATCTGCAGCGTCGGCACCACCTCCCCCTTGAGTCCGAGGGGTTCCTTGTCCACCAGAAACAGGTCCGGCCGGAAGCTCTTCGCGGTCTGATGAATGATGGCGGCGCGCATCTCCATCGTCTGTTCCACATCGATGTGCAGCCCGAGCGACTGATACTCCCCGTCGTGCAGCTTGATCACCCCGGGAATCCGGACGAAGTCGACCCGGGGCAGGAAATCGAAGCTCCCGATGATCGGCGAGCCGGAGAGGATTAGAATCGACACGCCCTTGAAACGGTCGACGATCGCGTGCGCGATCGTCCGGCAGCGGCGCAGGTGGCCCAGGCCGAAGCTGTCGTGGCTGTAGATCAGGATGCGCGCGTCGTTGAGTCTTTCGACCATGTTCATTGCTCTCTGGCGACAGAAACTCGCGGGGACCGTGACGTGCGAGGTATCCAAGTCGTTGCCGTGGGCATTATCCATGACTGGGCGATCGTGTACTATCCTCGGGACCCGATTACCGCCCGTCAATGGTCGAAAAAGGCTGCCCCTGGCCTTTTCGGCGGGCTCGCGCCGCAGCCGATGCGGATCACATGGCCGCTGAAATCGTCGAATCCAGCAGAAAAACGGACAAAAGCGCTACCGCAGCGGGGGCCCGATGATCCGGGACGCCAAGTATCGCGCCAAACTCCCCTTCCGGGCCCGGGGCCATGCCGAACTCGTCGATCGGGTGGGAGGCGTCTTTGCCGACATCGATGTGCGTCTCGATCGCGGCCAGCCTGTCCGTGTGCTGGAGCTGGGCTGCGGCTACGGCACCGTATTGCTCGAGCTCGGCCAGCGATATGGACCGCAGGTCGAGTTGCACGGCATCAATCGTGAGCAGAACGACGGCAATGCCGACATCTTTCTGCGCAACGGCATCGAGCGCGGGTTGATCAACCCGGGG
>JANMBN010000324.1:0-2575 GCA_031360485.1 Betaproteobacteria bacterium | reverse complement strand
AAAGGCGACAAGACCGGCGCGATGGACGAGCCGGGTGGCGCGCAAAGCACGATGGAAAGAAAGCAGGTGCACGATGCTTCGGCGTACATCCGCGGGCTCGCGCAGATGCGGGGGCGCAATGCCGAATGGGCGGAACGGGCGGTGCGCGAGGCCGTCAGCCTGTCGGCGGGCGAGGCGCTCGCCCAGAACGTGATCGACCTCACCGCGCGCGACGTGCCGGAGTTGCTCGCGAAGCTCGACGGCCGCAAAGTGACGACGGCGGGCGGCGAGCGGACGCTCGCGACATCGGCCGCCGCGACGATGACCATGGAACCCGACTGGAAGAGCCGGTTTCTCGCGGTCATCACCGATCCGAGCGTCGCGCTCATCCTCATGATGCTCGGCATCTATGGGCTGTTTTTCGAGTTCTACAATCCGGGCTTCGTGCTGCCGGGCGTGGTCGGTGCGATCTGCCTGCTGCTGGCGATGTTCGCGCTGCATCTGCTGCCCGTCAGCTTCGCCGGGTTCGCCCTCATCCTCCTCGGTCTGGCATTCCTGATTGCGGAGATGTTCCTGCCAAGCTATGGATCGCTCGGCATCGGGGGCACGATTGCGTTCGTCGTCGGCGCGGTGATGCTGATCGACACCGATGTGCCGGGCTTCGGGATCCCGCTGCCGCTGATCGCCGCACTGGCCGCGGCGACGGCTCTCTTCGTATTCTTCGTGGCCGGATTCGCGCTGAAGGCCCGGCGGCGTCCGGTAGTCACCGGCAGCGAGGAGCTGATCGGCAGCATCGGCGTCGTGCTCGATGCCGATGCCGCCGAGGGCTGGGCGCGCGTGCACGGCGAGCGATGGCGGATTCGCAGCTCGAGAGCGCTCGAGCGCGGCCAGGCCGTGCGGGTCACGGCGCGCGATAATCTCACGCTGACGGTCGCCCCGCTGATCGAAGCGGACAAAGGAGGCTAGCCATGATTTTCGGATTGGGGTTCGGCAGCATCGTCCTCGTCATCGCCGTGCTGATCGTCGCATCGGTCCGCATCCTGCGCGAATACGAGCGTGCCGTCGTCTTCACGCTGGGACGGTTCTGGATGGTCAAGGGTCCGGGACTGTTCCTGCTGATCCCCGGCGTCCAGCAGATGGTGCGCGTGGACCTGCGCACCGTCGTCATGGACGTTCCGCCGCAGGACGTGATCACGCGCGACAACGTGTCGGTCAAGGTCAACGCCGTCGTCTATTTTCGGGTCGTCGACCCGGAGAAGTCGGTGATCCAGGTCGCGAAATTCCTGGAGGCGACAAGCCAGCTGGCGCAGACCACGCTGCGCGCGGTGCTGGGCAAGCACGAGCTCGACGAGCTCCTGTCCGAGCGCGAGCGGCTCAATCTCGATATCCAGCGGGTGCTCGACACGCAGACCGACGCCTGGGGCATCAAGGTGTCCACCGTCGAGATCAAGCACGTCGACCTCAATGAATCGATGGTGCGCGCGATCGCGCGCCAGGCCGAGGCCGAGCGCGAGCGGCGGGCGAAGATCATCCATGCCGAGGGCGAGCTGCAGGCGTCCGAAAAACTGTTGCAGGCGGCGCAGATGCTGGCGAAAGAGCCGCAGGCGATGCAGCTGCGTTACCTGCAGACGCTCGGCAACATCGCGAGCGACAAGAGCTCGACCATCGTGTTTCCGGTGCCGATCGACATGATCACGGCGCTGAGGCCCGCCAAGCCGCCCGGGACGCCTTCGACGTAGCCGTGCCCGGACCGGAACGCATGAATCTCGAGGAATGGGTCGGGAGGTCGGAATCGGTGTCGGACGTCGCCACCGCGACGCCGTACGCGGCGCTGTCCGCGACGCTGGATCGGCCCGCGGAGCGTCCGCCCGACGGAACGCCATTGCCCGCCTTGTGGCACTGGCTCTACTTCCTGCCGCTGCATCGCCAGTCCGACATCGGTCCGGATGGCCACGCCAAGCGCGGCGGATTCCTGCCGCCGGTTCCCTTGCCGCGGCGCATGTGGGCAGGAAGCCAGTTCGAATTCCGCAAGCCGCTGCGCATCGGCGATGCCATCACGCGTGTCTCGACGATTCAGGGCGTGACCGAGAAGAGCGGACGCACCGGCCGGCTGGTCTTCGTCAAGGTTCGCCACGAGGTCCGCCGCGGGAGCGATGCCGACGCCGCGCTCGTCGAATTCCACGACATCGTCTATCGCGAGGCGCCCGCCGGCGACGATGTGGCGCCGCCGCCGAAACCGGCACCCGCACGCGCGATGTGGGAGCGCAGGTGGGTTCCGGACGACGTGCTTCTGTTTCGCTACTCCGCCTTGACTTTCAACGGCCACCGGATTCACTACGACCGCCGTTATGCAACCGAAGTCGAAGGCTATTCCGGGCTCGTCGTGCACGGTCCTCTCATCGCCACGCTGCTGCTCGATCTGCTGCGGCATCAGTTGCCCGGCGCCGGCGTCGCGCGCTACGAGTTCCGGGCGGTGCGGCCCATGTTCGACACGCATGCGTTCTTCGTCTGCGGAGAGCCGCAACAGGACGGCAAGACGTTTCGCCTGTGGGCCAGGGACCATGAAGGCTCGTTGTCCATGGACGCCACCGCGGTG
>JANMBN010000323.1:0-3436 GCA_031360485.1 Betaproteobacteria bacterium | reverse complement strand
AGCCTGTTGTGTGGAAACATCTGCTTAACGAGCCGGCGGATGGGGCCGTACCGTATTTTTTTGCAGTGCATGGGTCTCCTTGTGTGAAGGGTTTCGGATGCCGGCCGATGACGGACGGCACGCCGAACTCGGCGGCTTGGGGCCGGCGTCCGAAACCCTCCAGAGAAAGAAACCGCGGGAAGGGATACGAGGTGGGCTGCGGCGCGCGCTATGGGGATTTGAGGTTGGCGCGGTGGGCGGTTGACGGGATTGGATTAGACCGAGCGCGATGATCAAGGGCGCACGTGCGGGTGATGTGCTCACTTTGGTGGTGCGCGGCCAGCGCAAACGATAGCGATCGCGGGCCGATCTGAGGCCCTGGGTGCTGGATAGGGCAAGCCTCATCGTGGCCGGTCGAGGACCGGCAGCGCAGATCAGCATCTTTGCTATGTTTTGACTGGGCGATCGTGCTCATGAGGTGTCGATCCTGCTCGGAACCGTTGGAGCGGCCGGCCGATATTGTGGCGTTGAGCCGCGCTCGAAAGTCTCGATGATGATCATGCGACCGCCGCAACACGGGCACGGATGCGAGAGCGTCTGCGGTTCATTGGCGTCGGTGCAAGTTGCATCGCGGTCCTCGGTTTGCGGGACCGGCACATTAAGCAATTGTCTTGCCCGCATGATGTTCTCGACACGTTTGCTGCTGGTGAACAAGCCGTAGTGGCGGATGCGATGGAAGCCCTTCGGCAGCACGTGGATGAGGAAGCGGCGGATGAACTCACCGGTGGCAAGCGTCATGCGTTTGTGCCGCGCGTGGCCGTCGGCGCGATAATCTTTGTACTTGAAGATCACGCCGTTGCGGTTGCAGTTGACCAGCCGGCTGTTGGAGATGGCGACACGGTGGGTGTAGCGCGACAGGTAAGCCAGCACGGCCTTCGGTCCACCGAACGGGCGCTTGCCGTAGACATACCACTTGGTCAAGCGCCGCGGAGCCAGGAAGGCAGTGAAGGCGGCGCGCTCAGCGAGATGACTATGCTGGCCGAAAAACTGCAATTGATCGGCTGCGTGCGCAGCGAGAAGCTTTTCCAGCATCAGCCGGCGGAATAATTTTGCGAGCACGAGCCATGGCAGAAAGAACCGGGACCGGCACGACACCCACCGTGAGCCGTCGAGCGAGATGCCGCCGCCCGGCACGATCATGTGCACATGGGGATGGTGCGTCAGCGCCGAGCCCCAGGTGTGCAGAACAGATGTGATGCCGATGCGGGCGCCGAGGTGCTTGGGATCACCTGCAATCGTGAGCATGGTCTCGGCTGAAGCCTTGAACAAGAGATCATAGACCACCGCCTTGTTCTGGTAGGCGATGTCGGCGATCGCCGCCGGCATCGTGAACACGATGTGATAATACGGCACCGGCAACAACTCGGCTTGGCGTTCGGCGAGCCATTGCTTGGCCGCTGCACCCTGGCATTTTGGGCAGTGCCGATTGCGGCAGCTGTTGTAGGCGATCTGCGTGTGCGAGCAGTCCTCGCAGCGCATAACATGGCCGCCGAGAGCCGCCGTGCGGCAGCTCTCGATCGCCGACATCACCTTCAATTGGCCGAGGCTCACATGGCCGGCATTGGCTTTACGCCAAGCCGGTCCATGGCCGCGGAAGATGTCCGCAACCTCCAGAACTGGACGGGCCATGAGCGCCGCGCGTCAGGCGGGCGGCTTGTCCTTCTTGGGCTTCAGGCTGAGACGCTCCAACGGGCTCATAACCGCGCGAATGGTGTTGGTGGCGATGCGCGTATAGAGCGCCGTGGTCTCGAGCTTGGCGTGCCCAAGCAAAACCTGGATCACTCTGATGTCGGTGTTCTGCTCCAGAAGATGGGTTGCAAAACTATGCCGCAGCGTGTGCGGGGACACGCGCTTGGTGATCCTGGCCATGTCAGCGGCGGCATGACAGGCCCGGTTGATTTGGCGCGTCGTCATTGGATTGACCGGGTTCTGACCGGGAAACAACCAGACCTGTGGCCGTGCGATGCGCCACCAATCCCGCAGAAGCTCCAGCAACTGCGGCGCAAGCATCGCGTGGCGATCCTTGTGGCCCTTGCCTTGCTCAACGCGCAGCATCATTCGCTCGCTGTCGATATCGGACACCTTCAGCGTGGCGACCTCCGATACACGCAGGCCCGCACCATAGGCCGCCGCCAACGCCGCCTTGTATTTGGGACCAGGTGCCGCCTCCAAAAGGCGCGCCACCTCTTCGAGGCTGAGCACGACGGGAATCTTCCGCGGTTCCGGGACGAATGTCAGGTGCTTGATGGCGTCGGCCCGGTCGAGGGTCATGGTGAAGAAGAAGCGCAGTACCGTGACCGTGAAGTTGATGGTCGGCGCGCCAACGCGGTTCCCGGTGAGGTGCAACTGGAAACGCCGCAGGTCCTCGGCCGTCGCCGTGTCAGGGGATCGGCCGAGGAATCTTGCCAGGTTCGTAACGGCGCGAATGTAGTCGTGCTGGGTCTTCGGCGCGAAATTGCGGACCGTCATGTCCTCAATCATCCGCCGGCGCAACGGGCTGATGTACTCATCGGTCATGGGATACTCCTGTCTGAACCGAGGTTGTTGACCCCTCGATCTTCAGACAGGACGCCCCCGTGCCGTTACCCCGACCCCATCAGTTCCAGGCACCGCCTTGCGCCCAGCGCCCTACCGCGCGAGCGGTTTCGTTCAATGGCACGAAGCTGCCAAATTCGGATGTCTAAACGGTCGCTAATGGGTGGAAAGCAGACGTGGCCCGGATGGGGCAAAATCGACGCGATTGACCCTTAGCGACCATTGCAGCATTGATAGACGTTCTCGAAACCAATGGTAAAAATGCGCGAACATAAATGTTCTATGGAGAACCCCCATGGTTGCGTACGCGATCATTGATCTTGATATTCATGACAAGGCGGGCTTCGAAGAATATCAAAAATCGGCACCAATATTTATAGCAAAACATGGCGGTCGGTTTGTCGTTCGTGGCGGTGAGTTTGAGGTCTTAGAGGGAAATTGGAAGCCTCACAGATTGGTCCTGCTTCGTTTTCCTGATCGTGCGTCGATCCGTGCTTTTTTGACGGACCCGGAATTTGAAACACTGACCAAGTTACGACGGAAAACAACAGACACTACAATTGTTGCAGTCGACGGGATTGTTTGATCGAGCCTTGGTGCGTAAGGCGCCACGATACACAGCCACTTCTGGCACCATCGCTGAAGCGATGTCTTGCTATTTCGTGGCTATCGGAGAAGCGCCCCATTCTCGAAAAAGCCCGGGGATGTCGTTTTTAGCCATTAGCGATATTAGGCGAGCGCTACGCCCTAGCCAAAATCTCAGCAACGTAGAATAGTCTTTCATAACTGACAGTCCGATCAACGGATGGGGGCGTACCCATTCACACCCGCTGGCTGATGCTCCTTGTGCTTTTCATCGCCC
>JANMBN010000304.1:0-1741 GCA_031360485.1 Betaproteobacteria bacterium | reverse complement strand
TGCTGTCGTAGATCTCGCCTTCGGCCAGAGGCGTGCCGATGGAGCGGAGCTCGTCGCCCGTCGAAAAGAACGCGACGCGTAGCTTCCGGTAGACGGAGACTTCGCCGATCCCGAGCGAGGCCATCATCCCGAGCTCCGCCGGGTGCACGAGCTGCCCGGTGCGAAACACGATCTGCCCGGCCTTCAAGTCTTCGCCGGCGAATCGGCGATTCTGTCCGGATTTCGCGAGCGCGCCCGCTGCGACGCGCACACGGCCGCCGTCTTCGGTCGCGCGCTCCTGCATCACAACCGAGTCGGCTCCTTCCGGCATGACGCCGCCGGTGAAGATCCGCACGCACTGGCCCGGACCGACGATCGCGCCGCTGGGCTTGCCGGCGAACGATTCCCCGACGCGCGCGAGCGTCGTTTCGCGATCGGGCGAAAGATCCGCGAACCGGACCGCATAGCCGTCCATCGCGGAGTTGTCGTGGCCGGGCACGGCGAGGGGCGAAACGACGTCGGCCGCAAGAACGCGACTGAGCGCGTGGCGGATGTGGACGCGCTCGGTCGCGGTGACCGGCGCGAGGAACGTGCGGATCAGCTCCCGCGCGCGCTCGACCGGCATCGAGTTCGGATCGTAGTCGTCGGCGCACGAGGCTTCGCGCAGGGTCTTGGGCGGAATCATGGTGACGGATTCACTCCTTCGCCGCGGCGGCGGCAAGCTCGTCCGCGGTATTGATGTTGCGAAATGCGTCGGCCTCGTCGTCGAACGCGACTTCAACGTGGGAGAGTGCTGCGTACCACGCGTCGATCTTGCGCCCTCCGCCTTCGAGGAAGGCGCCGAGATTCGGCAGCAGGTCCCGGCGGACCAGCGCGAACACCGGATGCGGCTGGTCGAACGTCTTCGCGACCGCGAGCTGCGCGCCTCTTTCGTCGAGCTTCGCACGGAGCCGGGCCACGAGATCCCGCGGCAGGAACGGCGAATCGCAGGGGACGGTGACCACGAATTCGCGTCTTGCCTCGGTCATCCCCGCATGCAATCCGGCCAGCGGACCGGCGAAGCCGCCGACCGCGTCCGGAACCACCGGATACCCCAGCGCGCGGTAGCGGTCGAGGTTCTGGTTGGCATTGATGAGCACGTCGCCGACCTGAGGGGCGAGGCGCGCGAGCACGTGCGCGACCATTGGCGCGCCGGCGAGATCCACCAGGCCCTTGTCGACGCCGCCCATGCGCCGTCCCTGGCCGCCGGCCAGAACGATGCCGGTGACGTCCGGAAGCGGGCCGGTCATCGTTTGGCGCGGGAACTCACGCCGGCGAAGGCCTGAACCGCTCTCCGCCGGTGAACAGCAGGAAATGCTTGTTCGTCGCGCGTCCGATCATCGTGATCCCGACCCTCTCGGCGATCTCGTGGCCCATCTGGGTCAATCCCGAGCGTGACACCAGGATCGGGATGCCCATCTGCGCGGCCTTGATCACCATCTCGGAGGTGAGCCGGCCCGTCGTGTAGAAGATCTTGTCGCCGCCGTCGATGCGGTCGAGCCACATTTGCCCGGCGATGGCGTCCACCGCGTTGTGGCGACCGACGTCTTCGACGAACGCGAGAATTTCGGAGCATCCGGGTTCGTTGGTCGCGAGCGCGCAGCCGTGCACGGCGCCGGCCTGCTTGTAGATCGTCTCGTGCAGGCGGACGCGGTCGAGCAGCGCGTACAGCGTCGCCTGCGAGAGCGTCGCCCCGGCCGGGAGCTTCACGTTGTCGATTTCA
>JANMBN010000294.1:0-2129 GCA_031360485.1 Betaproteobacteria bacterium | reverse complement strand
GTCACTCCGCGCACGCCGGACCGAACCGATGCGCGTTCTCCCTTGCAACTCTGTCTATTATAAGACATAAGACTTCACCAGCGTTCATTTTACGCCTTAGCGCCGAAGGACGCGCGCGCCCGGCCCGTCACGAGGGCCGCCAGACCGGCGGCCGCTTGGCCAGGAACGCGTCGATGCCCTCGCCGGCATCGGGGTCGAGGAGATTGCACGCCATCGCCTCGCCGGCCAGCCCGTAGGCGCCGGCCATCCCGGAGTCGACCTGCCGGTAGAACGCCCGCTTGCCGAGCGCCACGACCGCCGGACTCTTCGCCTTGATGATTCCCGCAAAATGCGCGACCGCGGCATCGAGCTCGCCGGCCGGCACGACGCGGTTGACGAGGCCCCAGGCCAGCGCGGTCGGTGCGTCGACCATCTCGCCCGTCAGCAGCATTTCCATGACCCGTTTGCGTGCGATGTTGCGCGCGACGCCCACCGCCGGCGTCGAGCAGAACACGCCGACGTTGACGCCGGGCAGCGCGAACTTCGCGGTGTCGGCCGCGACCGCCAGATCGCACATCGAGACGAGCTGGCAGCCCGCCGCGGTGGCGATCCCGTGGACCCGCGCGATCACCGGTTGCGCGAGCTGCGTCAACTTCAGCATCATGCGGCTGCAGGCGCCGAACAGCTCGCGCTGCCATTCGAGGTCGGGGTGCGCTCGCATCTCCTTGAGGTCGTGACCGGCGCAAAAGCCCCTGCCGTTTGCCGCCAGCACGACGACGCGCGCCTCGTTGCCGCTTTCCAGGCGATCGAGTTCGGCCTCGAGCGCCGCGATCATGTCGCGCGACAGCGCATTGAAGCGGTCGCCGCGGTTGAGCGTCAGCGTGCACACGCCATCATTCGTCGCAGAAGTGACGTACGGCTGCAGCACGGTGTCGAGGGGAGCATTCATGGTTCCTCCTTCCGGACGGCGCGAGATGACGAATTCACGCCGGCGCGAACGTGGCCCGCGATCGAAGCCTTGCGTTCCGGCACGCGGGCCGTCTCATTCGATGGCCTGCGCCGATTTCGCCTTCTCGCGCAGCAGGAACTTCTGGATCTTGCCGGTCGAGGTCTTCGGCAGCTCGCCGAAGACCACGCGCTTCGGCGCCTTGAAGCGCGCCAGCAGTTCGCGGCAATGCGCGATGATCTCATCCGCGGTCGTCGTCGCGCCGGGCTTGAGCTCGACAAACGCGCATGGCGTCTCGCCCCACTTCGGGTCGGGCTGCGCGACCACTGCCGCCGCGAGCACGGACGGGTGCCGGTAGAGAACGTCTTCGACCTCCAGCGAGCTGATGTTCTCGCCGCCCGAGATGATGATGTCCTTCGAGCGGTCCTTGATCTTGACGTAACCGTCGGCCTGCATCACGGCGAGATCACCCGAGCGGAACCAGCCGCCGGCGAACGCCTCGTCCGTCGCCTTCGGGTTCTTGAGATAGCCCTTCATCGTGACGTTGCCGCGAAACATGATCTCGCCCATCGTCTCGCCGTCCCACGGCACTTCGGTCATCGTTTCCGGGTCCATCACCGTCATGCCCTCCTCGACCGTGTAGCGGACGCCCTGCCGGCCGTTGCGCTCGGTGCGCGCGCCGATCGAAAGCGTGTCCCAGGCCTCGTGCTTCGCGCACACCGCCGCGGGGCCGTAGGTCTCGGTGAGCCCGTAGACATGCGTGATGTCGAAGCCCATCCGCTCCATTCCCTCGATGACGGCCGCGGGCGGCGCGGCGCCAGCGACGAGGCAATGCACGCGCTGGTCGATCCCGGCGCGCATCTCCGCCGGTGCGTTGATCAGCGTCAGGTGGACGATCGGCGCGCCGCAATAATGGGTCACCTTGTGCGTGCGCATCGCGTCGAAGATCGCCTTCGCCTCGACCTTGCGCAGGCACACGTTCACGCCCGCGCTGGCCGCCATCGTCCACACGAAGCACCAACCGTTGCAGTGGAACATCGGCAGCGTCCACAGATAGACCGCGTGCCGCGGCATGCCCCAATCGATGATGTTGGACAGCGCGTTGAGGTACGCGCCGCGATGGTGATAGACGACGCCCTTCGGATTGCCGGTCGTGCCGGACGTATAGTTGAGCGATATCGCGTTCCACTCGTCGGCCGGGTGC
>JANMBN010000291.1:0-27724 GCA_031360485.1 Betaproteobacteria bacterium | reverse complement strand
CCCGGGTCGCGGCGCACCGCGGGGCCAGTTTCCGGTTTTTGGGCGTAATCTCCGGTCCCCACAGCGCGAGGTGCAGATTTTTTTTTATTTTAGCCCGCGGGGGGCGGTGCGCCCGCGCCCGCCGTCGGGGCTGCGGCGCCGGCGGCTTCGAGCACGACGATGAGCGAACCCTCGGCGACCTTGTCTCCGAGCTTGACTTTGAGTTCCTTCACGATGCCCGCGACCGGCGACGGCACGTCCATCGTCGCCTTGTCGGATTCCAGCGTGACGAGCGAGTCCTCCGCCTTCACCGCGTCGCCCGGCTTGACGAAAATCTCGATGACCGGAACATCGGTGAAATCGCCGATGTCGGGTACTTTGACGTCGATCGTGCTCATCGTTTCCTCGGGCTGCCGTCTAGACCGTCCACGGCGCGGGCTTCGCCGGGTCGATTCCGTACTTCTTCATCGCTTCGGCCACTTTCGCCGCGGGCAGCGTACCTTCGTCGGCGAGCGCCTTGAGCGCGGCGACGGCCACGTAGGATCGGTCGACCTCGAAGAACCGGCGAAGCTTCTCGCGGGTGTCCGAACGGCCGAAGCCGTCGGTGCCGAGAACGAGGTAGCGGCGCGGCACGTAACCCCGTATCTGCTCGGCGAAGGCGCGGATGTAGTCGGTCGCCGCGATCACCGGCCCGACCGTGTCGTCGAGGCAGCGCGCGACGTGCGAACGTTTCGGCTTCGCCGTCGGGTCGAGCAGATTCGCGCGAGCGACCGCCATCCCGTCGCGAGCGAGCTCGGTGAAGCTCGGGCAGCTCCAGAGATCGGACTCGACGCCCCAGTCGTCCCTGAGCAGCGTCGCGGCCTCGACGACTTCGCGGAAGATCGTCCCGGAGCCCAGGAGCTGAACCCGCGGTGCCTTCGGCTTCTTCTCGCCCGCGCGGAACAGGTACATGCCCTTGATGATCGCGGGCGCGGCGCCCTCCGGCATCGCCGGCTGCCGGTAGTTCTCGTTCATCACGGTCAGGTAGTAGTAGACGTCGTGCTGCTCGGCGTACATCCGCCGCAGGCCTTCTTGGACGATCACCGCGACCTCGTAGCCGAACGTGGGGTCGTACGAGATGCAGTTCGGGATCGTCGCCGACAGGACATGCGAATGGCCGTCCTCGTGCTGCAGGCCTTCGCCGTTGAGCGTCGTCCGCCCCGCGGTGCCGCCCAGCAGGAAGCCGCGCGAGCGCATGTCGCCGGCGGCCCATGCGAGGTCGCCGATCCGCTGGAACCCGAACATCGAATAGAAGATGTAGAACGGGATCATCGGCACGCCGTGCGTCGAGTAGCTCGTCGCGGCGGCGATCCAGTCGCACATGCCGCCCGGCTCGTTGATCCCTTCCTGCAGGATCTGGCCGTTCTTGTCCTCCCGGTAGAACATCAGCTGGTCCCTGTCCTCCGGCGTGTAGAGCTGACCCTGCTGGTTCCAGATGCCGAGCTGGCGGAACATGCCTTCCATGCCGAACGTGCGCGATTCGTCGGGGACGATCGGCACGATGTGCTTGCCGATGTTCTTGTCGCGCAGCAGCAACTGCAGGATCTGCACGAACGCCATCGTCGTCGAGATTTCGCGGTCTTCGGTGCTCTTCAGGAACCGCTCGAAGGCGGCGAGCTCCGGCGTGACGAGCGCGCCGGCCTTCTGCCGCCGGGACGGCAGGTAGCCGCCGAGCTCCATCCGGCGCGCGCGCATGTATTCGAGCTCGGGCGAGCCTTCCGGAAACGTCACGTACGGCACCTCGTCGAGCTGATCGTCGGGCACCGGGATCTTGAACCGGTCGCGGAAGTTCCGGATCGAATCGCGCGACATCTTCTTCTGCTGATGCGTGATGTTCTGCGCTTCGCCGGACTCGCCCATCCCGTAGCCCTTGATCGTCTTGGGCAGGATCACGGTGGGCTGACCCTTGTGGTTCACCGCCGCGTGGTACGCGGCATAGACCTTGAACGGGTCGTGTCCGCCGCGGTTGAGATTCCAGATGTCCTCGTCGGAGTAGTCGGCGACGAGTTCCTTGAGCTCCGGCGTGTTGAAGAAATGCTCGCGCACGTAGGCGCCGTCCTTGGACTTGATCGTCTGGTACTCGCCGTCGACGACCTCCATCATCCGGCGCATCAGGATGCCCTTCTTGTCGCGGGCGAGAAGCGGGTCCCAGTGCCGTCCCCAGACCACCTTGATCACGTTCCAGCCCGCGCCGCGGAAGTCGGATTCGAGCTCCTGGATCACCTTGCCGTTGCCGCGCACCGGTCCGTCGAGACGCTGCAGGTTGCAGTTGACGACGAAGATCAGGTTGTCGAGGTGCTCGCGGCCGGCCATCCCGATCGCGCCCATCGACTCCGGCTCGTCCATCTCGCCGTCGCCGCAGAAGCACCACACCTTCCGGCCTTCGGTCGTCGCGTGGCCCCTGTCCTGCAGATACTTCATGAACCGCGCCTGATAGATCGCCATCAGGGGTCCGAGGCCCATCGATACCGTCGGAAACTGCCAGAAGTCGGGCATGAGCCAGGGGTGCGGATACGACGAGACCCCCTTGCCGTCCACCTCCTGCCGGAAGTTGTCCATCTGCCCCGGGGTGAAGCGGCCGAGCATGAATGCGCGGGCGTAGACGCCGGGCGCCGAGTGCCCCTGCACGAACACGAGATCGCCGCCGTGGGACTCCGACGGCGCATGCCAGAAATGGTTGTAGCCGATGTCGTAGAGCATCGCGGCGGAGGCGAAACTCGCGATATGGCCGCCGACATTCGTGTCCTTGTTCGCGCGCAGCACCATCGCCATGGCGTTCCAGCGCACGTAATGCCGGATCTTCTGCTCGATGTTGAAATCGCCCGGGAGCTTCACCTGCGTCTCGACGGGGATCGTGTTGATGTAGGCGGTGTTCGCGGAAAACGGCAGGTACGCGCCGGAGCGGCGCGCCTTGTCGATCAGCGCCTCGATCAGGAAGTGCGCGCGGTCCGGGCCTTCGGCGGCAAGTACGCCTTCGAGCGCCGCCAGCCATTCCTGCGTCTCCTGCGGGTCGTGGTCGGGAATCATTTCCATGCAGGGAACCTCCGCGGCGATGGGCGCCCGACTTGTTGCCCGGGCGCCTGGGACGGTGATTGTATGTGCCGAACAGGCGCGCCGGATAGTGAACCGCGGGGAAATCGGCGGGCCGGGGTTGGAGCTTCGCCAACCGCGCTTCATGTTTCCATTTTATGGAATGCATTCACATGGGAAGCCCTTTCAGCCGCTTGAAAGGGCGTCGGACCGGAGCGAACGAAGCGGATCCCAACGCAAGAAGTAAACGCTCACTTTCGGCGCTTGACGAGAAACGTGAGACCGCGAAGCAGGGAAAGGGCGCCGAACACCGCGAATCCGACGCGGTAGCCGTTGGTCAGCGCGGCGATCGCCGCGAATGTCGGCGGTCCGATCAGCACACCCGCAAACGTCACGAAATTCGCCGCTCCGGTGATCGTGCCCTCCTGACCGGCCGGCGCGTGGCGGGCCACCTCGGCCAGTTGCACTCCGTTCCAGCCGATCGCGGTCATTCCGAAAACCACGCAGATGCCCAACATTGCCGCGACCGGCCAACCGGCATCGAATACCGCGGCCGACCACGCGCACGCTCCCGCGGCGACGCCGATCAGCCCCAGCAAAGTGCGCGGGGGAATGTAGAGGTCCGCCATCGCACCCCACAGGATCCGGCCGACGATCCCGCCGAGATTGGCCGTGGTCAGCGCGAGTCCGGCCGCCACGAGGGAGTAGCCGAACGTCTCGGTCAGGTAGATCACCAGGAAGCTCGTCAGGCAGACCTGAAGGGCGGCGTAGACAAAGCCGGAGAGCGCCAACTCCGTCAGGGCCGGAGTTCGCCACACCCGGACAAGCGGCGCCACCACGTCCGCGAAGGAGAACACGCGCCCTCGGATCCGGTCGGCGTCGAGCGCTGCGCGCACGGGTTGCGCCCCAACCGCGATCGCGATCCCCGACGCCGCGACGACCACGAATGCGGCGTGCCAACCGATACCCAGCACGGCGACGGGCAGGAGCGCCCCCGCGAGCGCCGCTCCCGCGGGCACGCCGGTCTGCTTGATGGAGAAGGTCAGCGCCATGCGCGACGGCGAAGCGGTGCGCGCGAGGAGTTGCGACGATGCCGGCGTGATCGGCCCGTATCCGAGGCCGATGACGATCGGCGCCGCCGCCAGGGCCGGCAGCAGGAACCCGGGCAGAGCCGCGGCCGCGGCCACCAGCGACAGGCCGCCGGCACAGAGCAGCACGCAGACCTGCGAGACGCGAATCGCGCCGTAACGCTCGATGATCCCGCCGCACACGAGGCTCGCCGACATCGCGCCCGCGTACATCAGGCCGACGAACACGCCGACGAGCTTCGGCGCGACGTCGAGATCGCGGCCGATTTCCGGGGCGAGAACCGCCGTCGCCGTCGCCGCGAGCGACGTGAAGATCTGGATGGCGAGCGTGATCGCGAGCGCGATCGCGGCCGTGCGCGCCCGCGGATCGCGCAACCCGCGGCCCGGTCCGTTCATCGCCCTGGCGCCAGCGTCCGCGATTCCGTGACGATCGTGTCGACAGCGATGTCGTGCGGGGCAGCGGGCACGCGATCGACGAGCTGGAGCTCGAACGCCCCGGCAATGCGCGCGGCGCGCGGCGAAAGGAGCGGTATCAGCCGGTCGTAATAGCCGCCACCGTAGCCCAGACGCCGTCCCGCGAGGTCGAATGCGACCCCGGGGACAAGCACGAAGTCGATCGCGTCGCGGGAAACCCGCGGGCTTTCGGGCAGCGGCTCGGGAATGCCCATGTGGCCCGCGACGATTTCGCGCGCGGGATCCGAAAGCGCGTGGAGCTCCAGCATCCGCGCCTCGACGTCGACGCGCGGAACCGCCACGGTCTTGCCGGCGGCGAGCGCGGCGCGAACCAGGGCCAGCGTATTCCATTCGCTGCGAAACGCGAGCGTCAGCAACACGGCGTTCGCGGCGGCGAATTCCGGCAGGTCCGTGATGCCCCTGACGATGGCCTCGGAGGCGGCGGACCGGACGTCCGGCGGCATGGCGTCGCGCCGCGCGAGCAACTGCCGGCGCAGGGCGAGCTTCGCCTCGCGCAGCGCCGCCCCCTGCGGAGGGCTTGCGTCGCTTTGGTGGGAGGATTGCGGCATGCGCCGATGGTAACGCATCGCCCCGCGGTGTCGGCGGCGCAGTTGCCGTCGGTTCTCGCGAAAACACTATAATCGCGGCTTCCACCTGAGGTCATCCGATGAATCACAACCACCAGATCTACCGTGATCGCCGCACCGCGGTCCTGAACCAGATGCGCACGCAGACCGGCGGCGGGCTCGCGCTCGTGCCGACGGCATCGGAAACGGCGCGCAACCGCGACTCGCTGTTCCCGTACCGGCACGACAGCTATTTCTATTACGTGTCCGGGTTTCCCGAGCCGGAAGCGGTCGTCGCGCTGGTCGCGGGACCCGACGGCGACCGGCAGCTGCTGTTCTGCCGCGAAAAGAACGAGGAACGCGAGATCTGGGACGGGTTCCGCTACGGCCCGGACGCCGCGCGCGAGATTTTCGGCTTCGACGAGGCGCACCCCATCGCGGAACTCGACCGGATCCTTCCCGATCTTGCCGCGGACCGGCCCGCGCTCTACACGCCGCTCGGACTCTTCGCCGCGTGGGACTTGAAGGTGACCGACCTCCTGAACGAAGTCCGGGGTCGCGCGCGCACCGGCGTGAGCGCGCCGGAGGAAATCGTCGACGTGCGCCAGGCGCTCGACGCGCTGCGGCTCGTCAAGGATGGCCACGAGGTCGCGCTGATGCGCCGGGCGGCGGCCATTTCGTCGGGCGCCCACCGGCGCGCCATGGAACGCACGCGCGTCGGCTGGTTCGAGTACCAGGTGGAGGCCGAGCTCACGCACGAATTCCTGCAATCCGGCGCGCAGGCCGTCGCCTACCCGTCGATCGTGGCCGGCGGTCCGAACGCCTGCGTGCTGCACTACCGCGACAACAATCGCCAGCTGCAGGACGGCGAACTGCTGTTGATCGACGCCGGCTGCGAGTACAAGGGCTACGCATCCGACATAACGCGCACCTTTCCGGTGAACGGGCGTTTCACCGGGCCGCAGAAAGCGGTCTACGAACTCGTGCTCGCCGCGCAGCAGGCTTGCATCGACGCGGTGAAGCCGGGCGCCGAGTTTCACGACTACCACAAGGTCGCCGAGAGGATCCTCGCGCAGGGGTACCTCGACCTCGGTCTTTGCAAGGGCACGTTCGACGAGGTGATGGAGAACGGCAGCTACAAGCAGTTCTACATGCATCGCGCCGGCCACTGGCTCGGGATGGACGTCCACGACGCCGGGCTCTACCAGGTGAAGGGCGCGTCGCAGAAGCTGGTGCCGGGCATGGTGCTCACGGTCGAGCCCGGCACCTACATCCGCCCCGCCGAAAACGTTCCCGAGGAATTCTGGGACGTGGGCGTGCGCATCGAGGACGATGTGCTGGTTACCTCGGCCGGCATCGAAAACCTGACCGCTGCCGCGCCGAAATCGGTCGCCGACGTCGAGGCCGCCTGCAGGCGCTGATGCTGCACGACGTGATCGTCGTCGGCGCCGGGCCTGTCGGCGCGACGCTGGCGCTCGCGCTTGCGGACGGCGGACTCGATGTGGTCGTTCTCGACGCGCGCGCGAAAGGCGAGACGCTGCGCGGCGACCGGTCACTCGCGCTGTCGCACGGGGCACGGCTCATCCTGGAGCGGCTCGGCGTGTGGGGCGCCCTCGCGGCGGTGCCGGGCGCCGCGACGCCGATCACGCGCATCGACATCTCGCAGGCCGGCGGCTTCGGCCAGATGCAGCTCGCGGCCGATGAGCAGGGCGTGCCGGCGCTCGGGTACGTGGTCAGCTATCGAGCGTTGCAGGCGGCACTGGACGCGGCGCTCGCGAACGCCGGCGTGCCGCTGCGCCACGGCCAGACGGCGACGAAGGTCGGCGGGACTCCCGCGTACGCGGCCGTCGACGTCGATGACGACGAGGGGCAGCCGCTGCTCGCGCGCCTGGCGGCGGTCGCGGACGGAACCGGCGCGGCGGTCACGGCAATCACGCGGCAGCGTCACGATTACGGGCAGATCGCGCTCATCGCCAAGGTCTGGCGTTCGACGCCGCACGACGGCCTCGCCTACGAGCGCTTCACTCCCGATGGTCCAATGGCGCTGCTGCCGGAGCGCGACCACTACGGGCTGGTCTGGACCGTCTCGCCGGATCGCGCCGACGCGTTGCTCGCGCTCGACGACGCGGCATTTCTCGCGCGGCTGGTCCGGCATTTCGGGGCGCGCACAGGCGGCTTCACGCAGGTGACCGAACGCCGCACGTTTCCGCTGGCGATGGAATTCGCTCGCGACCCGGCGGGCGCGCGCTGCATTCTGCTGGGCAACGCGGCGCAGACGCTGCATCCGGTGGCGGGTCAGGGATTCAACGTCGGGCTGCGTGATGCCTGGGAGCTCGCCGAGATCGTCGTCGACACGCCGCGCGAGGACCTGGGCGATCGCGCGATGCTCGATCGCTACCGGCGGCGGCGCCGTGCCGACCGTTTGGCGGGTATCGCATTTACGCACGGGCTCGTCAGCGTGTTCGGCAACGACCTCCCGCTCGTTCGCTGGCCGCGCGGGCTGGCGCTTACCTTGCTTGACGCGGTTCCGATGGCGAAGCGCGCCTTCACGCGGGCGATGTTGTTCGGATTCCGCTAGTCATTCTTTGCGCAGGTTGCCGGGCAGCACGTTCGGGAAACGATTTCCGCGACCGTTCATCCCGCGGCCCTGACATCGCCGAGTTTCGGCTTTTATTCGAATCAACGAGTTGCGAATCGCGTATCCGTCGTCGCGGAGTTCATGCGCGGCGAAGGCGAGGATCTTGCTTGATGTGGCAGCCCATTTCCGCGAATGGTTGCTGTGGCGCGGAATCTTCGCCGAGCGCCGCTCCAAAAACCGTGCCACATCGATCCGCACAATTTTTTGCAATCAAAGACGCTCTTGCATCGTCCTCGGAACGGTTATAATCCGCTCCCTCCGCGGTAAATCTTTGCTCGATTCTCGATACGACTTCCGTGCACATCGGTCCCTACGTCATTGAGAACAATCTCGTCGTCGCGCCGATGGCGGGCGTCACCGACCGGCCGTTTCGCCAACTGTGCAAACGGCAGGGTGCCGGCTACGCGGTGTCGGAAATGGTCGCATCGAACCCGCGGCTCCGGGGCACCGAAAAGTCGCAGCGCCGCACCGATCATCGCGGCGAGGTCGCGCCGATCGCCGTGCAGATCGCGGGCGCCGACCCAGCGTCGATGGCGGACGCCGCGCGCTACAACGTCGAGCGTGGCGCCCAGATCATCGACATCAACATGGGATGCCCGGCGAAGAAGGTCTGCAACGCTGCTGCCGGTTCCGCGCTGCTCGCAAATGAACCGCTGGTCGCGATGATCGTCGACGCGGTGGTGAGGGCGGTCGACGTTCCCGTGACGCTGAAGATCCGGACCGGGGCCGACCCCGAGCACCGGAACGCGCTCGCGATTGCCCGGATTGCCGAGGGCGCCGGAATCCGCGCGCTCGCCGTCCACGGCCGCACTCGCGCCTGTGCCTACGTGGGTCCGGTCGAGTACGACACGATCCGCGCCGTCAAGGCCGCCGTCGCGATTCCGGTGATCGCCAACGGCGACATCACGACGCCGGAGCAGGCGAGGCGCGTGCTGGAATATACGGGCGCCGACGCGATCATGATCGGCCGCGCCGCCCAGGGACGACCCTGGATCTTCCGCGAGATCCGCCACTATCTCGATTTCGGCACGCATGTTCCGCCGCCGACGGTGAAGGAGGCGCGCGCGGCGATCATCGAGCACCTCGACGATCACTACGCATTCTACGGCGAGGCCGGGGGGGTGCGCATCGCGCGCAAGCATCTCGGCTGGTACACGAAGGATCTCGCCGGCGGCGATGTCTTCCGCCGTGCGGTCAACGCGACGGAGACGATCGCCGAGCAGCTCGCAGCGGTCCGCCGTTTTTTCGACATGCTCGCCGAGAAGGGCGAGCGCCTCGACTACCGCGCCGCCGAAGCGGATGTCGTCGATGCGAGTTGCGTATTCGGCCGGTCAAGCCAAGAATCGCTACGGGGCGGGGAGGCCCTGGCCGCGTGAGAAAAATCCTGCGCATCAACGGCAACAACGAGATTGGCAAGACGGTCGAGAAATCGCTCGACGAATATTTCCGCAGGCTCGACGGCGAGCCGCCGCACGGCATCTACGACATGGTGATCAACCACGTCGAGCGCGCGCTGATCGCGTCGGTGATGGACCGCGCGGGCGGCAACCAGACGCAGGCCGCCGACATGCTGGGCCTGAACCGGAATACGCTGCGGGCCAAGCTCACCAAGTACGACATTCGCTGACGGCCGGCACCGGCTCGTCGCCGCCCATCGTTCGCCGCGGTCTTCCGCGACCCACGCAGTCCCGTCATGCCGGCGTCCGTCACTCAAGCGCTGCTTTCCGTTTCCGACAAGGCGGGGCTCGTCGATTTCGCGCGGGGGCTCGCGCAGCTCGGCGTGCGGCTCCTGTCCACCGGGGGCACCGCGAAGGCGCTCGCAGACGCCGGGCTTCCGGTCACCGAAATCGGCGAGTACACCGGGTTTCCCGAGATGCTCGACGGGCGCGTGAAGACGCTGCACCCGAAGGTGCACGCCGGCATCCTCGCGCGGCGCGACGTCCCGGCGCACGCGGCGGCGCTGGAAATGCACGGCATCCCGCCGATCGACCTCGTGGTCGTCAATCTCTATCCGTTTCGCGCGACCGTGGCGAGCGCGGCCTGCACGCTGGACGAGGCCATCGAAAACATCGATATCGGCGGGCCGGCGATGGTGCGCGCCGCGGCGAAGAACTGGCAGCACGTCGGCGTGGTCGTCGATCCGGCCGATTACCCGGCGCTCCTGGCCGAACTCGCCGCGAACGGCAAGGCGCTGTCGGCGGCGACGCGATTCGCGCTCGCGCGGAAGGCGTTCTCGCACACCGCGTCCTACGACGGCGCGATCTCGAACTGGCTCACGGCCCGCGGCCCGGATGGCGCGGCCGGCGCGTTTCCCGACCGCTTCAACCTGCAGGCGCTGAAAATGCAGGATCTGCGCTACGGCGAGAATCCGCACCAGAAGGCGGCGTTCTACCGCGACGAGAATCCCGCGGCGGGCACGATCGCCACGTACCGGCAGTTGCAGGGCAAGGAGCTTTCGTACAACAACGTCGCCGATTCCGACGCCGCATGGGAGTGCGTGAAGACGTTCGCCGCTTTCGAGGCGTCTGCCGGCTGCGTGATCGTCAAGCATGCCAACCCCTGCGGCGCCGCGATCGCCGGCACGCCGCTCGAGGCGTACCGCAAGGCGCTCGCGACCGACCCGGTTTCGGCATACGGCGGCATCATCGCGTTCAACCGGCCGGTCGACGCGCAGACGCTCGAGGCCGTGTCGGCGCAGTTTCTCGAGGTGCTGATCGCCCCGGGCTACACCGCGGACGCGCTGGCCGTGATCGGCCACAAGAAGAACGTGCGCGTGCTCGAAGTCGCGCCGGCAACCGACGAATCGCCGCCGCAGCTCGACCTCAAACGCGTCGGCGGGGGCCTACTGCTGCAGAGCGCGGATGCACGCAACGTGGCGCCGTCCGAGATCAGGGTTGTCACCCGCAAGGCGCCGACCCCGGAACAGGTGCGCGATCTGATGTTCGCGTGGCGCGTCGCCAAGTTCGTGAAGAGCAACGCGATCGTCCATTGCCGCGACGGGCAGACGCTCGGCATCGGCGCGGGGCAGATGAGCCGCGTCGATTCGGCCCGGATCGCGGCGTCGAAGGCAAACGCGGCCACGCTGTCGCTCGAGGGCTCGGCGGTCGCGTCGGATGCGTTCTTCCCGTTCCGCGACGGCCTCGACGTGGTTGCCGACAACGGCGCCGTTGCGGTGATCCAGCCGGGGGGCAGCGTGCGCGACGACGAAGTGATCGCGGCGGCCGACGAGCGCGGCATCGCGATGGCGTTTACCGGAGTTCGGCATTTTCGGCATTGACGGCGGAGTCGTGAAAAGTGCAGCGACGGGCGAGAATTCTTCCGTTGTCGGCGCTGCTGGAGTGCGGCTTCCCCGCGGCGGCGCAGGCCGTCGAATGCGCCGACTTGCGGAGTGGGCCGGATGCAGGATGCCGGCGGGTCGTCGATACCTGTCGCAACGGCGGCGGCTGGGCGCGCACGACCGATCGGCCCCACGGCGACACGGATTCTGGCAAGATCGCCCCCGACTAGGGCCGTTTTCACTCGCAACGAATCCGGCAGCGATGGCGGCAAGGGACCCCAACCGATGAACGTCCTCGTGATCGGCGGCGGCGGCCGCGAGCACGCGCTCGCCTGGAAGGTCGCGCAGTCGCCGCGCGTCGCGAAGGTGTTCGTCGCGCCGGGCAATGCCGGCACGGCGCGCGAGCCAGGTCTGACCACGGTTCCCATCACGGTGATTGCGGACCTCGTCGAATTCGCGAGACGCGAGCAGGTGCTGTTGACGATCGTCGGCCCGGAAGCGCCGCTCGCCGCCGGAATCGTCGACGCGTTCCGCGCCGCGGGCCTCCGGATCTTCGGTCCCACCGAAGCTGCCGCGCGGCTCGAGAGCTCGAAGGACTACGCGAAGGCGTTCATGGCGCGGCACGCGATTCCGACTGCCGAGTACCGGACGTTTACCGAACCCGCTGCGGCCCGCGCCTATGCATCGGCGCGCGGAGCGCCGATCGTCGTCAAGGCGGACGGTCTCGCCACGGGCAAAGGTGTCGTCGTGGCGACGACCGTCGCGGAAGCGCACGCGGCCATCGACGCGATGCTCGTCGACAACGCGATGGGCGCTGCCGGGGCGCGCGTCGTCGTCGAGGAATTCCTCGCCGGCGAGGAGGCGAGCTTCATCGTCATGGCGGACGGGCGGCACGTGCTGCCGCTCGCGTCGTCGCAGGACCACAAGCGCCTGCAGGACGGCGACCAGGGGCCCAACACGGGCGGGATGGGCGCGCACTCGCCGGCTCCCGCGGTCACCCCGGAGATGCACGCGCGAATCATGCGCGAGGTGATCCTGCCCGCGGTGAACGGCATGGCGGCCGACGGCATTCCCTACTCGGGATTCCTGTACGCGGGCGTCATGATCGATGCGGCGGGAACTCCCAGGGTTCTCGAATTCAATTGCCGGCTTGGCGATCCGGAAACGCAGCCGATCATGTTGCGGCTCAAGTCGGACATCGTGGAGCTGGTATTGCACGCCGTCGACGGCACGCTCGACCGCGTCGAAGCCGAGTGGGACCGGCGCGTCGCGCTGGGCGTCGTTCTCGCCGCGCACGGGTATCCGTCGAGCCCGCGGGCGGGCGACGTCATCGCGGGCCTCGACCGCGTGACGCCCGAAACGTACCCCGGCTGCAAGGTGTTCCACGCGGGCACCGCGCTCGACCGCGGCAACGTCGTCGTCGCCGGCGGGCGGGTGCTCTGCGTCACGGCATTGGGCGACTCGGTGAAGCAGGCGCAGCGCGCGGCGTACGCGGCCGTCGGCGAAATCCACTTCGCCGGCATGCAGTACCGCCGCGACATCGGCCATCGCGCGCTCGCCGTCCGCCCGCCCGCATCCGGCGGATCGCCGTCCGGCCGATGAACGTCGGGGCTCCGCGCGCGTATTTCCTCGCGCTGCAAACGCGCATCGTCGCGGCGCTGGAGGCCGTCGAAGGGCAGCCTTTCCGCCGCGACGAGTGGACGCGGCCCGAGGGCGGCGGCGGCGTCTCGCGACTGCTCGAGGACGGCAAGGTGCTGGAGCGCGGCGGCGTCAATTTCTCGCACGTGACGGGTCGGGAGCTGCCGCTGTCGGCTACCGCCTCGCGCCCCGGGATTGCCGGCCGCGCATGGGAGGCGATGGGCGTCTCCCTCGTGCTGCATCCCCGCAATCCCTACGTGCCGACCGTGCACATGAACGTGCGGATGCTGGTCGCGGGTGCGCGCGCCCATCCCGACGAGGATGTCTTCTGGTTTGGCGGGGGCATGGACCTGACGCCGTACTACGGCCACGAGGACGACGCGATTCACTTCCATCGCACGTGCCGCGATGCGCTGGCGGCGTTCGGCGCCGACGTGCACGGGAAGTACAAGCGCTGGTGCGACGACTATTTCTACCTTAAGCACAGGAAGGAACCGCGCGGCATCGGCGGCATTTTCTTCGACGATCTTGCCGACGGTGGCTTCGATCGCTGCTTTGCGTTGACGAAAAGCGTCGGCGACCGGTTCCTCGACGCTTACCTGCCGATCCTCGAACGGCGCCGGGACACGCCATATGGCGAGCGCGAGCGCGACTTCCAGGCCTATCGGCGCGGCCGGTACGTCGAGTTCAACCTGGTCTGGGACCGGGGCACGCTGTTCGGGTTGCAGTCGAACGGTCGCACCGAGTCGATCCTGATGTCGCTCCCTCCCCTCGTGAAATGGCGTTATGACTGGAAGCCCGCGCCGGGAACCCCGGAGGCGCGGCTGTATACGGATTTCCTGGTGGCCAAGGACTGGCTCGAATGAGTGATCGAGGACCGCAGATGAGCGGCGAAAGCACGATCGCGCCGGTCGACGCGCACCTGACGGAAACGAAGGTGTCGTCGGAGTCCGTGTTCGACGGGAAGCTCCTTCGCGTCCGACGGGATACCGTGCGACTCCCCGACGGCAGCCTCGCGACGCGCGAGTACGTGGTGCACCCGGGCGCCGTGCTCGTCGTCCCGGTGCTGCCGGACGGCCGGCTCGTCGTCGAGCGCCAGTTTCGCTATCCGGCGGGCGCGGTGTTCGTCGAGTTCCCGGCGGGGAAGCTCGACCCGGGAGAGGCGGAACTCGCGACGGCACAGCGCGAGCTGGCCGAAGAGGCGGGCTACACGGCGACGACGTGGACGCCGCTCGGCAGGATTCACTCGGTCGTCGGCTATTCGAACGAGGCGATCGACTTCTTCATCGCCGAGGGGCTCACGCACGTCGGCGCGAGGCTCGACGATGGCGAGTTCCTGGAGATCGTCACGATGAGCCTCGACGAGATGCTCGCGGCGCTCGATCGCGGCGAGATCACCGACGCCAAGACCGTCGCGGCGCTGCTGCTCTTCGCGCGGCGGCAATCGCGCTGACGCGATGATCGCGAAGCGGCTGATCGTTCGGGGCCGCGTTCAGGGCGTCGGCTTCCGCGAATCGATGGTCGACGCGGCGTCGGCGCTGGGCATCGTCGGCTGGGTGCGCAACCGGCAGGACGGCGCGGTCGAGGCGCTGGTACAGGGCGACGCGGACGCCGTCGAGGGCATCCTGGCGTGGTGTCGGCGCGGGCCTCCCGCTGCCCGCGTCACCTCGGTCGCAACCCTTGCGGTGCCGGCGGATCCCGCCATCGGCGCCTTCGGTCGTCGCGCGACGGAATAGGCGTCGCGGTCGAGGGCGCGTGCGCCTCGCCCGTGGAACGGCGCCGCGTCGGCGTCGTCGTTCACCACTCGGTCAGCCCTTCGATTTCGTAGAGTTTTTTCCAGCTTGCACGCGCGCGAACGAGAGTAGCCAGCGCGTCCAGTGCGGGCCATTCGGTGGCCGGGTGAGGCATCTTCCGCGACCACCGCATCAGCATGGCGAGCAGCAAGTCGGCGCCGGAGAACTCGCGGCCCAGGAGATACGGGCCGCCCGCGGCAACATGGTTGTCGAGGCGATCCCACGCGCGCTCGATCTTGCGCTGCAAGGCCTCGCGCACGGCGGGAGCGTGTTCCGCCCCGCCGAGGTCGGACGGATAGAACCAGAAGCGGAACGTCGCCGCCAGCGCGTTGCTGAGATAGATGATCCATTGATGCCACGCATCGCGCCCGGCGGTTCCCGGCGCGGGCGCGAGGCGCGCCTCCGGATGCCGCTCGGCCAGCACCATCAGCAACGCTGCGGATTCCATCAGCGGCTTGCCGTCGATCACGAGCGTCGGCACCACGCCGAGCGGGTTGAGCGCGAGATAATTCGAATCGCGCTGCGCCCCGGACGTGAAGTCCACGAGTTCCAGCCGATAGGGAGCGCCGATTTCGAGCAGCGCCAGATGAACCACCATGCTGGCGCTGCCGGGTGAGTAGTAGAGCGTGTACATGAGTGGCGCCTCCCTCTGGGTTAGTGATCGCGGTGTATGCGGAATGAAGTTTGCGCGCCGGGGGTGACCCGACGGGCAGGTGCGAGCCGCCCCGCCATGGCGTCAGGCATCGGAACGGGCCCGCAACTCGCGCTCGTAGATCTCGAGATCGCCTTGCGAAAAGCAGCAGAAGATGACCTCCGCGGGGAGGGGCACCGTCGCGAGAACCCGGATCGTCGTCGCAATCGCGATTTGTGCCGCCAATGGCATGGGAAAGCCATAGATGCCGGTGCTGATGCAGGGAAACGCCACGGAATGGATACTCCGTTCCGCCGCGAGCGCGAGACTCTGCCTGTAGCAGGAGGCCAGTAGGCCTTCCTCGCCATGCGCGCCGCCGCGCCAGACCGGGCCCACGGTGTGAATGATGTGCGGCGCCAAAAGGCGATAGCCGCCGGTGACCTTCGCCTGCCCCGTGTCGCAGCCGCGGAGAAGGCGACATTCGTTCAGGAGTCCCGGCCCGGCGGCCCTATGAATCGCGCCGTCCACACCCCCACCGCCAAGCAGCGAAGAATTCGCAGCGTTGACAATGGCTCCCACACGGAGCGTCGTGATGTCGGCGATGACGGTTCGCAGTTTGGCCATCAGGCCCCGTCCGAGCCCGGCGGTACGAACGCGCCGGCTGGCCGCGTTCCCGCGCGGGAACGATTCCCTATAGCGGCTTCCTTCTTTCCAGCATCAGGAGGATGGTCGCGCAGCCCATCGCCGACAGCAGGTGTTTCATCGTGTGTCCGCTGATGGTGCCGTAGCTCGCGACAAAGATCTTTTCGTCCCCGGTCTCTGCGGCCTTCCCCAGAGCGTACCAGCCAAGGGCCGCGACGAGCATCCACTGGTGCGAGTATTTCGCGCGATAGAGAATCATCAGGACCGGAATCAGCAGCAGCGGAATCAGTTGAACCCACAGGTAGAAGCGCAGATCGCCGGTCCCACGCCAATACACGACGCTGGAAACGCCCAGGAGGATCGCCGGGACCAGAATGACCGCGCCAAGCCGCTCGCTCACGTATTCCCCCAGCAGCGCGACGAACAGGCCCATGAAGCCGACCGTCATCGGCAGCCGGTCCCAGACGAGCGTCGGGCTGCTCGGGTTCAAGTGATAGTAGGCCGAGCCGACGCCGACCAGCGCCACGCCGGCGAACAGGACGGCCCAGCCGTTCCCGGGAACGCCACGATGGTCCCGGACGCAGAGCTTCAATCCCGCAAGGCCCACGACGAGGAAGCCAAGATTGGACGCGACGTCGAGGAAATTGGGTATGCCGAAGAATCCGCGTCGATCGGCGAACGCATGGTATTGCGGATCCTGCCCGGACGGTGCGTACGACAGAACCAGCGCCAGGGAACCGGCCACGACACTTGCCGTCAGAAGGTGCCGCCAGCGATCGCCGTACGCCGACGACGTGATGGCCCGTTTCACGGTCGCGCACCGTCGCGTTTCTGTCGGCTAGGCGTCGGCGCCAGCACAGGTCAACCCGCGCGGCCGGTGAATTGCCGGACGTCTTCCGGCGCATCCCGGATGCCGAATATGTCCTTCCACGCGGCGTAGCTCGACGCGGCCCAGAGCGGCAATGCCAGCACGAGCCCCAAACCGAACGTCGCGAGGCCGAATCCCATCAGCACCAGCGACGCGGCGCTGTAGACGAGCAGAGGCAGCGTGTTGAGCGCGAACGCGTTCCAGCTCGCCGCGAAAGCCGGGCCGGGCGGCACGCGCTCGAACAGAACGTGGAACGCGACGAACATGACCGGAAGCGACGCAAGGATGCCGATGGCGAAGGTGCCGGCGACCGCCGTCGACGAGAGGCTCGCCGATGCGCTGCCGGCATCGAGCAGGTTGGCGCCGGCGATCCACCACGCGGCGAAGGCTTCGGCGGCAAACGTCACGAGCCCCGACGCGATGATCGCCGCGATGGCGGCGGGTGGCGCGCGGAAAGCCAGGATCGCGAGCCTGAGCGAGGGTGCCGCGCCGCGGTCGGCGGCCGCGGCGGCGTAGATCAGGCCGCACGCAACCAGCGGCGTGACGGCTTGACTCAACAGCGAACCGGCGCGCGGCACGGACTTCAGCACCAGCTCGGTGACGATCGTGACGACCGCGAGCCCGATCCAAACTCCCGGCGCCCGCTTGAACAGGCGCATCGCATCTTCGTACCACGCCAGCGCATGCCGCCACGGAACGATGCGCGGATGCAGGTGCGCCGGTTGCGGCGAGGGGTCGATCGCAGGCGGAGTCTCGTTCATCGCGTCCCGGGAGACGGCCACGATTCCGCGCGGATCGGCACGGTCCTCAGGCGCCCTCGCCGAGGTAGGCGGCGCGGACCGCGGGATCGTGCAACAGCTTCTTTGCCTCGCCGGACAGCGTGATCTCGCCCGACTCCATCACGTATCCGCGATCGCTGACCTCGAGGGCAAGCTTGGCGTTCTGCTCGATCAGCAGGATCGTGACGCCCTCGCTCGACACCCTCATCACCGTTTCGAACACTTTCTGCACCATCAGCGGGGCGAGCCCCATCGACGGCTCGTCGAGCAGCAGCAGCTTCGGCTTCGACATCAGCGCGCGTCCCATCGCGAGCATCTGCTGCTCGCCGCCGGACAGCGTCCCTGCGGTCTGCCGGCGCCGTTCCTTGAGGCGCGGAAAGAGTTCGAAAACGCGCTCGATGTCCTGCTTGATCGCGGCCTTGTCGTCGCGCACGTAGGCACCCATCGCCAGGTTTTCCTCGATGGTCAGCGCACCGAAGACGCCGCGGCCTTCGGGCACCATCGCGAGTCCGCTGCGGACGAGCTCGAACGAGCGTCGGCCGGTGACGTTTTCGCCCGCATAGCGGATCGCTCCCGCCTTGACCGGCTGGAGGCCCGTGATGCCCTTCAGCGTGGTCGTCTTCCCGGCGCCATTGGTGCCGATCAGGCACACGAGTTCGCCCTTGTCGACGTGGAGGTCGATGCCCTTGACCGCCTGGATGCCGCCGTACGCGATCTCGACCTTCGCGAGGTCGAGCAGCGCGTCACCCGTGCCGCCGGCGGCCATCACGCGGCCCCCTTCAGGTCGAGCGTGACTTCGCCGCCCAGGTACGCGGCGATGACCTTCGGATCCTTCTGCACGTCCGCCGCCGAACCTTCCGCGATTTTCTTGCCATAGTCGAGCACGAGCACGCGGTCGCAGACGCTCATCACGAGTTTCATGTCGTGCTCGATCAGCAGGATCGTCGTGCCATCCCGGCGGATGTTGCCGAGCAGGTTCTTGAGCGACGCCGTCTCGGTGGCGTTCATGCCGGCCGCCGGCTCGTCGAGCGCGAGAAGTTTCGGCTCGGTCGCGAGCGCGCGGGCGATCTCCAGCCGGCGCTGGTCGCCGTAGGCGAGGTGCTTGGCGAGCGCGTTCGCGCGCTTGACGACGCCCACATACTCGAGCAGCTCGTACGCGCGCTTTTCGATCGCGCGCTCCTCCGCGCGCGTCCTCGAATCGCGGAGAATCGCGCCGACGACGTTGGCGTGCGTTCGCACGTGGCGGCCGATCATCACGTTCTCGAGCGCGGACAGGTTGGCGAAGAGCCGGATGTTCTGGAACGTGCGTGCGATGCCGCGCTCGGCGACGTCGTTCGGCTTGAGGCCCGCGAGCGGCAATCCGTCGAACATGAACTCGCCGCTGTCGGCGGCATAGATGCCGGTCAGCACGTTGAAGAGGCTCGTCTTGCCGGCACCGTTGGGGCCGATCAACCCATAGATTTCGCCGTGGTTGATCGTGAAGCCGACATCCGCCAGCGCGTGCACGCCGCCGAAGCGTTTGCTGATGCCCTTCGCCATGAGGAGCTCCAGCGCGTGACCGGTGCTCGTCATTTTGCGGCCTCCGCGCGACTGGCGATTTGCGTCGCGCCCTTCCGTCGGCCGCTCTCGATCGCTCGCGGACGCGCCCTCCGGGCCTGGGCTTCGCCCCGCTCGCTCATTTCGTCTCCAGCTCGCGTTTGCGCAACGCCGACGGCAGGATGCCGGCCGGCCGATAAAGCATCATCAGCACGAGCGCCAATCCGAAGAGCAGCATCCGGATCACCTCGGGCTCGACCAGCATTCTTCCGAAGAGCGCCATTTGCACGGGCTCGACCGTGTAGCGGAGGACCTCGGGCACGAACGACAGCAGCAGGGCGCCGAGTATCACGCCGAAGACGTTGCCCATGCCGCCCAGCACCACCATCGACAGCACCATGATCGATTCGACCAGGACGAAACTCTCGGGGCTGATGAAGCCCTGCGTCGCCGAGAATATCCCGCCCGAGACCCCGCCGAACGAAGCGCCCATCGCGAACGCGAGCAGCTTCATGTTCCGGGTGTTGATTCCCATCGCGCGCGCAGCGACCTCGTCCTCGCGGATCGCCTCCCACGCGCGGCCGATCCGCGAGTTCTGCAGGCGCAGGTTGATCCCGATGATGACGATGACCAGCAGGACGAGAAAGTAGTAGTACTTGACCGGCCCCGTGAAATCGAGGCCCGCGATCGTCTCGCGCGTCGCGAAGCTGAAGCTGCCGATCCGGAAAGGGTCGATCAGCGTGATCCCCTGCGGGCCGTTGGTCAGGTTGACCGGCTGCGAAAGGTTGTTGAGGAAGATCCGGATGATCTCGCCGAAGCCCAGCGTGACGATCGCGAGATAGTCGCCGCGGAGCTTCAGCGTCGGGGCGCCGAGGAGCACGCCGAAGAGACACGCCACGGCGGCGCCGAGCGGCAGGATGATCCAAAACGGCAGGTGCAGGTCGAAATGCGGCGACGCGAGCAGCGCGTAGACGTAGGCGCCGACCGCGTAGAACGCGATGTAGCCGAGATCGAGGAGGCCGGCGAAGCCGACGACGATGTTGAGGCCGAGGGACAGCAAGACGAACAGAATCGCGAGATTCGTGATGCGCACCCACGCCGTGCCGATTCCGGAAAGCACGAACGGCAGCACGGCGAGCGCGACCGCGACGAGCGCGATGCCGATCCACGCGCCGCGCGGATGCTTCTTCCGGTCGAAGAATTGCTGCATGGCCGGTGTCCTATGCGCGATCGCTGACGCGCTCGCCCAGGAGCCCCGAAGGCCGGAAGATGAGCACCGCGATCAGCACCAGGAAGGCGAACACGTCCTGGTAGTTGGAGCCGAACAGCGTGAGGTTCGGATCGTCGACGCAGCGCCGCGCGATCGCGTCCGACCATTCCGAGATCTGGCACAGGTTGGTGAGGTCGCCGACGTAACCCGCACCGAGCGCCTCGATCAATCCGAGCAGCACGCCGCCCAGCATCGCACCCGCGAGGTTGCCGATTCCGCCCAGCACCGCGGCGGAGAAGGCCTTCAATCCCAGGATGAAGCCCATCTGGTATTGCGCGATGCCGTAGTACGTCCCGACCATCACGCCCGCCATGGCGCCGAGGCCGGCGCCGATCACGAAGGTGAGCGCGATCACCGTGTTGATGTTGATGCCCATCAGCCCCGCGACCTGCTGATTCTGCGATGTCGCGCGCATCGCCACGCCGAGCTTGGTCCGGTACACGAGCCCAAGAAGGCCCGCCATCATCAGCACCGACGTGACGATGATGACCACCTGGACGTTGGTGATGGTCGCGCCGTTGGGGTTGTCGGTGATGTGGATGGGCGTCACCGTGATGATCTGCGGGAACGCGATCGGGGTGCGGCTCCAGATGATCATCGCGAGGTGCTGGAGGATGATCGACAGCCCGATCGCCGTGATGAGCGGCGCGAGCCGCGGCGCGGTGCGCAGCGGACGGTACGCGACGCGCTCGAGCGTGTAGCCGACGCCCATGCACACGGGAATCGCGACGAGCACGCCGGCGACCAGGATCGCGAGTGGCGGCAACCCGATCTGGGCGCCCGCAAGCCCGTTGATCACCGAGAACGCGACCATCGCGCCGATCATCACGACCTCGCCATGCGCGAAATTGATGAGCTGGATGATCCCGTACACCATCGTGTAGCCGAGAGCGACCACGGCGTACACGCTGCCGAGCGTCAGGCCGTTGATGATCTGCTGCAGGAAGATGTCCAACCGACCCCCGGGGGCACGTTCGCAGGGAAACGTCCAAAGCGGTGCCGCGATCCGACAGGGGCCGGTCGGCGGTTCGTCGAGTCCGGGGATTGTGCGGGTTGGCGGCGACGCGGGCAACCCCGGTTGAAAAGGAAACGGCGCCCCGAAGGACGCCGTTCTCGTCGGTGCGCGAGCCGTTTACTTCTTCGGCGCGTCCTTGGCCATCGGCGCTGCGGGCGCCGCCATCGGTGCCGCCGGAGCCGCCATCGGTGCCGCCGGAGCGGCTGCCGGAGCCATCGGTGCCGCTGCCGCCCCCGCGTCCATGCCGACCTTGGTCGTCTTGCCGGCCTTCATGATCGCGACCGGCTCGACCTTTCCGCCCCTCATCTGGAAGATCGTCATCTCGGCGTCCTTGCGGTCGCCCTTGGCGTCGAACTCGATATGGCCCGTTGCCCCGTCGAACGAGATCGACGCGACCATCGGCAGGTACTTGGCCGGGTCGGCCGAGTCGGCCTTCTGCATCGCCGCGATCAGGATGTTCGCCGCGTCATAGAAGAACGGCGCATATTGCTTGACTTCGCCGTACTTGCCCTTGAACGCATCCTGGAATGCCTTCGATGCCATCTGCGTCGGGATGCCGGCCTGCGAGCAGATCATCCCTTCGGACGCGGGTCCGCCGAGCTTGGTCATCTCGCTGGTGCACGCGCCGTCGCCGAACGCGAAAACCGACTTGATGCCCAGTTCGCGGGCCTGCTTCAACATCGGGCCGCCCGTGGCGTCCATGCCGCCGTAGAAAATCACGTCGGGGCTCTTGCCCTTCATCTTGGTCAGGATCGCCTTGAAGTCCGTCGCTTTGTCGTTGGTCTTCTCGCGGGCGACGACCGTGACGCCGGCGGCCTTCAAAGTCTTTTCGACTTCGTTGGCGAGGCCTTCGCCGTACGCCGTCGCGTCGTCGGCGATGGCGACCTTCTTCGCCTTCAGTTCGTTTGCGACGTAGGCGGCGACTGCCGGGCCCTGCTGATCGTCGCGGCCGACGGTGCGGAACACGACCTTGAACCCCTGTTCGGTCAATTTCGGGTTCGTGGCCGAGCCGGAGATCATCGGGACGCCCGCCTGGTTGTAGACGGCCGACGCGGGGATCGATACACCCGAATTGAGGTGCCCGACGACGCCGGCGACCTTGGCGTCGACAAACTTCTGCGCGATCGTCGGTCCCATCTTCGGGTCGGCCTGGTCGTCCTCGCTCATCATTTCGAACTTGATCGTCTTGCCGCCGATCTTGATCTTCTTCGCGGTGGCCTCGTCGACGGCGAGGCGGACGCCGTTCTCGTCGTCCTTGCCGAGGTGAGCGATGCCGCCGGTCAACGGGCCGGCGTGGCCGATCTTGACGGTGACGGTCTCTTCGGCCGGCGCTTTCGGGGCTTCGGCTTTCTTGGCTTCTTCCTTGCCGCAACCATAGAAGGTTACGAGCGCGGCCGCGACGAGCGTCAGGCCGAGCTTATGGGTCATCTTCATCGAACTCCTCCGGGAATTGGGGTTGGCCAACAGGGCAACAGACAATTATTTGCTATGCAGCACGGGCTGTCAATGACTACGTCCCGGCGAAAGGGGCGCGCCCGCGCCTCGCGCCCCGCCGCCACGGCCCGTCGCGGCCGGCGGCAACCTGTCGCAGCGGACTTTTCGGGACATGATCCGGGGCCTAAACTACGCAGTCTTTCGAATCCGAAGCAGAGTCGCCGCGCATCCAAGCGGGGACATTGTCAAAAAGGCGACCCCTCCGGCCATCCCGGACGGGTTCCGGTGCGCGTGGCAGGCCGTCTCCTCGGGCGGCCGCCTTCAGGGGGCAGGCATGGCAAACAGCTGGACGCGGGGGCGTGTGGTCGGCGTGGCGATCGGGTTGCTGGTCGTGGGCGCGATCGGCGGCACCGTCGCGATGCGGATCGTCAAGAAATCCGGCGAAGGATCCGGCACGCAGCCGCCGGTCACGCTCGAATTCACGCAGGCGGACCTGGCGCGCGTCGAGGCGCAGCCGCTTTCGCGCTGGCTCCCGGTGTCGGGCACCGTGCAGCCGGTCCGCCAGGCGACGGTGAAGGCCAAGGTGTCCGGCGACGTCCGCCAAGTCACGGTGCGCGAAGGCGAGTCCGTCCAGGCCGGCCAGCTCCTGGCCCGGATCGACACGGCCGACCTCGAGTCCAAGCTCCTCGAGCGGATGGGCGCGCTCGAGTCGGCGAAGGCGCAGCTCGCCCTTGCCGAAAAGAACCGCGCGACCAACAGCGCGCTGCTCAAGCAGAACTTCATCTCGCAGAACGCGTTCGACAATTCCGAGTCGAGCCTGAGCATTGCCCTCGGAAGCGTGAAGTCGGCGGAGGCGCAGGTCCAGATCGCGCGAAACGCGCTCAAGGACGCGATCGCCACGTCGCCTCTGTCGGGCGTCGTCGCCAAGCGGCACGTTCAGCCGGGGGAGAAGGTGGCGTTCGACTCGCCGCTCATCACGGTCGTCGACCTCAAGGATCTCGAGCTCCAGGCGATGGTGCCGGCCGCCGACGTCCCGGAGCTCGCCATCGGCAAGATGGTCGAGCTCACGATCGACGGCTTCGGCGAGCGCAAGTTCTCGGGCCGCATCGAGCGGATGAATCCGGCGACCGAGCCGGGCACGCGGGCGATCCTCGTCTATGTCGGCATTCCCAACCTGGACGGCGCGCTGCGCGGCGGGATGTTCGCCACCGGCCGCATCGCCCTCGCGGCAAGCTTGCCCGTCGCGACGTTGCCGGCCACCGCGGTACGCACCGAAGGCGGGCAGACCTACGTCTGGACGGTCGAAAGCGGCAAGCTCGTCAAGCGGGGCGTCGTGACCGGCCGCCGCGACGACGCGGCCGGACGGATCGAGGTCAAGACCGTCCTGCCGGGCGTGCCGGTGCTCGGCGCCCGCTTCGACAACCTGAAGGACGGCGCGCCGGCGGTCGTCAAGGCGCCGCCCGCCGCCGTGCCGGCATCGGCGCCACCCTCCGTGCCGACGTCGGGCACGACGCAAGCCGCCGGCTGACGCCGCGTCCGGCGAGGGAGGACAGCCATGTGGATCACGCGCGTCTCCATCAACAATCCGGTCTTCGCGACCATGGTGATGATCGGGATCGCGGTCCTGGGCGTCTTCTCGTACAACCGGCTGCGCGTCGAGCAGATGCCCGACGTCAGCCTGCCGTTCGTGCTCGTGCTCACCGCGTACCCCGGGGCCTCCCCCGAGGTGGTGGAGACCGATGTCACCAAGCCGCTCGAATACGCGATCAACGCAGTGTCGGGCGCGAGCCTCATCCGGTCGAATTCCAAGGAGGGACAGAGCCAGGTCTTCGCCGAGTTCCGGATGTCGACCGACATGTCGAAGGCGATGCAGGACGTGCGCGACAAGATCGGGCAGGTCCGCCCCGGGTTCCCGAAGGACGTGAAGGAACCTCTCGTCATCCGCGCCGACCAGGAAAACCAGCAGCCCGTTGTCTCGCTGGCCGTGCTGTCGCCGACGATGAGCCTGCGCGACCTCACCTCGCTCACCGACCAGACGATCGTCAAGGGGCTCGAGAACGTGCCGGGCGTCGCGCGCATCGACGTCAACGGCCGCGTCACGCGCCAGATCCTCATCCAGATCAAGCCCAATGCGGTCTCGGCGCTCGGCATCGGCGTCGACCAGGCGATCAACGCCGTCCGCGCCGCCAACCAGGACGTCCCGGCGGGCCGCATCACGAGAGGGCAGTCCGATTCCATCGTGCGCGTCGAGGGCAAGATCAAGGACCCCGCGCAGTTCGCGCGCATCGTCGTCGCGCAGCAGGGCGGCGCGCCGGTGTACCTGTCGCAGGTCGCCGACGTCATCGACGGCGAGAAGGAGCAGGATTCGATCTCGCGCATCAACGGCCGGCCGTCGATCACGATCGACATCCAGAAGGCGCAGGACGCCAACATCGTCGACACGGGGCGCGGCGTCAACGACGCGGTCGCCGCACTGAAGAAGCGGATTCCGCCGGACGTCGAGCTGCGCGTCGTCAATTCGACCGCCGACTCGGTCGAGAAGAGCGTCAACCGGGTGAAGTCCACGATCCTCGAGGGCGCGGCGCTGACGGTCCTGATCGTGTTCCTCTTCCTGCACAGCTGGCGCAGCACCGTGATCACCGGGCTCACGCTGCCGATCGCGGTGATCGCCACTTTCATCGCGCTCAACGCGTTCGGGTTCACCCTCAACTTCCTGACGCTGATGGCGCTGTCGCTGTGCATCGGGCTCCTGATCGACGACGCGATCGTCGTGCGCGAGAACATCGTGCGCCATCTGGGCCAGGGCAAGAGCCACATGACCGCGGCGCAGGAAGCCACCGACGAGATCGGGCTCGCCGTGATGGCCACGACGTTCGCGATCGTCGCGGTGTTCGTCCCCATCGCGTTCATGAGCGGCATCGTCGGGCGGTTCTTCTTCCAGTTCGGCGTGACGGTCGCGGTCGCGGTGCTGGTGTCGCTGTTCGTCTCCTTCACGCTCGACCCGATGCTGTCGTCGGTGTGGCACGACCCCCCGGGATCGCGGTTCAAGCGCGTGCCGTGGCTGGGCCGGTTCATGGATCGCGTCGAGCGCGGGATCGAATGGCTCCACGTGCTGTACGGCTCGGTGCTGGAGTGGGGCCTTGGCCATCGCAAGAGTGTGATCGCCATCGCGCTGATCACCTTCTTCGGCAGTTTCGCGATCGTGCCGCTGGTCGGAACCGAGTTCATCCCCGAGACCGACGAAGGGTTCATCTCGCTGCGGCTCAATACGCCGGTCGGCTCGAGCCTCGAGTACACGGACGGCAAGGTGCAGCAGGTCGAAGCTGTGCTGAAGCGCATCCCGGAGATCGTGCTCACGATGACGACGATCGGCTCCGAGGACGGCCGCAACTATGCGCGCGTCAACCTGAAGCTCACCGAACGCAAGGACCGCTCGCGGACGCAGAAGGAGATCGAGCGCGCGATCCGGAAGGAGCTGAAACCCGTGCCGGGCATCGAGCTCGCGTTCGGCTTCGACCGGCCGGTCTGGGTCAACCTGCTCGGCCCGGATCCGGAGACGCTGACCACGCTGATCACCGAGTTCTCGCAGAAGGTCGCGAAGGTTCCGGGCATCGCGGACATGGAAATCTCGGAGAAGGCGAGGGCTCCGGCGCTGTCGATCCGGCTCAACAACGAGGCGGCGGCGGATGTCGGCATCAACGTCCAGCAGGTCGGATCGACGATCCGGCCGCTGCTCGCCGGGGACACGGTGAGCTACTGGCTGGGCCCCGACGGGCAGAACTACCCGGTGAACGTGCAGCTGCCGAAGGAGAGCCGACGGCTGTCGGCCGACCTCGGCAACCTCTACCTCAGCACGACGAAGAAGGGCCCCGACGGCGAGGCGCGGATGGTGCCGCTGCGGCAGGTGGCCGAGCTCGTCGAGACGACGTCGCCGCAGATCATCAAGCGGCAGGAATTGCAGCGCCGCGTCGCGCTCTATGCCAACGCCGAAGGGCGGCCGTCGGGCGACGTCAACAAGGACGTGCAGAAGATCATCAAGGATTCGTCGCTGCCGCCCGGCTACCGCTTCGACGTCGGCGGGCAGGCGAAGGACATGGAGGAATCCTTCCAGGCGGCGCTCGCGGCGCTTGGCCTCGCCGTGATCTTCATCTACCTGATCCTCGCGTCACAGTTCGCGAGCTTCACGCAGCCGTTCGCGATCATGGCGTCGCTGCCGTTCTCGCTGATCGGCGTGTTCCTCGCGCTGCTGCTCACCGGCACCACGCTCAACCTGTTCTCGATGATCGGCTTCATCATGCTGATGGGCCTCGTCACCAAGAACGCGATTCTGCTGGTCGATTTCGCCAATCGCGCCCGGCGCGGCGGTGCGAGCCTGCACGACGCGCTGCTGCAGGCGGGCCAGGTGCGCCTGCGCCCGATCATGATGACGACGGCGGCGATGATCGGCGGGATGCTGCCGCTCGCCATGGGCTTGGGCGAGGGCGGCGAGACGCAGGCCCCGATGGGCCGCGCGATCATCGGCGGCGTGATCACCTCGACGCTGCTGACGCTCGTCGTCGTTCCCGTTCTGTATACGTACCTCGACGCGTTGACGGAGCGCCACCGTGCGCGGCGCGCCGCGAAGCGGGCGGCGGCGCACACCGCGCCGGCGCACGCCGATTAGCAGCTAGGCTCGCGCCGGTGGCGCAACGAGGTCGCGACGCGGGCGACGTGCGATAATGACCGGCGTGGGTATCGTCATGGATTTCGAGCGCGCGCGCTTCAACATGGTCGAACAGCAGGTCCGCACGTGGGACGTGCTGGATCAGGATGTTCTCGACCTGCTCTTCGCCGTCCCGCGTGAGGACTTTGCCCCGGCCGCCTACCGGTTGCTGGCTTTCGCGGATCTCGAGATTCCGCTGGGCGACGGCGAGAGAATGTGGGCTCCGAAGATGGAGGCCCGCGTCGTTCAGGAGTTGAAGCTGGCGCAGGGAGAGAGCGTTCTGGAGATCGGGACGGGCAGCGGGTATCTCGCCGCGCTCCTGGCGCGCCGGGGCGCGCAGGTCACG